>JANOFY010000384.1:0-50260 GCA_031413895.1 Planctomycetota bacterium | reverse complement strand
TGCGAGCGCTGTGCGACGACTTGCGGAAGCTGGAAGACGTCGCAGCCAACGTCGCTCCGCCGTGGGGGGGGGTGTCCGTGTCCGAGTTGATCCGTTCATTCGACGGCAAGCGCTTGCCGTCGCACTGGGCGCAAGTCGGCGGCGTGAATCACTTCTTCGGCACGCTCGCGGAGCTCGACAACTTCCGCGAGCTGCAGCGCGTTGGCTTGCGTGCCGGCGAGAAGCTGCGCGTCTACGAGGGCCCGGACGGTGAGCAGCCGCGCGAGAATTCGCACATGTCCGTGGCCCACCTCGCGCACACGGAGGAGCTGCAGAAGATCCTCACCGCGCTCGAAGCAAAGAGCCTCGCGTTCCGCGGCGGCGGCGAATGGCGTGTGCTCGGCGGCAAGGAAGTGCAGACGTGCACCGAACCGCTGGGCCTCGCCGCAGCGGTGCGCAAGGGTGCGCAATCGGAGATCGACATCCAGCGCTACAAAGGTCTCGGTGAGATGGACGCGGGACAGCTCTGGGAGTCGACGATGGATCCCGCGCGGCGCACCCTCTACAAGGTCGAGATGGAGGACGCGATGACTGCGGACGAGATCTTCACGATCCTGATGTCCGATGGCGTCGAGGCGCGGCGCGACTACATCGACCGGCACGCGCTCGAGGCGACGAACCTCGACGTGTAAAACCGCGGCGCGGCGAGCATCGCGCGCGCCGTGTTCCGCTCGCCCTGCGGCGCACCCATCGCCGCCCGCGTCGACCGCGAACCGACCGTCCACGGCCTCCCCGGGCCCCGTGGACGACGGACGGAAGCCCGGATGGCTCGGCCGCGCACGTGCTTCTTGGGCGGGGCGCGAATCCATTTCCGAGGGTGTCCTCCAGGGACGCTGCGCGGGCGCCGATACAGACCGGACGCGCATCCCCGCAGCCGATTCGCACGCGGCTTTCCTGCGCCCCCCCGAACTGCCCCGTGAAGAACAACCAGCGGCTCGAATACAACCGGCTGGCCGAAGTCTTGGCCGAGCGCGGTCTCGTGGATCCTCAGTCGCTCCGCGAGGCACTGCAGTTCAGTGGGCGCGGCAACCTGCCGTTCCCCGAAGCTCTCGTGTCGGCCAACTTGGTCTCGGATTGGGAGCTGTCGCGCGTCGTGTGCGAGCTCTACGGACTCCCGTTCCTGCCGGTCGACATGGTCGATCCCGATCCCAAGGCGCGCGCCAACATCGATCCGCAGATGCTGATCGAGAACTGCCTCGTGCCGATCGGCAAGTTCGGCCAAGTGCTCACCGTCTGCATGCCCGCGATGGTTCCCGCGGAAGTGCTCGGCTTGCTCGCATCGGAGTGCGACCTCCACATCTCTCCGGTGGTCGGCACGGTGCGCTCGAACCGCAAGTGGCTCGAGACGAACCTGCGCCTGCAACCGGCGGCACCGCTTCCGGAGCAAGCGCCCGCGGGCGAGGCGAGCTCCGAGTGGTCGACGATCTTCGACGCGGGCGATGCCGCGGTACTCCTCGACCTGCAGAAATCGCCGCTCGATCCGCTCGAAGATCCGAACTGACGCGTCAGCGTTCCGGGCTCCAGCCCAATCGATCGCGCAGGACGCGATCCGAAGTGCGCGGCGCGACAAGCGACAAGAGCGAGAGCCAGCGCCATTTCCGTCGCAGCCAGACCTCGGGCCGCGGAGAACGGTCGAGCGCGAGAACGTGCTGCGCGACTTCGTCCGGTCCGGACGAGCGCGACATGTCCGGCGCGGCGAGCGCCGATGGGTTGGCTTGCGCTTCGAAGAAGCCCGTCGCGGTCAGGCCGGGGTTCAGAGTGCACACGGCGATGCGCTCGCGCTGCCATTCGATGCGCAAGGCTTCGCTGATCGAGATGACCGCGGCCTTGCTCGCGGAGTAGACCGATTGGCCTGGGATTCCGCGTCGTCCGACGACGGAAGCGATGTTGACCACGACGGCGTCGTTCCCGCGACGCAAGAGCGGCAACGCCGCCTGACAACAGTGAAGAAGTCCGACGACGTTCGTGTCGAAGAGATCGCGGACGATCTTCGGGTCGAGCTGCTCGACGCGCGCGCGGTAGCCGATGCCGGCGCTGTTGACCAAGAGGTCGAGCCCCCCGAACTCCTGAGCGACGCGTTCGAAGGCGCGCGCGATGTCCTCGGGATGTCGCACGTCACACGGCACGCACAGCGGTCGTTCGCTCGTGCTGCGAGCGATCTCGTCGGCGAGCGCTGAGAGCTTCTCGGCGCGACGCGCCAGCAGTGCCACGCGATCCCCACGCGCGGCGAGCGCACGCGCGACCGCCGCGCCGATTCCGGACGAGGCGCCGGTCACGAGCGCGCGACGCGCTGAGCCGGTCCTCGGCGCTCTCGCCGCGTTACTCACGTGCGGCGCCGCAGTCGGGCCGCGTAGCCGCCGTCGACGGGGCCGTGCGCGCCGCGCGGATCGGGGAGGGAGTCGATCTCATGCTCCAACTCAAAATCCAGCGCGGCGTCGAGGAATGCAACCACGCGCCGGTGATTCTCCTCGGGCTCGATGCTGC
The DNA here is from genome assembly GCA_031413895.1 of Planctomycetota bacterium. Classification (GTDB taxonomy): domain Bacteria; phylum Planctomycetota; class UBA1135; order UBA1135; genus JANLUN01. Next base: position 47,737 of record JANOFY010000384.1, on the reverse strand, counting down.
ACGTCGCGTAGACGAGCCGTCCGCCGGGTCGTGTATGGCGGGCGCCGCGCCGCAGGAGCTCGACTTGAATGGCGGAGAGCGCGTGCTGCGACGCGGTTCCGAACCGCCAACGCGCCTCGGGCCGCTGCGCGAGCACGCCGGTGTTGCTGCACGGAACGTCGACGAGCACTGCGTCGAATCGTGGCTCGTCCTGCGCGTTCACCGCCTCGATCGAGGCGACCTCGACCGTCCGACCGAGCGCGAGCCGCTCGATCGTGGCGTGCAGACGCGCAAGCCGCTCCGGGGACGCGTCGGTGGCGACGACGGTTGCTCCGGTCTGTGCGAGGACCGCGGTCTTGCCGCCGGGCGCCGCACATAGATCGAGCACGCGTTCTCCCGCGCGCGCATCGACGAGTTCGGCAGCGCGTAGCGCGGTCTCGCCCTGCACGGTGACGAGGCCGCGCGCGAACGGTTCGGATCGAAGGACCGTCTCAGTACATGCAGCAGGCGCGAGCTGGATCGCGGGATGTCCACCTGGCCGGAGCGGAATGTCGAGCGCAGCGAGTGCATCCAGCGTGCTTGCGAACGGCGCGTTCTCGCTGGGGGACTCGAGACCGGTCGGTGTATCGAGAATGCGTAGCGACAGATCCGGTTCCTCGAGCGCGCCCGCAGCCAACGCGAATGCGCGCTCCTCGCCGTAGCGTTTCACCCAGCGCCGCATCAGCTCGACCGGCATCGAGAGCGCGTCCTGCGCCCACAAGAGCGGGTGCTCGCTGGGATCGGGAAACACAGGCTCGCCGAGCGTGAGCTCGCGCTTCGGCAGATCGCAACGGGGATCGTTCACACGTCCGCGCACGCGCGCTGCGATCACGCGGCGCAGCACGGCGTTCACGTACGCCGCGCGTTTCGGTCCGAATTGCTGTCGACACGCGTCGACGGTCGTGTTCACGGCGGCGTGGTCGGGGATCTGATCCAGGAACAAGAGCTGCACGAGACCGATGTGGAGAAAGGCCGCGAGATCGGCGTCGGGTCGACCGGATGCGAAGTGTCGGACAAGCGCATGCAACGTCCCTCGCCGCCGAACTTCGGTGCCGACGATGCGGCGCAGCAGCCCACGATCGCGTGCGTCGAGTCCGGCTTCCGATGCAGCACGATCGACGTCGCGCAGCGGCGTCTCGCTGCCCGAGCGCAAGAGTTGCCATGCGAGCTCGCGTGTCATCGAGCGCCCAGCACCGCGCCGGAAGTGAGTCGCACGCCGCGTAACCATGCTGCGCCATCCATTTCGGCCTTGCCGGACGGCTTCACGCGCACGATCTCGAGCGCGCCGTCGCCGGTCGACACGCACAACGCGCCACGTGCCTCGAGGAGCGTGCCGGGAGAGTTGGCCGGCGGCAGTGAGCTCGCTCGCACCTTCAGCACGACGATCTCGCCACCGACGGGCGCAGTCGTTCGCGCGCCCGGCCAAGGCGTCATGGCGCGAACGAATCGGGCGATCTCGCGCGACGACTGCTTCCAGTCGACCCACCCGGCGTCCTTGCTGATCTTCTTCGCGTACGTCGCCAGTCGCGCGTCTTGGGGCACGCAGCGCGCATCGCCGCGCTCGATGCGGTCGAGCGCCTTCACGGCCGCCTCGCCGCCCAGCGCCGCGAGCCGCTGCAGTAGCTCGCCCGCGTTCTCGTCGTCGCCGATCCGCGTTTCTTCGGCGAGGAGCACGTCACCTTCGTCGAGCGCCAGCACCATGCGTTGCACGGTGACGCCGGTGACGCGGTCGTCGGAGAGAATTGCCGCTTGGATCGGTGAAGCACCGCGATGGCGCGGGAGCAGCGAGGCGTGGACGTTGAGCGCGCCGTGCGGCGCGAGCTCGAGCACGTCGCGTTTCAAGATCTCGCCGTAGCTCGCGACGAGGAGCACGTCCGGCGCGAGTGCGCGCAACGCGGCGACGAACTCGGGATCGCGCGCGCTGCTCGGCTGGAGGATCTCGACGGACGCGCGGCGCGCGGTGTCGACGAGCGGCGAGGATTCGATCTTGCGGCCGCGTCCCTGCGGCCGATCCGGTCGCGTGACGAGCGCGACGACGGAGTGCGGACTCGCGAGGAGGCGCTCGAAGACCGGCACGGCGAAGGGCGGCGAGCCCATGAAGACGAGTCGCATGTGCTCTTCAATCTCTGCGGTCGAGCGGTTGCGTCACAGTCCGCACCGCGATCGAGCGGCGGCGCCGTACGGAGCGACGAATGGCGCGCCTCGAGTCGAATCCGTACCGAGATGCGAACTCGGGGCCGCGCCGCGGGCCGATCACAAGTGCGGCACGATGGCCGCCTTCAACTTGTCGTACGCCTGCGCGCCGACGATTTGCTTGGCGACCTCGCCGTTCTTGATCACGAGGAACGTCGGGATCGCGGTGATGCCGTAGCGCGACGGGATCTCGGTGTTGTCCTGCGTGTTGAGCTTGACGACCTTCAACTTGCCCTGGAACTCGGCCGCGAGCTTGTCGACGTACGGCGACATCGCCTTGCACGGTCCGCACCACTCCGCCCAGAAGTCGACGAGCACCGGCGTGTTGCTCTGCATGACCGCGGTGTCCCACGTGCTGTCGGTGACGTCCAGTGCGTTGCTCATGGTGATGATCGCTTGCGCTTCGTGATCGATGGAAGAAGGGGGAGGGCCAATATGGGACCTGTTCACGCGCACGTCCACCCCCACACAGAGCTCACGCCGTGCTCGGAGTCGCTTCGGCCTCGCTCATGGCGGTTTCGCTCGCGGCGGCTTCCGCAATTTCGTCGTCGAAGAGCGAGGCGTCGACCACGTCTTCGATGTCGCCCGCGTGCTCCGGTTTGAGGCAGATCATGATCTCGTCGGCCTGGCGATCTTGGGTGACCCCAACGAGACCGAGCTTCACGAGCTCGAGCAGCGCGCAGAAGGATCCGACCAGCGATTCGCGGCTCGGCGCGGCGTCGAGCAGGAACAAGAGATCGCGGAGCGTGACCTCCCCCCGTTCGCGGATGCGATGGGCGAGTTCGTGGACGTAGAAACGCAGCGGGCGCGGATCGGTCGTCACGCGATGCGGCCGGTTGGCGAGCGTCTCGCGCATCAAGCGCGAGAATGCGGCGAGGAGGTCCCAGCACGTGAGCTCGCCGAGATCGAGCGCCGGTTCGACCTCGCGCGTGTCTTCTTCTTCGTGACCGCGCACATGTTGAAGCGCGCGCTCTTCGAACCGCGAGCCGAGCTGCTCCGAGGCTTCCTTGAAGCGTCGGTACTCGATCAAGCGCTGGATGAGCTCGTCGCGCGGATCGAGATCGGTCTCGAGATCGACGTCATCGCGCGGCAAGAGGGAACGCGACTTGATCGACATCAACGTGGCCGCCATCACGAGGAAGTCGCCGGCGAGCTCGATGTCGAGATCGGTCATCGCGCGCAGGTACTCGATGTAGCCCTCGACGACGCGCGAGATCTCGACCTCGTGGATCTCGACTTCTTGCTCGCGGACCAAGTGCAGGAGCAGGTCGAGCGGACCCTGGAACACACGTTCCAATCGGACGGTGAATACGTCGCTCACCACACGCCTCCCAGCGAAACGATCTGATCCAACAGGCGGATGATCCCCTCCATGCTCCGGTGCAAGAGAGCATTGAAACCCGGGCTCAGAAACACGAGCCCGAAGACGATCAAGATGCCCCAGCGCTCGAGCTGCCCGTAGGGTTCGCGCAGCGCAGGTGGCAGGAGCCAGGCCATCACACGCGATCCGTCGAGCGGCGGGATGGGGACGAGGTTGAACACGGTGAGGAGGACATTGAAAAAGACGGCCTTGCTCAGGATCTGCGGGAGCAAGTCCTGGCCACGCAGCACCGCCAGTTCGGCGGCATTGTTGTACCAGCCCGTCGTGACGAAGAACTTCCACCCGATCAGGAAGAAAACGGCCAGGAGCAGGTTCGATCCCGGCCCGGCGAGCGCCACCAGGCTCATGTCGCGCCAAGGATGCCGCAGACGGTGGAAATTCACGGGCACCGGTTTGGCGCCCCCGAACACGAAGCCGGACGTGTAGAGCATGATCGCCGGCAGCACGATCGTCATGAACGGATCGATGTGCGGGATCGGGTTCAGCGTGATCCGCCCAAGGTCCTTGGCGGTCGGGTCCCCGCACTTCCAGGCCACCCAGCCGTGCGCGGCCTCGTGCACGCTCAGGCAGATCGCGAGCAGGATGATCGTGAGGACAAGCTCGATGAGGTCCATGCCGCCCGCCGCGAACATCGGCACGACGGCGGGCAGGAGGACGACGCCAGCAGCACGGCTGGCCAGGGCACGGCGGACCGATGAAATGTGGAACTCCGAAGGTTTGAGGTCGCGGCCGAATGCGCTCTCGCAGTGGATCCTGTCCGAGCGACGTCCGAAGCGCGGCGTGATGCGCCAGCATCTTACACACCGCGCGACATCCCGCGCCGCGCTGCTCCGCCGCGTTGGCCGCGCTTGATGCGGCGTGCGCGAGAGGCATAGAATCCGACCCCAGGTGCGCGATCCACGTAGTGCGGTTTTCTCGCACACTCGCTGCGCCGCACGAGCACCACCGAGGAATGGCGAGCTTGGCCAGGACCACCGACCCTTCCAAAGTGCGCCTGGCCCGCGCCGCGGAGGTGCTGCGCCTGGAAGCGCGCACCATTGCGCACCTCGAGCAGCGGCTGGATGAGCGCTTCCTGCGCGCGGTCGACCTGCTGCTCGGCTGCCAGGGCCTGATCGTCGTCACCGGCGTCGGCAAGGCCGGCCTCGTCGGGCAGAAGATCTCCGCGACGCTCGCCAGCACCGGCACGCCGTCGCTGTTCCTGCATCCGACCGAGGCTCTGCACGGCGACCTGGGCCGAATCCGCGCGCGCGACCTCTTGTTCGCGGTGTCGAACTCGGGCGAGACGGCCGAGGTCAACGCGCTGATCGGTCCGGCGCGCAAGATCGGCGCGAGCGTGATGGCGCTCACCGGAGCGCCGCAGTCGACGCTCGGTCGCCTCGCGGATTGCGTGCTCGACATCGGCGACGTTCAGGAAGCCTGCCCGCTCAAGCTGGCGCCGACCGCCAGCACGTCGGCGATGCTCGCGTTCGGCGATGCGCTCGCGATGGTCGTGTCGCAGGAGCGCAACTTCAGCCGCGAGGACTACGCGCTCTTCCACCCGGCCGGGAGCCTCGGCCGCAAGCTCATGCGGGTGCGCGAGGTGATGCGCAAGGCCGAGCAGTTGCCCCTCGTTCTCGCGGGCAGCTCGCTCAAGGACGCCGTGATCGTCATGAATCGCACGCCTGGGCGACCGGGTGCGGCGCTGGTGACGGATACAGACGGTCGCTTGGTCGGCATCTTCACGCACGGCGATCTGTCGCGCCTTTTCGAAGGCCCCCTCGACCCCTCCAACCTCGGTGAACCCGTCGACAAGTACATGGGTAAGAATCCCAAGTCGATCGGCCCCGACCATCTCGTCGAGGAGGCGCAGCACTTGATGAAAGAGTTCCGCATCGACCAAGTGGCGGTCATCGACGCCGAGCGCCGCCCAGTCGGGTTGCTCGATGTGCAGGACCTGCTCGACGTGCGCGTCTGATCGTTCGCCGTGGCCGCGCAATCGAGGAAGGGGGAGAGCCGCGCGGACGGCGCGTCGCTTCACTCGGCGCCGAATAACGGGGACGCCGAAGGTGCCGGGGGCTCGCCGCTCGCTCGCACGCGATTGCTCGTGCTCGACGTCGACGGCGTCCTGACCGATGGACGCGTCGTGTACGGGGCGTACGGACCCGCCGACGAAACGCCGCGTTTCAACGTGCAGGACGGACTCGGTTTGCGCTGGCTCGTGCAGGCCGGCATCACGATCGCATGGGTCACCGGCCGCGGGTGCGTCGCGACGATGCATCGCGCACGCGAGCTCGGCGTCGAGGAGGTGCACCAGAAGGTGGTGCACAAGTCCGAGGTCGTGCGCGCGATGCAAGCGCGGCGTTCCATCGCTGCGAGCGAGACGGTCGCGATGGGCGACGATCTACCCGATCTCGGTCTGCGCGCGGCAGCGGGCTACTTCGTCGCGCCGTCGAACGCGCGCGACGAGATCAAGTCCGTCGCGGATCTCGTGACGCAGCGCGCCGGCGGCGACGGCGCGGTGCGCGAGCTGTGTGAGCACATCTTGCGTGCCCAAGGACGCTGGCAGGCGATCCTCGACGCGGCGCGGCGATGAGGAAGCTCGTCGTCTTCCTGATCGTCTTCGCGATCGGCCTCGCGCTCGTCCTGTGGCTCCGCGGCTCGGAGCCGGAGCCTGCGCTGCCGCCGAGTCCAGTTGGAAATGCGCAGAAGCCGACCGAGTTCACCGAGTTTCCCGTCGCCAGCGACAAGCCCGACAAGCCTGCGCGGCCCGTCGGCGTCAGCCTCGATGGCAAGCTCGACATGGTCCAGCGGTCGGGCGAGGGGGCGACGCTCAAACCGCTGTACGAACTCCACGCACAAGACGTCGATCTCATCGGCGGCGACGTGTACGAGCTGAGCGAGCTGACCATCGACGTCCGCAACCTCGACACTGGGGCGCTGCGCGCGCGGATGTCGGCCGCCAAAGGACGGATGAAGTTCGTCGTCATCGACGGCAGTCCGACGATCGGCCAGGGCGAGCACGCGACGTTCGACGCGGTGGAGCTCACGCTCCACGAGGGCGCCCCGATCGTTCCGCTGACGCTCGACGTGCCGCGTCTCGACTGGGAGAGCTCGACGAATCGCTTTCGATCGGAGGAGCGAGTGCGCCTCCGCGGCGAAGGACTGGCGGCGGAAGGCCTCGGTTTCGACGCGGATCCGGGCGCGGAGAGCGTGCACCTGGCCCACGAGGGCGTGATCCGGCTCGACGTCGAAGCGGGCGCGCTGGTCACGCTGTCGGCGACCGGCGCCGGGCAGATCGTGGTCGAGAAGGAGCTCATCGACGGAGCTCCGGCGGTCCACTTGCGCGCGTTCGATGGAGCGCGCCTCGTGCTCACTGGCGAACGCGAGGTCAGCGTCGACGCTCAGCGCCTGAGCCTCCACGGACGCAAAGGTGGCGACGCTCGCGGATTCGAACTCGTTGGAGCCGACGCTTCCGGCACGGTGGTGATCGCGAGCCAAGGCAACGTGTTCCGCGCCGAGCGCGCCGACTTTCGTTTCGATGCGAACGGCAAGCTCGAGTCCGCGCATCTCGAAGGCGATGTCGTGCTCGAGGGCCAGAACGACATCTTCCGCGCCCAGCAGGCCGACTTTCGTTTCGATGCGAACGGCACGCTGCTGCGCGCGGATCTCGTCGGCTCGCCGAGCGGCACGATTCAAGTCGGCCGGTTTCTCGGACCAGCCGCACCCGAGGCGCGCGACGTTCCCACGACTGCGCGGGCGGAGATCTCCGGTGTCGGTCCGCTCGTCGTCGAGTTCGGTCCGCGCACCACGCTCGACTTGCGCGGACCGGGAGAGCTTCGCGTTCCCGCGTTCGACTTCGTACTCCAAGCGCAGCGCTCGCTTCGAGCTGCGCTCGATCAGGATCGCCAGCGCGGCGAACTCGTCGCCGATGGCGAGGTCACCGCGCGCTACGAGGGCAGTGATCTTTCGAGCGACAAGCTCACGCTGAACTACGCGGCCGCGGTGCCCGGGGAAGAGATCGTCGACGCGGTCACCGAAGGGCCGACGACGCTGCGCGGAGCGGTGCCAGGCGACGCGCGGCTGATCGTGCTCGAAGCGCAGCAGGGCATGAGCTTGCGGTCGAAGGGAGACGAGTTCACGGTGCCGATCGCGCGCGCGGCACGCATCATCGTCGCCGACCCGGATGGATTCGAAGCGCGCGCCGCGCTCGTGCGTGACTTCGATTGGCGCGCGCAGACGTTCGTCGCCGAAGGGGAGGTCTCGTACACCGGACAGAACGGACAAGGCCGTGCGGCGCGCGTCGAGTCGCACGGACCGGACGACCTGGTGCTGTTCGGCGTGTCGGGCGCGCCGGCGCGCTACGAGTTCCGTGAGTACGGCGAGACACGGATCGAGGCGCTGACGGAAGCGATCGAGATCCACGCGCGCAAGAACGTCCTCGACGCCACCGGGGAAGCGCGCGCGACCGTCGCGGCCGCGGATCGAAAGTACGAATTCCAAGGCGGGAAGCTGCACCTCGATCTCGCGCCGGTTGTACCTGGCCAGGAGTTGCGGCCGTTCCACGCCGAAGCCGAAGAGGGCGTGCGCACGACGATCCAGTTCGCGGGAGGAGACGGGCGCCTGTCGTGCGACAAGCTCTTCGTCGACGGAGTGCTGAAAAGAACACCCGAGCCGGAGGACAAGGGTCCCGTCACCAAATCGGACTTGCGCGCCGCGGGACACGTGCGGCTCGAATATCGCACGCTGGCCGAACTCGCCGGCGAGTGCGATCTGTTCACGCTCGACCGCGAGGGCCGTGGAAGGATGTCCGCCGACGAGGGGCGTCGCATCCGTGCGGAGGGTCGACTTCCAACGGGCGTCGCGCCGTATGTGATGACAGCGGAGTGGCTGGAGTTCGATCCGGAACACGTCGAGGCCGCGGCCGTCGACATCAAGTTGAAGGATGAAGGGCTCACGCCGGAAGCGCGGCGCGCGCTCGACGCGAGCGCACCACTGCTCGAGCTCTCGACGGATCGATTCGTCGCGGACAGCACGCAAGTCTTGCTGCGCGGCAAGGCACACGCGAAGGGCCGATCCGCTCAAGGTGAGGATTGGTGGATCGACGCGGGATCTCTGCGCATCGAGGGTCAGTGGCTCGATGACGGATCTTCACCGGCCGACGCGCTCGACGGCGCGCACGCGTGGGACGGTTTCGAAGCGGGCTTCGGTGCGCGCGTGCAGGCGTTCGGCGAGCGCCTCGACGGCAGTCCGGAGCGCCTGCGCATCGAGGGTTCACCCGCGCGGCTTTCGATGGACACGATGGAGGCTGAGTCCGCGTGGATCCAATACGAACGCGCCAACATGCTGCTCTCGACCGATCGCGGTTACCTCCATTCTCGCGGAGACGCGACCAAGTCCGGTTGGTCGATGACGTACGAGTCGATGCAGCCGTTCGATCACGACGAATCGACGACGATCCTCGTGCTGCGCAATCCGCTGTTCCGTCAAGCGGACGAGGAGATGCGCGCCGATTGGGCGCTTTTCTGGGTCGATCGCGGCGAATGGCTGAAGAGCGGCAAGACCGCGATCAAGGAAACGACAGGCGAACCCGATCTGCGCGTGCGTGTGCCCGAAACAGCGGCGGCGCCCAAGCCACCGACCAAACTCGGGCCTTTGTCTCTCGCGCAATTCACCGAGCATCCGCTCGCGCGCGTCCTGAACGAGGTCTACGTCGAGGGGAACATCGAGTTCCTGCGGCACAACGCGCGCACGGCGCGCGCGAAGTCCATCTATCTCGACATCGTGGAAGGACACGGCTGGATCCAAGATGCGGACGTCTTGACCGATGTGAAGCTGCGCGGTCGCACGCAACGGCTCCGCACGAAAGCCGATTGGATGCGCGTGTCCAGGGACTCCTCGCTGCGAGCCGACAACGCGGTGGTCACGTCGTGTGACTACGACGATCCGCACTACGTGATCAAGACCGGCCGCTTGGAAGTCAAGCGAACCGAAGCGGGCGGCTACAGCGTGAGCGCGACGCAGAACGAGCTCGCGTTCGGTGACACGGTCGCGATTCCGATGCCTCCGCTCGTCTACGCCGCCGACAAGGACTTCGTCCCTCTGATCGACAACATCGTGGCCGGGAACTTCGCGAAGTTCGGGACGTCCGTGCAAGCGTCGTTCAACTTCACGCTCGGTTCCGTGGGCAAAGGAATCGGAGGATTCTTCGGCAAGGTGCTCGGCTTCCCGGACACCGATCTCCGCGGGCACTGGAAGTTCCGGCCGGGCTACTTGGGATCGCGCGGTGTGATCCTCGGCACGGGCCTCGAGTTCGAGGTGCCCGATCGATTCAAGTTGGACATCGCGATCGACGGCATCCCCGATTCAAACGAGGACAAGGGTCTCGTGCGCGTGCCGACGGACGATCGCGACACGCTACGGACGTGGTTTCGCACGCGCGGGCGCTACAACGAGAGCGCCGAGGAGTGGTTCGACCTCGTTCTGTCGAAGCAGAGCGACCCGGGCGTTCAGTCGGAGTTCTTCGAGAAGGATTACCTCGAGTACGAACAGAAGGACAACTACGTCCACTGGCGCAAGGCGAACGACCAGTACTACTTCAACGCCAGCGTCAAAGTGCTGCTCGAGGATCGGACCGACATCCAAGAGCTGCCGTCGGTCGGCACGTACCGCGGCCTGACGCCGATCGGCTCGATCGGCGAACGGCCGATCCTCTACCGCGCGTACGGCGACGTCGCTTACCTGCAACGCAAGGACGGCGATCCGGATTACTACGCTCCGTTCTCCGACGGGCTCGGCGAGCGCGATGTGCTCCGAGGCGACACCGAGCACCGACTGGAGATGCCGATCCCGCTCGGCGTCGGCGCCATGGTCGCGACACCGTACGTGTACGGGCGCGCGACCGCGTGGAACGAAGGCATCGATCCGGATCAGTCGCCGACACGGCTGGGCCTCTTCGCCGGCGTCGATCTCGCGACAACTCTGTGGAAGCGGTACGGACGCTCCACCGTGAACGCGATCAGTCCGTTCGTCAGCTTCCACACGGATCTCGCAGTCGACGAATCGGGAGGCCAACCGGTCGCGTTCGATGAAGTCGAGGATTCGATCGAAGGTCAATTCGTCGACATCGGCTTGCGCTCGCGACTTTGGAAGCCGCGCTCGCAAGAACACCTCGACTTGGAAGTGCGCACGAGTCACGCCGAGAACCTCACCTCTGGTCAGGAAGAAGGCTTTCAGCCGGTCGCGGTCCTCGGCGAGTTCCTCACGCTCTTCGGCGACGTGCCGGTCGGCATGACCCACGACGGCCAGTACGACGTGCAGGACGGCGACACGGACTACTCACGAACGTTCCTGGGTTTCGAGCCGCATCCCAAGTTCGGCATCGAGTTCGGTTATCACCGCGGTCTCGACGAGAACGAAGTGCGGCTCTACGAAGCGGCTTCGGTCGGAGCGCGCTTTCGCGCGACGTCGAAGTGGGAATTCGAGCTGGGGCAAACGATTTCCATCGCGGACGACGCAGGCTTGAACAACAACTTCGTGGTGCGGCGCCTCGGGCATGATTTCATCCTCGAGATCGAAACCGGCTACCGCGCGGGCGAGGGTGCGAGCTTCGGCATCAGCGTGACCCCCGACCTCTCGTTTCGCCGCTCCAGCCTCGGGCTCATCGACAAGTGGCTGGGCGTGTACCGCTGAGGAATCTGAGCGCACGCGGCGACGCGCGGGCTACATTGGTCGCGTGTTCCTCGGACTGATCGACAACCTTGGGTTCGGCGAGTTCACGATCGTCGCCATCGTGGCGCTGCTCGTCTTCGGCAAGCGCTTGCCGCAAGTCGCCGGTCAGGCCGGCGCGCAGCTCGCGCGGCTGCGACGCTCGCTCGACAGCGCCTGGCGCGAGACCGGCGTAGCGAAAGAGATTCAATCCGTGAAGCGCGAGTTCGAAGACGCGGTGCCGCGCGATCTCTCCATCGGTGAGATGGCGCGCATGGCGAGCGCCGACATCCAGCGGAACTTGAAGGAGGTCGAGTCGCAGCAGACTGTGCCGCGCTCACTTCCCGCGAGCGCCGCCGCGAAGGCGTCCGCCGATGCGAATCCGCCGGGGTCGCCGGGCGTCGTGAAAGCCGAATCGCCTGCGCCGCGCGCTTCGGACGATCCGCCGCAGTCGCGCTGAAGCGCTCCGGCGCTCGTGCATGTTTCGTCTCGGCTACAACACGAACGGGCTTGCGCACCACCGGTTGCTCGATTCGTTCGAGCTGCTCGCGGAGCTGGGTTACGAAGGCGTCGCCATCACTCCGGACGTCGGCGAGCTCGACCTCTATCACCTCCGGCCCCAGTTCGTGGTCGACGTGCGTCGCGCGGCCGAGGATCACGGACTCTCGCTCGCGATCGAGACCGGTGCTCGGTACGTCCTCGATCCGCGGCGCAAGCATCGCCCAAACCTGCTCGAGGAGAGCGCACCCGAACGCGATCGCCGCGTCGACTTCCTGCGTCGCTCGATCGACCTCGCGAAGGACCTCGACGCCGAGATCGTGTCGCTCTGGTCGGGCGCGAGTCCGACAGGGGAGCACGGCGACGACGCCCGGATCGACCCGCCGCTGAAGGCCGGCGGCACGCCAGCACAAGTCGAGCGAACATTCGATCGCCTGTGCGCCGGGCTCTTACCTGTGCTCGATCATGCGCGGTCCGCGCGCGTGCGCATCGCGTTCGAGCCCGAGCCGGGCATGTTCATCCAGCGACCCGCGGGCTACCTCGACCTTGTCCGGCGACTCGGAGAGCGCGGCGACGAGCTCGGCCTCTGCCTCGACGTCGGCCACTTGCTGGTCACGCGCGACCTCCCGGTTGGGGAGCAGATCGAGAAGCTCGCGCCGCGTCTCCTCCATATACACCTCGACGACGTCGCCGGCGGCCTGCACGAGCACCGGATGTTCGGGGAGGGCGAGCTCGATCTAGTCGAGACGATAAAGACCCTGATTCAGGTCGGTTATGACGGGATGGCGGCGGTCGAGCTCTCGCGGGACAGCCACCGCGGGGCCCAGATCGCCGCTGCAGCGATGGTCGAGCTGCGGCGCGCCATCCTTCACACAACGTGAGCTTGCTCAGGAATCCACACTCGGTTCACAATGCCTCCCCCGAGACACGCGTGGCGCTCCCCGCCGCGCGGCTTCGAGAGGAGGACCGGATGTCGAACGTGGAGAACGGTCTGCAACTCTGCCCCACCCGAGTCGATGGGGCCCCCGTGCTGTTCGCGCACAAGGTGACGCAGGGCCAGTGCCAGGACCGCCAGCGCGGGCACTATCACAAGTGCTTCACCTGCGCCTACAACAACGCCTACGTCCAGAAGAACGGGATCTCGCCGGCCGGACGCCTCGAGGTCAAACACAAGGTCAAGGCGGGCTAGACGCGGAGCTCGCCGTCTCGAGGGTGAGGAGCGACACCTCGGGGACGCACAGGAACCGGACGCGCGGGGCGAACCCGTGCTCCCAGCCCAGTCCGCGGCTGACGTAGATCCGGCGGTCTTCGAGCTCGTGCAAGCCGCCCGCCGCGACGTGTCGTGGAATCTCGGAGAGAGTGATCGGCGGACCGAAGCCGGGGATCTGGACCTGACCGCCGTGCGTGTGGCCCGCGACGACGAGGTCGACGCGCGAACCTGATGGAAGCGCGTACATCACGTCAGGACGGTGCGCGACGACGATGCGCACGTCGTCGCCGCCGGGCGACGTCTCGATCTGCCGCAGAACTTCGCGCGCGGGCGCGCTGAACTCGAGGTCGACTCCGCACAGCGTGATGCGCCGATCGCCGTGGCGGAGCTCGACGATCTCGTTGTCGAGGAACCTCACGCGCGTCTCCTCGAGCAAGACGCTGGCCTTTTTCTTCGCCTCGCAGTTGCCTTGCACGAAGTAGACGCCGAGCGGCGCATCGAGCGGCGCGAGCAGCGCGCGGAAGTCGTCGATGACGCGGTCGAGATTGCGACCGCCGAGCTGCACGAGATCGCCGGGGATCAAGATGAGGTCCGGCTTCGCGGCCATGATGCGCGCGACGGCATCGCGCTCGCGATCGGTGATCGAGACGCACTGGATGTCGGCGAGCACGCCGATGACGATCGGATCGTTGCCCGCGCGCTTCGGTGACAGGGCGACGGTCGTGCGCTCGGTGACGAGCATGTAGGGCTCGACGAAGCTCGAGTAGAGGCCGATCGGAACGAGCGCGAGGCTCGCGATGCAGGCATTGCGAACCGGCTTCGTGAGCACGACCTCCTTGCGACGCAGGAGCACGATCCCCATCAACGGCAGCAGGACGAAAGTGTCGAGATAGACGAGGTGAATGCAGAGGAAGCGCGAGATCCGCATCCCCATGACGACCTGAAAGCCGACCCACAACGCCAACGCGCCGAACGCGAGCAGCACGCGCGGCACGTCGACGCGCGGCTCACGCCGAAAGAAGAGAACGAAGCTGACGAGGACGACGTTCGTCGCGACGGCGGTCCAAGCGACGAGAGCGCCGACGAGTTCGGTGGAGAGCCAGGGGGGACGCGTCAGGGTCATGCGATGCAATTGAAGACTAACACTCGCCTGGACCCTTCCCGGCCGGGTGACCGTGGAGCAGAAGACGCTCTTCGCGCTCCGCTGGCATCTCGCTCCCTGACCTCGTTACGTGTGGCGCAGCACCCCCGGCTCGGACTAATCTGCGCGCTCCACTTCGATGACCCCCGGCCCCATCAAGCGGATCACGATCAAGCGCTTTCGGAGCTTCCCGTCGGCGTCGCTCGAGATCGACAACCCGCTCTTCGTCGTGGGGCGCAACGGGTCGGGCAAGAGCAACTTGGCCGACGTATTCGGCTTCGCCGCCGAGTCGATGGCTTCGCCGCTCCAAGCGGTGTTCGATCGCCGCGGCGGGATCGCGAGCGTCCGGAACCGCAGCTCGGTGAAGAGCGCGCCGCCGAACATGGGGATGGCGTTCGAGTTCGGGGCCATCAACGGAATCACCGGGGGGCGATTCGCGTTCGAGGTGAAGGCGCTGCCCAACTACGGGTTCAAGATCGTTCGAGAGCAGTGCCTCGTCGTTCGGCGAGACGGAACGCGGTGGTGGTTCGATCGCAATGCCGAATGGAAGAGCAATGCCGACGGCCTGACGCCCGCGTTGGAGCCGACCGCGCTCGCGCTTCCGCTCGTGGGTGGCGACGAGCGCTTCGCGCCGATCTTTCGACTGCTGAGCGGAATGCGCGTCTACTCGATCGAGCCCGCCAAGCTGCGCGAGATGCAGGATCCCGACAGCGGTGCGACGCTGAGACCGGATGGCGGCAACGCGGCCAGCGTGCTGCAGGAGCTACTCCGCGGAGAGAACGCGAAGACCGCCCGCGAGGACATCGAAGCGATCCTCGAAGCGATCGTGCCCGAGACGAAGTCCGTGCGGCCGAAAAAGCACGGCAACAAGCTCTCGATGAGCTTCTCGCAGGAATGGGGCGACAAGAAGAAGCTCTCCTTCGACGCGTTCAGCATGTCGGACGGCACGCTGCGGTCGGTCGGGTTGATCATGGCCGTCTTCCAGCGGCCGAGTCCGTCGGTGCTCGTCATCGAAGAGCCCGAGGCGACGATGCATCCCGGCGCGCTGGGGGCGATCCTTGATCTGCTCCGCCGTGCCTCGAAGTCGATGCAGGTGATCGTGACGACGCACAGCCCGGAGCTGCTCGACGCGAAGTGGATCACGGACAAGAACCTCCGCATCGTCACGTGGCAGAAAGGCGCTTCGCACGTGCTTCGCCCGTCGGAAGCGACGCGCGAAGCGATGCGAACGCACCTGATGGGGGCGGGCGAACTCCTGCGATCGAATGCGCTTCACCCCGAAGACTTGTTCGCAGGTTCCGACGAGCTGCGCAGCGCAGCTCTGTTCGAAACGCTCGGATGAAGATCTATCCGATCGTCGAGGGCCACGGCGAAGTCGCGGCGGCCCCCGTGCTCCTTCGAAGGCTGCTCGCAGAAGCGCAGTGCTACGAGGTCGCGATTGGCAGCCCGATCAAGCGGACACAATCGCAGCTGCGCGGCGAGCAGAGCGTTCAGGCCGCGGCTCGATTGGCGATGCTGCAACCTGACTGTGCGGCAGTCGTCTTCTTGTTCGACGGCGAAGACGACTGCCCAAAGGAGATCGCGGAACGCGTTCGAAGATGGGCCGTCGCGGCGTCCGGTAAGACGCCGTGCGAAGTCGTCGTCGCGTATCGTGAATACGAGACGTGGTTTCTGGCCGCGGTTGAGTCGTTGCGCGGACAGCGCGGCATCCGCGCAGATGCGACGGCACCGCGTGACCCGGAGTCGAAGCGAGACGCGAAGACGGCGCTCGAGGAGCTGATGGAAGGGCGGCGCGCGTACTCCGAGACGCACGACCAAGCTGCATTCAGCGAGCGCTTCGACATGGCGGTCGCGTTCCAGCGCAATCGATCGTTCCGCAAGCTCGTGACCGCAATGGGCGCGACGCTGACGAAGCTGGGGCTCGAGGTAGGTGAGTGGCCGCCGCCGGCGTGGAAGGCGCGGTGATCCTCGAACGCGACGCGCAGAAGACGTTACGCGCTCATTCCTCATGACGTGATCCGGTCGAACGTGACGCTCGACGGGCTCGTCAACGAATACGGATCATAGGCACAAGGGGCCGCAGCGCACGTTCCGTTACGGCCGCCGCCACGTCACGCCCGCGCCGCGTCGAGGATCTCTTTTTCCGTCAGCAGGCGCGGCGTCTTCTTCGCCAAGTCGAGCACGCGTTGCACCGCGTCGTCCGACGCGCGCACGCCGCGCTTCTCGAGGAAGTACGTCACGTTCGACTTGCCGCTCATCGGTCCGACGGCGATCACCTGCTCGAGGCCGAACAAGTCGGCGGGCACGCCGGAGTACACGCGGTTGGCGAGCCAGTGGTCGCCCTTCTTGAAGGCCTTGATCACTGCGGCAGCGTGGACGCCGGTCGCGGTCTCGAAAGCGTCCTTGCCGAACACCGGATAGTTCGCCGGGATCGGAAGACCGACGTACTCGCTCGCGAGGCGGCAGTACTCGCCCAGACGCGACAGATCGTTGTCGATCCGTCCGTTGAGCTTCAGGTTCACGAGCAGGAGATCCATCTCCGTGTTGCCCGTGCGCTCGCCGACGCCGAGCGCGGTCGCGTGCACGCGTGTCGCGCCGGCGTCGATCGCGGCGAGCGAGTTGATCAAGCCGAGGCCGCGATCCCGGTGTCCGTGCCAATCGATGCCGACGTCGACGCCGAGCTCCGCCACGAGGTCCTTCACGAACCCGACGAGGTTCTTCACGCCCTCCGGCGTCGCGTGCCCGCACGTGTCGCAGATGCAGATGCGCTTCGCTCCGGCTTCGATCGCGGTCGTGTAGAGCGCGCGCACGTGCTCGGGGTTCGCGCGCGTCGTGTCCTCGGTCACGAACATCGACGGCAGGTTCTCGCGCGTGCAGAACTCGATCGCCTCGCGCGAGAGCTTGAGCATCGTCTCGAGCTCCCAGTTCTCCGCGTACTGGCGAATCGGGCTCGAGCCGATGAACGCGCACACCTCGACGGGGACGCCGGTCGCTTGCACGACGTCCACGACGGGCGCGATGTCCGACACGAGCGTCCGGCACGCGACGTTCGGCGTGATCGAAAGACCCTTCATCGAGCGCACGAGCGCGAGGATGTGCTCGCGCGCGCGGCCACCGGCTCCGGGCAAGCCGACGTCGGCCGTGTCGATGCCGAGCGCGTCCATCACGCGCACGAGCCGGATCTTGTCGTCGAGGCTCGGATCCTTGGCCGACGGGCTTTGCAGGCCGTCGCGCAGCGTCTCGTCGTCGAACTGGATCTTGGTCCTCGCGCCGTTCTGCGGCCGATTCCAGTCGTAGATCAAGGCGTCGCGATCCATCTCGCTCATGTCGTAGTTCCAGCGGGTTGCATGCGGCAGCGGGTTGGGGCGTTTGGCGGGCAACCATCATAGCCCGTGAGGTGCGCGCCGCGGTGCGCGAGGAGCACACGCCTACGCGGCCGCACGCCGGCAAACCTGTAGCTCGGCCGGTTCGCATCGGTATGCTCCAACTCCATGATCTTCGAGAAGGTGTTGAAGTTTGGCGGCGCGGCTCTGGCGGACGGGCCGGGAGTGACGCGCGCGTGCCAGATCGTTCGTGAGTACGGCGGCGAACGGCCCGTCGTCGTGGTCAGCGCGCATCAAGGCGTCACGGACTTGCTCGACACGATCGCGGGTTCGGCGGCGGCGGGGCACTTGGAAGGCGACCGCGTGCGCATTCGGCACCGCTCGCTCTTGCGGCAACTCTCGCTCGACAGCGAGATGCTCGACCGTCATTTCACGGAGCTCTTCGGCCTGCTCTCAGAGATCAAGAACCGCGGTCGTATTGCCTCGAGCGAGCGCGATCTCGTGCTGTCGTACGGGGAGCGCATGAGCTCGCGCATCGTCGCGCAAACGCTGCGTCGCGATGGACTCCTCGCGACGCCGGTCGACGCGTACGACCTCGGGCTCACGACCGATTCGAATCACGGCGACGCGCAGCCGTTGCCGGAGAGCCAAGCGGCGATCCGTGAAGCGCTCGCCGGCGTGCCGGGGATTCCCGTCGTCACGGGATTCTTGGCGAAAGACCGGCACGGCAACGTCACGACGCTTGGGCGCAACGGCTCGGACTTGACGGCCGCACTGGTTGCCGAGGCCGTCGGCGCTTCCGAGCTTCAATTATGGAAGGCCGTCGACGGCATCATGACCGCCGACCCCGCGATCGTTTCCGATGCGCGCGTGATCGAGCGCCTTGGATTTCAGCAAGCGGCCGAGTACGCGTTCCACGGTGCGGAGGTGTTGCACGCAGCTGCGCTCGCGCCGGCTCAGCGCGCCGACTTCGCCGTGCGCTTGCTCAACGTCAACGACACGGACGCGCCGGGGACACTGCTCGAGGCGCACACGAGCGGCACCGGTCCCGTTGGCATCGCCGCGCGGCGCAAAGTTCTCCGCCTCGATCTCGATCTGGGTTGGAGCGAGCCGCGCGGAACACGTCTGTCGGAGCTCTTCTCGATCCTCTCTCGCGCGCGCGTCGAACCCGGCATCGTGTCCGTCAGCTCCGAACGAGCCAGCATCGTGCTCGCTCCCGGCACCAACGTGGACAATGCGCTGGCCGAGCTCGGACGGCGCGTGCATGTGGAACGGGGACTCGCTCTCGTCGCCGTGATCGGACGAAGCGCCGGCGACGAAGCGGCCATCGTGCGGCAGGCGCTTTCGATCTTGTCCGACGCACGCATCGCGGTGGTCGACGTGTTCATCGGCACTCATCAACACAGTCAGGCCTTCTTGGTCGACGCCAAGGAGGTCGATCAGGCCGTGCGCGCGCTCCACGCCGACTTGTTGCGCTTGCAGGGAGCGCAAGCGTAGTGCGACTCGCGTGAAGCGCCGATCGACGCTCGCCGCGGTTTGGACGGCGGCCTTCGTGCTCGTCGCGGTGCTGCTCGCGAAGGCTTTCGTCGGCGATCTCTATCACGTCGATTCCGCATCGATGGAGCCGACGATCTACGGTTCCGAAGACCACGGCGAGCGCGTCTTCGTCGTGTACGACCGCTCGCCGCCGTCGCGATTCGACCTCAGCGTGCTGCTTCGTCAAGGCGAGACGACGCCGATCGTGAAGCGCGTCGTCGCGTTGCCCGGCGAGAGCGTTCGGATCGTGCAGGGCGATCTTCTCATCAATAACACGTATCTCGCGCCCGATGCTCCGCGTCCGGCGCCGGTCGCCGTCTTCGACGATCGCTGGCACTCGGTCGAGGCCAACTTCCAGCTCGGCCCGCCCTCGGCCAAGCGCTGGCAGCGCAACGGCGATGCATGGGAAGTCGATGCGCGCGACGTGCCGCTCAACGCGCAGTCAGGGATGATGTTCCTGCGCCGGGGACTGAAGGATGATCATCTCGGTCCCGATCACGAGATTCTCCACGGCAGGGTCGACGTCAACGATGCTTGGGTCGAGTGCGAGATGCGCGCGGAGGCGATTTTGCAGCAAGTGCGCATCGGGCTCACGGAGCAAGGCGACACGTTCGAGTTCGGACTCCGTCCCACCGAGCCGGGACGCGCGCGCGCGCGCATCGTGCGTCGCTACCGCAGCGATCGCGACGAAGTGATGGCGGAAGGCACGATCGCGTTCGCGGCCGGCGAGTGGCTGCGCATGCGTTGCTCGAACGTCGACAACGCACTCTCGTTCGAGATCGGCGCGACGAAGCTCTCGGCGCGTTACGACCGCAATCATCTGCATCCGTCCGATCACAACGAAGAGGGGAAGAGCTACGGATCGCGCGTGTACTTGGGCGGAGAGGGCGGACGCATCGCGTTCCGCGGAATCCGCATCTGGCGCGATCTCTACTACACGCAGCGCGGACAGCGCGCGGTGCGCGAGCCGCTCGAGCTCGGGCCCGACGAGTACTTCGCGCTGGGCGACAACTCCGCCGAGAGCCGCGACAGCCGCGAGTGGGGACCGGTGCTCACGCGCGAGCTCGTCGGCCGGCCGGCCTGCGTCGTCTGGCCGTTCGCGCACGCCCGACGGTTGGTCGCCACCGCCGCTCCTTGGTGAATGCGGAGGGGGTGGTGAGCGCGCGCGGGGTGAACGCGCGGTCGTGAACAGGCAGGGGGTGAGCGCGCGCAGGCTGGTTCGAGTTCGGACCGTGCGCCGTCCTCCAACGGCGCGGTTTCGTTGCGTCCGGCGACGGTTCGCGGAGGATCAAGGGCGTAGGAAGCGCTTTCGACGTCGCAAAACGACCGAAACCTGACCCGGATCCTGCTGTTGGATCCCCCGCACCATGCAGAGCGAGTTCGCAGACGATCCCGGCGTGCGTTGGATGCTCGCCTACCAGGCCGGGGACGAAGCGGCCTTCGATCGCCTCGTCGAGACGTACTCGTCGCAAGTCTTCGCGCTGCTCACCCGTTTCCTCGGCGCGCGGTCGAACCGCGAGGACATGGTACAGGAAGTCTTCTTGCGCGTGATCCGCGCGCGCGATCGCTACGAGCCCAGCGCGCGCTTCTCGACCTGGCTCTACCGGATCGCGTTCAACTTGTCGGTCAACGAGTCGCAGCGCGCGAGCGGCAAGGAGTTCCACCCGAGCGACGCGTCTGCCTCGGCCGATGCGCACGAGTTCGATCGGATGGACGAGCTCAGCGACGAACGAGTTGCGGATCCGGCCGCGCGCATGGCGCAGACCGACATCGTCCGTGCGGTGCGCGGCGCGATCGCGCGCCTCCCCGAGAATCAACGGATGGTCTTGATCCTCGCCAAGTACGAAGAGATGCCCTACGCGGACATCGCAAACGTGATCGGTTCGAGCGAGAAAGCCGTCAAGTCGCTCGTGCACCGCGCGCGAGAGAACCTGCGCGCAGAACTCGCGTCGTATCTGCAAGGAGAAATGTCGTGAGCGGCGCGTGTCGGTCCTTTCGCGAACTTCTCGAGCGCAAGCTTTCGGGGCGCGCGGCGCCGTCGGAGCTCGTCGTGCTCTCGTGGCACGAGCACTTGCTCGGTTGCGGCGCATGTCGGGATCTGCTCGAAGCCGAGGAAGCGCTCGAGCTGCTCCTTGCGTCGCTGCCCGAGCCGAACTTGCCGCCCGAGCTCGCGCGGCGCGTCATCTCTCGGCTGCGTGATGCGCAGCAGCGCGATCTCGCCGAGACAGGGCTCGACGCGCTGCTCGATCTCGATCGATCGGAAGCTCCGCCGGCGCGCTTGGCGGAGAGCGTGCTGGCGCGCTTGCGCACCGCGCGCGAGTCGGCAACAGCGTCGGTCGGCGCCGCCGAACCAAGCGAGTCGCGTCTCGAGGCCTTGCTCGAACTCGACCGCGTCGTTTCGGTTCCGGAAGGACTCGCGTCGCGAGTTCTCGCGGGCCTCCACACCCTTCGACGCGACGAAGCGCGAGCGCGACGTGCGCCGCGGTTCGCAGCGAAGAACGTCGGCTGGGTGCTCGCCGTCGCTGCGCTGGTCGTCGCATCGTGGCTCGCGTGGACGCTGCGGTCCCGCGTCCCGGCGCCGGGCTCTGCTCGCGGCGACCAAGTCGCTCATGGCAACGGCGAACCGGGCAGCAGCCTGCCTGACGGGAGCACGACGCCGCTCGCAACGTCTCCCGAGCCGCAGATGCTCGCGGTGCTCGACGTGCTCGAACAGTGGGATCTCTTGATGCACGGCGACATCGACGTGCTGCTCTCGACGCTGGATCCGGTCGAGCTCGAATCGATCGAAGAGCCGCCCAACACACCCGCTGTTCCACCCGAGTCCGCTCCCAAGGAACCGCGCGAGCCGCGTTCGAAGGGCTGATCCGTGCACCTTCACGCGCAACATCGTTCCTGCCGCCTCCTGATCGCGATCGCTGTCGTGGTCGCGCTGTGCACGCCGCAAGCGTCTTCGCAGTCGCCTTCCGATCCCGCGCTCGACACGGCCGCCGAACGGTGGCGCGCGCTGAGTCCAGACGAGCGCGAACGTCTGCAGGATCGTTACGAGCGCTACCGCGCGTTGACCGCCGAGGAACGCGTCGAGCTCGTGGAGCGCGCACGGCACTTGAAGGCCGCGGGCGTGCGGGTGCAACGCGAGCTCTCGAAGACGCAGCATGACCGCCTCGAGCGACTGCCGGCGGAGCGACGCCGCGAAGTCGTGCGTGATCTCGTCGAAGGCGAGGCACGCGACACCGCGCAGCGCATCCGCGGCAAGCTGCCGGAGGAATGGCTCGCGGAGCTGGAGAAGGCGACGCCCGAAGAGCGCGCGCGCTTCTTGGTGGAGTTCAAGCAGCGGCAGCAAGGCCGCATGACGAAGATCGCGCTCCAAGCGCTCGGCGAGAAGCAGGGGCTCTCGCAAACGGAAATCGACGCGCTCCGGGCGCTTCCGCAAGCCGCGCGTGAAGCGACGGTGCTCGAGCTGCGTGAGCGCGCGCTGGCGCGGGGCGGCTTGCCGTCCGGACTCACGCCGAAGGAGTGGGACGAGTGGAAGGATCTGCCGCCCGAAGACTTCTTCCGGCGCATGACCGAACACCTGCTCAGGCTGCGGGCCGAGCGAGCGGCGGCGGACGGTCTTCGCCCGATCGATCGCACCCCACGCTCCGAGGAAACGTTGCGTCGCTTGGAAGATGCGCTACGTCTACGTCCCGACGAAGTGATCGATCTGGCGGAGCTCGCGCCCGATGCGCGCAAGGATCGGATCTTCCAAGCCACGCGCAAGCGCGCGCTCGCGATCATTCGCGAGAAGCGCCTGCTGTCGTCCGAACGCATCCAAGAGCTCGTGAACGCGCCGCCGCGGATCTTCTTCGGGGAAGTGCGCCAACTGCTTGCGCCGCTCCATCTCGTCGATCCGCACCGCGCGGCGGAAGTGCAGCCGCCGGTTCGCAGCGCTCCTGAGACCGAGCGGCGTCCGGCCGATCGCTGACGACCGCGACCGTGTCGCCGGCTGCGTCGCTCGCGAACGCGACTGCACCGACGACCGCGTCGATCGCGGGCTCGACGTATACTCGCGAGCAGCGGACATGACCGACGCGACTCCGTCCCCACAGCGCGTGCCGACGCTACCGTCTATCCACGCGGACGAGCTGTGGCGCGCGCGCGACGCACTCTTCGTCGATCTGCGCAGTCCGAGCGAGTTCGCGGAGGATCACGTGCCGGGAGCGCACAACCGGCCGCTCTTCGACGACGTGCAGCGGGCGTTGATCGGCACGCTGTACCGTCAAGTGTCGCCCATCGCCGCGTTCGAGGAAGCGCGTCACATCGTTCGCGGCCGCATCGTGGAGCTCGTGCGCTCGATCGCCGAGATCGTCGAATGGCCGATCCCGTTCGCCGATCTCGAGGCAAGCGTGCTCGCGATGACATCCAGTGGGATCGAGCGCATGTCGAGCGAGCTCGTGTGCACTCACTCGAAGACGCTTCCCGAACGACCGATCGTGTTCAACTGCTGGCGCGGCGGCCTGCGATCCCGCAGCGTGGTCGCGTTCCTGCGCGCGCTCGGATTCGACCGCGCGATCGTGCTCGAGGGTGGCTACAAGGCGTACCGCGCGGGCGTCGTGGCCCAGCTCGAATCACTCGAGCTCCCGCCGGTGTTCGTGCTCCGCGGTCTCACAGGAGTCGGCAAGACGATCGTCCTGCGCGAGATCGAGTCGCTGCGGCCCGGGTGGACGCTCGATCTCGAAGCGTGCGCGGGTCATCGCAGCTCGCTGCTCGGCATGGTCGGACTCGCACCGTGTTCGCAGAAACGTTTCGAATCGCGGATCGCGGCGCGACTTCATGCAGGTGTGAAGGACGTGCTCGTTCTCGAGGGCGAGAGCCGCAAGGTGGGCGACGCGACGCTGCCGCCGCGCTTGTGGCGTGCGCTGAACGGCGGAACGAACTTCGAACTCGCGGCGCCGATCGAACGGCGGATCGAAGTGCTGAAGGAAGACTATGCGTCGTCGCCGGAGCGAATGCGCGAGCTCGCAGAGCGGCTGCCCGCCGTGCAAGTCCGCATGCCGCGCCGGTCGAGCGCGGTGAACCTCGTCGCGCTTCTCGAACGTGGTGAAGTCGATGCGCTCGCGCGCCGCTTGCTGACCGACTACTACGACCCGCTCTACAAACAGAGCGACGCCGGTCAGCGCTACGTCGCGTCGATCGATGCCACCGATCCAGCGCACGCCGCGCGATCGGTCGTGCAGTGGATCGAGAACTCGCTCGTGGCACCGCGCGACGCACAGGGCCGGTCGCAGTCGCCGGCTGCCCCGCGCGTCACAGGTTCTGCCGCAAGAGCGCCAGGCCTTCCTTCATCTGGCCCGTGAGCTCGTGCGCCGAGCGGATCGACGTCAGCCGCCGCCACAAGTAGCTCGGTCGCAGGTAGAACCGCCGCACCATCGCCTTCTTCATCGCGAGCATGCGTGCGCGATCGAGCGTGCGCGTCGGCAAGAACGCGTCGGCGCCGCCTTGATCCATGACGAGGTCCTCGGGATCGGCGAGCCCGAGCGCGAGCGCCTGCTTGCGGAACGGCGTGCCGAATCGCGGCACGGCCATGTTCAAGCTCATGAAATCCATGTCGAGCTCGATCGCGAGCGACAGCGTCTTCTCGAGCGACTCTTCGGTCTCTTCCGGCAGACCGATGATGAACGTGCCGACGGTGCGCAGGCCATGTTTGCGCGCACGCGCGAACCCTTCACGAACAGCCGTTGCGCGATAACCCTTGCGGTAAGTCGCGAGCAAGTGATCGTCGGCGCTCTCCACGCCCAGGATCAACGTGTGGCAACCGGCGCGCTTCATCGCGGCGAGGAGCTCGTCGTCGGCGGTGTCGGGCCGGCAGAACGCGGTCCACGACAAGTCTCCGCGTTCGGCGAGCGCGTCGCACAGCGCGAGTCCGCGCTTCTTCACGACGCCGAACGTCTGGTCCATGAAGAAGATCTCGCGCAGCCCCAGGCCGCGCACGTGATCGATCTCGGCGAGCACCTCGTCGAGCGGCCGCGTCTTGAAGCCGAGCGTGCCGATCACGCAGAACGTGCACGGGTACGGGCAGCCGTAGTCAGTGAGCACGGTCGCGAACGCCGCCGAACGAGCGAACGAAAAGTGGTAACCCTGGCGCGGGAAGAGTTCATGCCGCGGCATCGGCAGTCGGTATTCGCCGCGCCGCGTGCCGCGCTGGATGCGCACGATCGTGCCGTCCGCGCGGCGGACCGTCATGTCGACGACGGCGTCGATGTCGTTCGCGAGATACCGCGCCGCGTCGGCGTTCGAGAAGTCGTGCAGCGCGGCCTCGATCCACGGCTCGCTGGCGAGGCGCTCCTCGCTCTTCTCGTGCAGCACGTCGCCGATCGCGAGCACGCGCACGCCGGAGCGCGCTTCGTTCGCGAGGAAGCGCCGGTCCTCGGGCCACGACACGGCGCCCACGAGGCTGACGATCACCTCCGGTGCGAGCGCTTTGATGCGGGCGTGCGCCGCGTCGGGTGAGAGCTGTTCCGCGATGCAGTCGAGCACCGCGATCTCGTGCCCCTCCGACAGCGTGCCCGACAGCGCCAGCAAATCGATCGGATGGAACAGGTAGTTCGACTTCGTGGTCTTCGAGCAGAAGTAGTCGCGGATGTACACGCGCTCGCCCGGCGGATTGAGGAGCAGGACCTTCATCCGTGCAACTCTTCGACGGCGCCGGAAGGCGCGGGCGCGTTCGCCGTGCGCACGACGCGGAACGGGCTGCGCCGCGCCGTGCCGTCCGGGGGCGCGAGCAGCTGATCCCACAGGCACAACCGCGTCTCTTCGAGCACTTCGTCGACCGCGATGTTCACGAGGCACTCGGGCTGGCCGTGGATGCAGTTCGCGACCTTGTTGTCGTGCACGTTGATGCACGGGCTGCACACGGGCGGTTTCCACAGTGCCGAAGTGCGCGTTCCCAGAGGGCCGTACATGACCGGCGTCTCGGGACCGAACATCGCGACCGTCGGCGTGCCGAGCGCGGCGGCGATATGCATCGGTCCGCTGTCGTTCGTGACGAGCGCGCCGGCGCGCGCCAAGAGCGCGCACAGCTCGCCGATCGAAAGTCTGCCGGTGAGGTTCGTCACGAGTCCGGCCGGCGCGGCGCCGATGCGCGCGACGATCGTGCGCACGTACTCGGCTTCGCCGGCAGCACCGATGAGCACGACCGGCGTCTCGTCGTCGCCCGCCAAACGCCGCGCCAGATCGGCGAACGAAGCCGCCGGCCAGCGCCGCTCCAGCGACAGTTGGCCGGCGTTGGGGTTGAGTACGACGTACGGGCGGCCGACGGGCACGCCCGCCAGTTCGAGCTCGCGCCGCGCGCGCTGCTCGTCCTGAAGCGTAAAGCGGAAAGGCGCGATCTCGTCGAAGCTGACCTCGCTGCCGTCTTCGCCGCCGGCGAGCGCGCGGAAGTTGCGCGCGACGTGCCAGTAGCGATTGAACGTCACCGTGTGCGTGTGGAAACCACCGCGCCAGACGTTGGGCGCCGCGTACCCGTGGGTCGCGCGCGCGCCCGTCGCGAGCGACACGAGCGCCGAGAAGCGCGTGAAGAACTCGAAGTCGTAGACGACTCCGTAGTGCTCTTTGCGCACGTCACGAACCAATCGGAGGATGCGCGCGAAGATGGCGAGCCAAGCCGCCCCGCCACGGCCGGTCTTCACGTCGAGCGTGCGCACTTCGTCGAACGTGCCGAGACCGCGAGCGAAGGCCTCGTTCTCGCTGAGCGTCAGCAGCGTCAGCCGCGCGGTGGGGTAGGCGCGACGCAGCGTCGCGACCGCCGGCGTGAGGAGCTGCAGGCTCCCGATCCCCCAGAACTTGATCAGCAGGATGTTCTCGGCGCCGTTCGTCGGCCGTGCGGCCCGGCGCGCCCAGCGCAGCGGCTGCAAGACGACGCACGCGATCCGGCCGAGGACCTTGTCCGCGGACTGGAGGCGCTTCATCGGGAGGTGGAGGCTCGCGTTCGGCATGTGGAGAAGAGGTCCACTATAAGGGCCAACGGCGGTGTGCGGGTGGCTGGGCGGCGGACTCGAGCCGCCGATGCGCCGCGCTCGGCTTGCCCGAGTTCCGATGAGGAACTATGGTCTCCTCTTCTCTGCTGGGCGCCGAAAACGCCCGCGAGAGGCGCCAGAACCATGTGCGGATTCATCGGCATCTACGGGCCCGACGGGGTCGACGTCGCGGGGGAGATCTACGAGGGTCTCGTCGCGGTCCAACACCGCGGCCAGGACGCCGCCGGGATCATCACGTTCACCGACGCGTTCCACGTGAAGAAGGGCCTCGGGCTCGTGCTCGAGATCTTCAACGAAAACAACATGCAGCGCTTGCGCGGCAACCTCGGTGTCGGACACGTGCGCTATCCGACCGTGGGACGCGGCCGCAAGGACGACGCACAGCCGTTCCACCTGACGTTCCCCGTCGGCGTCGCGATGGCGCACAACGGCAACGTCACGAACTTCACCGAGTTGATGGAGCGCCACTTCAAGAGCAGCGGCACGCGCCTCAACTCGTCGTGCGATCTCGAAGTGATCCTGTTCGTGTTCGCGCGAGCGCTCAGCGAGCGTCTGCGCCCCGGTCACCGCGTCAACGCCGAGGACGTCTTCTACGCCGTGCAGCAGGTGTACAAGGAAGTCAAAGGCGCGTACTCGGTCGTCGCGACGCTGCCCGACGTCGGCCTCGTCGCTTTTCGCGATCCGTTCGGCATCAAGCCGATCGTGTTCGGCGAGAAGGAGACGCGCGAAGGCCGCTGGTTCGCGTGCGCGAGCGAGTCGGTCGTGCTCGACGTCAACGGATACAAGCGCAGCTTCGACCTCGACGCGGGCGAAGCCGTGTTCGTCGGTGCCGACAGGAAGGTGATCCGCAGGAAGCTCTCGGACAAGCCGCACCGGCCGTGCATTTTCGAGCTCGTGTACTTCGCGCGGCCCGACTCGTTCCTCGACGACGTCTCGGTCTACAAGACGCGCGTTCGATTCGGACAAGCGCTGGCGCAGCAATGGCGCGACGCCGGTGCGCCGATGCCCGACGCGGTGATCCCGATCCCCGATTCGTCGCGCGATGCGGCGCTCGCAATGGCGATGGCGCTCGGCGTCCCGTACCGCGAAGCGCTCGTCAAGAACCGCTACATCGGCCGAACGTTCATCATGCCGAATCAAGCCAGTCGGCAGAACTCGATCCGCCGCAAGCTGAACCCGATACCGATCGAGTTCGAGGGCAAGGACGTCTTACTCGTCGACGACTCGATCGTGCGCGGCAACACGGCAAAACGCATCGTCGCGATGGCGCGCGACGCGGGCGCCAAGAAGGTGTACCTCGCTTCGTGCAGCCCGCCGCTCGTTTCGCCGTGTCCATACGGAATCGACATGGCGACGAAGAAGGAGTTCATCGCGACGATGCACTCGCACGCGCAGGTGGCGGAGATGATCGGCGTCGACTACTTGATGTACCTCGATCGCGAGTCGATGAACGCCGCCGCACGCGCGGGGAACACGAAGATCGAGAAGTTCTGCAACGCCTGCTTCACGGGCGATTATCCGACCGGCGACATCACGGTCGAGCGGCTCCGGGCGATCGAGGACGACCGGGTCACGAGCCGCGACGAGGTTTCGTGCGGGAGCTGAGGCCCCGCAGCTCGCACGCTCGCGTCCTTTCGCGCCACGCATGCGCGTCCTGATCACCTCGCCGGTCTTTCCTCCCGATTTGGGCGGGCCGGCCGTGTACGTGCCGAACTTCGCGCGCTTCCTCGTCGAGCGCGGGCACTCGGTCGACGTCGTCGCGTTCTGCTCCGATCCCAAGCCGAGCGGCTATCCCTACACGGTGCGCTCGATCTCGCGCGGCTCGATGCCGCTGCGCTACCTCAAGGCGTTCTTCATCGTGTGGCGTCACGCGCGCCGCGCCGACGTCGTCTACGTCAACGAACACTTGGCCTTGCTTCATGTATTCGCGGCGCGCCTCGCGGGCCGACCCGTGATGATCCGCATCATGGTCGACGGCGCATGGGAGATCTCGCACCGCTATGCGTGGTGCGGCGGCGACGACATCGTGACGTTTCAGTCGAAGACGTATGGTTGGAAGGTTCGATTGATGCGCGCGCTGCAGCGCCGTTGGTGGCGGGACAGCGCGCACATCATCGCGTGCTCGGAGTTCTTGCGGCAGATCCTAGTGCAGAACTACGGCGTCGCGCCGGACAAGGTGCAGCGCATCTACAACGCGTACCACGGTCCGTCGCGTACCGAGATTCGCGAGTCGCCGAGCGAGGCGCGCGCGACGCTCGGACTCGCGGAAGGACCGCGCTACTTGCTCACCATCTGTCGGCTGATGGTGTGGAAGCGCGTCGACGGGATCATCGAAGCGCTCGCCGGACTTCCAAGCGACGTTCATCTGCTCGTCGCGGGCGACGGCGACATGATGGATGCGTGGAAGGCGCTGGCGGAGAAGCTCGGCGTCGCTCGCCGCGTCACGTTCTTGGGCAATGTTCCCCACGCGAAGATCCCGCTGTACATCCGCGCGGCCGACATCTTCGTCCTGAACAGCGAGTACGAAGGGCTTTCGCACACACTTCTCGAGGCGATGAATCTCGGAACTTCGATGATCGCGAGCCGCGTGTGCGGCAACCCCGAAGTCGTCGAGGATGGAAAAAACGGCTACCTCGTCGATCCGCACAATCCATCCGAGTTGCGCGACCGGATCGACAAGTTGCTCCGTGATCCGCAGTTGCGGCAGCGCATGTGCACGGAAGGATTGGCTCGATGCGACCGCTTCCGACGCGACGCCACGTTCACTGAGGTCGAGGCGGCGCTGACGCGCACGAAAGACGCTCGCGCATAAAAGCTATGCCGTAGTCGCTACGGCCAGCGGACTTCCGTCGAGCCGATATACTTGGGCTCAACCACAGCGCCCATTCGAGTCGTCGGCAGCGGCTCGACATCGGCGCAGGCTCGGAAAGCAGACCGCATGAAAGTCTTGTTCATCGACGAATACCTCCCGCAGGAAATGCTGGGGATCATGTGGCTCTCGCGAGCCATCAAGGACGCAGGTCACGACGCGAAGGCGCTGTTCGTCCCCGACAAGAATTGGCTCGAGAAGCTGCGCGAGTACAACCCCGACGTCGTGTGCTACTCGGTCACGACGGGCATGCACCTCTACCTCGCGGAGATCAACCGCAAGGTGAAGCAGGCGCTGCCGCACGTGCTCTCCGTCTTCGGCGGACCGCACGCGACGTTCAGCCCCGAGTACGTCGAGACGGAGGGCATCGACGCGATCTGCCGCGGCGAAGGTGAGGAATCGATCGTCGAGCTCCTCGACCGGCTGCGCGACGGCCAGGACTACTACGACGTCCGCAACTTCTGGTTCAAGCGCAAGGGCACGGGCGAGATCGTCAAGAACGAGCAGCGACCGCTCGTGAAGGATCTCGACTCGCTGGGCTTTCCGGACCGCGACGTGGTGTACGACGCCGGCGCGATTTACCGCGACAGCGACCGCAAGGTCTTCGTCAGCCAACGCGGCTGCCCGATGCCCTGTAGCTTCTGCTTCCACCACGCGATGAAGAAGAAGATCTACAACTCGCGCAACAGCGAGTACGTCCGCAAGCGCACGGTGACGCACCTGATCGACGAGATCCAAGAGGTGCGCAAGAAGTACAACCTGAAGTTCGTCCACTTCGTCGACGACATCTTCAACCTGCGCAACGACTGGCTCGAGGAGTTCGCAGAGCGCTATCCCAAGGAAGTCGGCCTGCCGTTCGACGTCATCTTGATGGCGAACATGACGACGGAGCACCACATCGAGCTCCTGAAAAAGGCCGGATGCGTGTACGCGCGCGTCGCTTTCGAAGCCGCGAGCGACCACGTGCGCAACGCCGTCTTCAAGAAGAACACGACGAAGCAGCAGCTGCGCGACGCGGCCGGTTGGATCCGCAAGCACGGCATTCGTCTCGGGTCGCTCAACATCCTCGGCGGTCCCGGCGGCACGCTCGAAGACGAGTTCGACACGATGCGCCTCAACATCGAGTGCAAGGTCGACCACCCGATGGTGTCGCTCATGCAGCCGTACCCGATGTTCGACATCAACGAGACGACGACGGAGATGGGCTACGCGATCGCGAGCCTCGACGAGTTCCCGGTGAACTTCCGCCGCACCGCGCCGATGCTGTCCGAGCACCGCCACCAGATCGAGAACCTGCACAAGCTCTTCCCGCTCGCGGTGCGCAATCCCTGGCTGATGAAGCTGCTGCCCACGCTGATCAAGCCCAAGTGGATGTACCGGCCTTACCTCGTGCTCTTCATGCTGCACGCCGAGTACCTCGTCGCCGAGCAAGCGAAGATCTACTCGAACGCGCAGGGTCTACACGGTCCGCGCTACTGGACGCTGGTCGATTTCGTGCACCGGCTGTCGACGAAGGGCGTGCTGCGCACCTACCAAGTGCTGTTCGCGAAGTTCTTCGACCGCTTCTCGAATACCGGCAAGCAGATCCAGATCAGCTTGCAGATGGGCGACGAGCGCGTGGTCGCGCACATGGACTAGGCGACGCGCGGCCTCGGCCGCGATAGCTTGGTCCGCGTGATCGAGGCGCTCGACAAGCGTTTCAGGCGGCGCGCGGCGTCACGCTGCGCGCATTCATGGCCCGTCGCGATGTTGTTCGCGCTCGCGGCGTGTGGCAACTCGAGCACGGGCGTCGCGACCGCACAATCGAGCGCGAGCACGCCCGGAACGACTGCCGCGCCTTCTTCGCCGCCGCGGCCGGCGCGTTCGACACCTCCCGGCATGGTGTGGATCCCGGCCGGCGAGTTCCTGATGGGCGGGAACGATCCGCTCGCGCGCGCGGACGAACTCCCTCGTCACAAAGTGCACGTCGACGGCTTCTTCATGGACGAGACGGAGGTCACGAACGAGGAGTTCGCGCGCTTCGTCGACGCGACCGGCTACGTCACGACCGCGGAGAAGAAGCCCGACTGGGAGGAGCTCAAGCAGCAGCTCCCGCCCGGTACGCCGAAGCCGGACGATTCGATGCTCGTGCCCGCATCGCTCGTGTTCACCCCGCCCACGCATCCCGTGCGCCTCGACGACATTGCTCAGTGGTGGAGTTGGATCCCCGGTGCGAATTGGAAGCATCCGCACGGTCCCGAGAGCTCCATCGATGGTCACGAGCGTGATGCGGTGGTTCACGTGTCGTGGGACGATGCCGTCGCGTTCACCAAGTGGGCGGGCAAGCGCCTGCCGACCGAAGCGGAATGGGAATGGGCCGCGCGCGGCGGGCTCGTGGACCGCACGCATCCGTGGGGCGACGAGCCGATAGAGTCGGGCGAAGTGGGCCAGCCCAGGGCCAATGTCTGGCAAGGTCATTTCCCGGACGAGAACACGCTGCGCGACGGATTCTTCGGCGTCGCGCCGGTGCGGTCGTTCGCGCCGAACGGCTACGGGCTCTTCGACATGGCCGGCAACGTGTGGGAGTGGTGCTCGGATTGGTATCGCGCCGACTACTACGCGCAGCTAGATCGTCCGAGCGGCGTCACGAACCCCGACGGTCCGGCGGACAGCCTCGATCCGCAGGAACCGCACACGCCGAAACGTGTTCATCGCGGCGGTTCGTTCCTGTGCCATGAGGTCTACTGCGCGAGCTACCGCGTGTCCGCGCGCATGAAGTCCAGCCCGGACTCGGGTCTGGGTCACTGCGGGTTTCGCTGCGTGAAGCCGGGTTCCGGACGTTAGCGCGAGCGGTGGTGTGCGCACGCGCGAGCGCTCGAACGCGGAACGTGTCGTGATACGCTCAGCGGCACCCGTGCAGCGCGGATGAATCGCGGCGAGATCTCGACCGCGAGCTGCCATGCCCTCGACCACATCAGCCGACGACGTCCTCGCCGCTCAGCGCCCACGCGCGATCGTCGCGTGGGCGACGCTGGCCTGCGCGACGGCGAGTGCGCTCATCGCGCTGCGCGTGAGTGCGTTGCTCGTGATGTTCTGCGTCTATCGAGCGGAACCGGTGGAGCCCACGATCACGCGGATCGCCGCGACGTTCGGCTTCGCGGTGCCCTTCGCAATGGCTGCCGGCGCCGTGGCGGCGGGAATCGCGCTCTCGGCCGCGATGCGCAGCGTGGCCGGGAGCGGGTCGCGCGGAGGTATCTCGCGCATCGCACGCCTCGCTCTCGCGATCGCCGCGATCAGCGTGCTGTTCCTGGCGGTTCTTTCAGGCTGGCCGCTCGACGTTCCTGAGCACATCCCTCTCCCAAGCGACCCGCGCGGACGCGCCGGGCTGCTCCGTCTAGCAGCGGTGGCGATCGTCGGCGCATGCGCGCTCACATGGATCGCGCACGCTGTCTACCGTGGGCGCGCGCTCACACGACTCTTCGAACGCCGCGGCCTGCTCCTCGCCGCCGCCGCGCTTCTCGTCCTCCTTCCAGGCGGCTTTTGGGTGCGCGCGGTTTCCCTGCGCGCCACACGCGTCGTGCAAGAGAACGTGCGCGAGCTGCTCTTCGAGGACGGCGTCTGGACGGTCGAGGAGCGGCATCCCGAGCGCGAACCGTACGTCGACGTGCTCACGCCGACGCGGAACTACCTCGTCGACGGCGGAGATCTGCCGTCGCTCATCATGCCTCCGCCGGCGCGCGTGCAATTTCGCGTGCGGCCCGAGGACGGACCGGTGAGCTTGCGCACGAGCGCGGGTCTGCGCTTCCGCCAGTACGACTTCAGCCCCGAGTGCGCCGTCGGTTTTCGCATCGAGGTCAACGGCGCGCCGGTCTTCAACGATGTGATCCGCATCGTGAAGTCCGACGGCGAAGGGCAGCGCGCGTGGCGGCATGTCGGCGGAGCGGCCGGCATACCCTTGCGACCTGGCGACGTCGTGAGCCTGTCGACCACGCTAGTCACGCCGGAGATCCCGCGCGCGAGTTGGCCGGTGATCAGCGCCGGTTTCGGAAAGCTGCGCCTCGAGCGCAAGGTATCGCGCACTCGCCAACGCGCCAGCAGCGCGGCGCCGAACATCGTGCTCATCGTGATGGACACGCTGCGCACGGATCACCTGTCGTGCTACGGCCACCCGCTCCCGACGACACCCGCGCTCGATCGATTGGCCGCGCGCGGGATCCTGTACGAGCAGGCGTACGCGACGTCTAGTTGGACCTGGCCTTCGACCGCGTCGCTCCTGACCGGGATTTCGCCGGCGGCGCACGGCGTGGTCGACGACTTCGCGTGCCACCTGAGCAGCGGTCTCGAGACGCTTGCGGAGGCGCTGGCGGCACGCGGCTACGTCACCGGCGCATTCTCCTGCAACCCATTGATCGGTCCGAACACGCACTTCGATCAGGGCTTCGAGAGCATGGACGCATCGGCCTACAGCTTCCGCAAGTCGGACGTCGTGTTGCCGGGCATCGTGAGTTGGTTGCGCGACCAAGCGCCCTACCGCTTCTTCCTCTATCTCCATCTCGTCGATCCGCACATGCCGCACATGGCGACTCCGGAAGCGCGGGCGCTCGTCGGAGGCGACGAGCCCGCGAATTTCTCGGAGGAACTCGTCACGTCGTACGTGGCGAAGCTCGAAGCGGGCGAGGGACACACGCCGACGGGTGAATCGCGGCCGGAGCTCGTGATGCCGCCCGAGCATCAGCGCTGGCTGGAACGGTCGTACACGGCGTCCGTCGCGACGTGCGATCACTACGTCGGCCGCGTGCTCGACGAGCTCACCGCGCTCGGACTCGACGAGAACACGCTCGTCGCGTTCACGAGCGATCACGGCGAAGAGTTCCTGGACCACGGTCTCCTCGCG
This sequence comes from Planctomycetota bacterium, assembly GCA_031413895.1. Taxonomy (GTDB): domain Bacteria; phylum Planctomycetota; class UBA1135; order UBA1135; genus JANLUN01. The sequence continues at coordinate 13,000 of JANOFY010000384.1, read as the reverse complement.
CACGGGCAGAGCGTGTACGAGGAGCTCGTCCACGTTCCGCTGATCCTGGCCGGTTCGGGGATCGCGCAGCGCGGCGTGCGCAGCGACGCGATCGTGTCGAATCGCCATCTCGCACCGACGCTCGCGCGCGCCGGAGGTGCGACGCTGGCGCAGAGCGAGGAGCCGCTCGATCTGATCCGTCCGTTCCCGCCGATGTCGGAGCCCGTATTCTTCTCGACGTTGCACGGGTGGTGGAACGGACGTCGCGAACGCTTGCAGATCGATGGAATTCGCGATGGGCCGTGGGTGCTGCACTACGCGCCGGCCGGCCGGCCGTGGGGCGCGGCGTGGGAATCGGATCCGGGTGAAGGCGACATGCGGCTCTTCGATCTCTCGACGGATCCGGAGCAGCTACGCGATCGCAGCAAGGACCAACCGGAAGTCGCGCGCGAGTTGCGCGCTCGACTCATCGATCACGTCCGTTCCGCGAGCGAGAAAAAGCCGGCGCGCGTGCTGGGTGCGGGGAGCGCGACGATGGACATGCTTCGCAACGTCGGCTACGTCGGTGGAGACGAGGGCGATCCCGATGCACACGAGCCGCCGCCGGAGAAGCCGGCGAGCGAGCCGCGCTGAGGCGCTTCTAGTTGCCCCTGGACGCATCGAACAGCGCGGAGTCGCGGTGAGCATGCCGAGGAACACGGAGTCGCATCGCAGCGGCTCGTTCTGCACCGGTGCGCTGCGTGCCGCGGGCGGAACAGGCTGTGCCGGGCGCCGAACAGGTATCGGTGCAACGCGTGACGATGTCGCGTATGTTGGTCCTCGGCGCGTGTACTTCGTCGAACTTCTGCGAACTGCAGCGTTCATCCCGCGCTCCTTTGAAGTTACGATGAAGGACGCATGAAACGGCGCAACGAGCAAGTCATGACCGACACAGACAAGAAACGCATCCGGCGGAGCGAAGAGCAACTGATCCAGGACCTCGAGACCAAGATCGCTGAGATCAAGGCACGAGCCGAGCGGAAGAAGATGAAGCGCGACCCGGCCGTCCGGCACGTGGTCGCGGCCGTGCGGTCGATCGACAAGGCGCTGGCGGAGACGCAAGACCGCGCGTTGCGCACCGAGCTCGACGGAGCGCGCGCGAGTCTGAGCGCGTGTCTTGCGCTGAGCGGTGCCGCGCCGCAGGGCGGAAGCGGCGTACTCACGCCTCGCCCGCGGCGAACGGTGGAGGGGGGCACGCTGCTCGAGCACGTCCAAAAGCACCCCGGTCAACGCGGCGAGCAGATCGCGGCAGCGCTCGGGACGGACACGAAGAGCATGCGCCCCGCGATGCGACGCCTGATCGACGATCGCAAAGTGAAGACGCGCGGCGAGCGGCGCGGGATGGTGTACTTGCCGGCGTAGTCGGCACGTACGCGATCACGTTCCGATCTCTGCAGGGCTGAGCTGAAGCGATTTAGTTCAGCCTCGCGCGATTGTCGTGCGAACCATTGCGGGCGCTCGAGCGCGGCAGGTCTCGCTGGGAGATCGCTATCTTGGGGCGGCTACACACACCGCGTCTTGGAAGGAGATCTCTCATGCTCCCGCGTTGGATCACCGCCTCGCTCTTCGCCGTACTCGCAGCCGGCTGCTCGTCGACGTCGTTCCGCACGACGTGGAGAGCACCGGACGCCGGACCGATCGACTATGCCGGAAAGAAGGTCGCCGCGATCTTCATCAGTCCTGAGGAAAGCACGCGACGGAAGGCCGAGGACGCGCTCGCTCGCGAGCTCACCGCGCGCGGCGCACAGGGTCTCGCGGCGTACACATTGGTCTCACTCGAGCAGTTGAAGGACCAGACGGGCGCGCGCGCGAGACTGCGCGATGCCGGGTGCGCGGGAGCCTTGGTGATGCGTGTCACCGCGCGCGAGCAACAGATCTCGTCGTACCCGGGCGTCTACTCGGGCGCGCGCTACTCATCGTTCTCGGGTTATTCGGGATGGGGCTGGGGGATGGCGTACGACACGAGCTACCTGCGAACCGACACGGTGCTCTCGATCGAGACGCTCGTGTACAGCTTGGAGGAGGACAAGCTGCTGTGGGCGGGAACGAGCGAGATCCTCGAGCCTTCGAACATCGAGGAGCGCGTCGTCGAGCTCGCGACTGCGGCCGCGGATGAGATGAGGAAAGAGGGCTTGATTCGCTGACCCGGCCGCCACGATCGATCGGAAGCTGCCTAGGGGTGAATGCGGCCGCGGCGTTCGCACACGTCGCTCGCGACCGGCGCGCCAGCGGCGCACTCAGTTCGCCGTTTGCTGACGCACGAATCGGGTTCCGCTCGCCAGCGACGACGAACCGGAGCAACGGAATTCATCGTTCGTGGCCGTAGGGCTAGCCGTCGGACGCACGACGCACGTTTCAAGCGTGCGGTGCGAAGCTGTTCGAAAGCGAACAGTGCATTCACCAGCGGATCCGCTGGAATGTCCACGTCGCGCTTCGCGAACAGCCGCGCAGCCGGTGGAAGTCGCAAACCGCGCCCCGTGGCCGACCACGCGCGTGCTCGCTCGACAGCCTCGCGGACCGGCCGTCTCCGCTCCGCGACGAAACCCGGCCCGCTGATCGCCATCGGCAGGGCTGGTACGCCCGACAGGATTCGAACCTGTGGCCTGCGGCTTCGGAGGCCGCCGCTCTATCCAGCTGAGCTACGGGCGCGCGTGGGGCGCGAGATCCTATCAGTCCGCGTGAGAGCGCCCTAGCCGGGTGTCGTGGCGGAATCCGCCGGGGAGTGCGTTGCGAGTAACCCGATCCGAGGTAGCACAGGCCTGGACCCTACCGACGCCCCGGAAATCGCGGTTCGATTGACCGTTTCCGAGGGTTGGTCTTACGATGAGGTCCATCCCCAGCGGACATCCTCCCAAAAGCGACAGCTCACGCTGAAGCATCCTCCCTATGAAGAACTTCGCAACGTCGAGGGTCGGGTCGTCCGGATGGTTCTTGATCGCACCGCTGACGATAGTCGTCGCCGGGTCGGCGTTCGTAGGGACCAGCCTGTTCAGTCCGCCACGATTGAGTGCGGCGCACGTCGTCTCGACCGACACGGATGGGGACGGACTCGCGGATCGACAAGAATCGATCCTCGGCACCTCGAGCATCGGGGTCGATACGGATCGCGACGGGTTCAGCGATCTCGAAGAGCTGGCGCGCAAGACGTCGCCCCTCTTCGATGCATGGCGACCGACAGTCGAGCGCTTGAGCGTCGGCATGACCGCGCATGGAGCCGATGGCAAGGTGCACGTCGTTCTCGCGGTTTACTGCAGAATCGCGGAGTTCGAAGGCTTGCGCATGACGATCGGCGCCCAAGTCGGTGGCCGTCTCTTGGATCTTTCGAATTCGCGGCTCGTTACATCCAGCGACATGCACGTCATGCCCGCGCAGGATCCGCGCTCGATGATCGCGACGCTCGATATCCCGGTCGCGCCTAGTTGGGTGCGTCGCGCGGGTGAATCCACGTTCTTTGTGACGGTCGCAGGGCACGGTTCCACCGTCGCCACGTCCGCCGACACCGCCGAGCTCCGATACATGGACGGAATGATCACGTTGGTCCAAGACGACCCGACGTTTTCGCTCAACAGCACTTCGGGCCACGCGGCCGCTTCCGGCAGTGGAGGCTCCGTGTTCCGACCGCTGCCACTCGATGAGGAAGAAGAAGTTCCGTCGAACTGGTCGGAAGATGAGATCTGCGCTCAGCGCTCGTCGCCGGTTGGCGTCAGCGGAGCGGTCGTCACTCAAGAAGTGATCGCGGCCGAGTGCCAAGAAGGCTGGGACTCGTCGTGTCCGCCCTCCTGCAGCTCTTCGGTCGGCTCGACCCACACCACCGTCGATCCCGTGATTCTGATCGGCGGCTGACCCCCCCGGTCGTGTTAGGACCGTGCAATGAATTCCACCGCGCACGCGGTGGATGCGGTTGTTCCGTCGTTGCGCGACAGGCTTTGCAGATGCGAAGTCCTTCGCCGCACTCCGATAGCTCGAGCCGGCACGGAACCACCAGTGGAGCAGCGGCGTCCCATACCATGTCGATGAAGCTGGATCCTGATCGAGAACTGATAGAGGCCTGCCAGGGAACCACTCCCACGGGGCTAGATGGAGCCTTCCGGCGCTTGTACGACCAGTACAAAGACCGGGTGTACAACGTCTGCTACCGGATCACCGGCAGCGCAACGGATGCCCTGGACGCCTCGCAGGAGACGTTTGGAATCGTCTTCCGCAAGATCGGCGACTTTCGATTCGAGGCGAAGTTTTCGAGCTGGGTTTATCGCATCGCAGTGAACGCCAGCATCGACATGAAACGTCGCGCGAGCACGCGCTGGCTGGCGTCGCTCGACGCGGCGCCTGGGGCGGAGCAGAGCGATCTTCCGCGGATGGATATCCGGGACGACCGGGTCGAGATGCCGCTCGCCGCGGCCTCGCGCCACGAGCTCGAGAACGAGATCCAAGCCGCGATCCTGCGACTCAGCCCGAAAATGCGCGCGATCACCGTACTGCGCTACGTCGAAAACCTCTCCTACGACGAGATCTCGGAGACCCTTCAGATCTCGCTCGGCACCGTGAAGTCGCGCTTGTCGCGCGCGCACGAGGCACTCGATCGCGAGCTGACTCCGGTGCTCGACAAACATTACCTGCGTTGATTTCAGCGATGTCCCTCCACTGCCACGAATGTCAAGAACGTCTGCTCGCGCGAACGAGCGAGCGCGACGTCTTGCCCGGTGACACGCGGGCGCACCTGGATTCGTGCGCGGCCTGCGCGACGTTCGCCGTGCGCGCGGCGAATCTTGGGCGCGCATTCAGCGATCTGTTGCGTCGCGAAGTTCCCGCGGAGCTCGACGGCCGCATCGTCGCGGCTTGTCACGCGGGCTACAGGCAGGCTCGCGTTGTTTCACACGTCGCTCATTTGTCGCGCTGGAACGTTCCGGGCGAGCTCGACCGCAAGGTGCTCGAACCGCGTGCACTCGAGCGTTCGATCGCGCCGGATGTGCTCGGCCGTCTCGTGTCGGAGGATCTGCGCGATCCTTCGAAGGCGATCGCTCGGCGTTTCGCTGGACGCCTCGCCCGTCTCGCGGCGCCGCCCGAGCTGCGTCGGCGCGTCGAGCGCGTCTTCGGCCCGCACGACGTCACGCGCGCGCGTCGAGCACCGCGCATCTTGCAACTAGCGGCCGCCGTGTTCGTCGTCGTTCTGGGAGGCGGTCTGCTGTTGATGCGCGGCAAGCCCGAACGGCAGTACAGCTTCGAGGTGAGGCGCGAGTCGGTGCACGCCAGCACGGATCCGCTGCTGCGCGGAATGCTGGACGGTCTCAGCGGCGGACTGCTCGACACCGCGCAACGGGGGCCGCGATGAAGCGCCTCCCGATCGTCTCGCTGCTGTTCGTTGCGTCGCTGGCCGCATGCGATGCGAAACCGGTGGGCACGGACACGTCGGAGCTTCAGGCGACAGTCGGGCTCACGCCCACGCTCCGGTTCCTCGAGAGCATCGCCGAGGCGCCACTCAAGGTCGCCTACAGCGGCAAGCGTCGCGTCGTGTTCGATTACGTCGTCGACGGCCAGAGCCAGCACATGGACTACACCGAGCAGGTGTACTCCGACGGCCACGGCCAGTTCCTCGTCGAGCCCGACGCCGTCGCAGCCCCTCCGATGACGGACGAACAACGACAGGTCTTCCTGTTGCTCCAGCGAGCGCGCGACTCGTTCTTCTACCTGCACCGCGACTTCCGGATCCGCGACCTCGAGATCTTCCAGCGGAACTACACGATCAACGCGCTTCCCGACCGCACGACGGTTGCGGGTCGCTCGTGCGTAGCGATGGACATTGAGCGCCAATCGGAGAGCGCCAGCGTCTATCGAGTCGAGGTCGATCCCAAGACCGGTCTCGTGATGCGGTGGCGCGAAACCGCGTTCCGCGGCGTAGTCGTGGCGACGGTCGAGTTCGAGAGTTTCACGCTGAATCCCGACCTCACGGGCATCGCCCTGCACGGACCGCGCTTCGCGGTCGAACCGCTATCGACCGACGGCTCCGCGGCGCAGATGGGGTTCCCGGTCCAGTTGCCGCGGCTCTTGCCAGGTGGCTATCAGTTGACGCGCGCGGAGCGCATCGACGCACCGTCAGGTCCCTGGGTCAGCGTCACGTACGGAGACGGCGCCGAGCAGATCTTCTATCTCTTCACGCACCGTCCTTCGGTCCCGACGCTCCATGGAAGCACGGGCCCGAACGCGAACGTCGTGCGCGTGTACCAGATCGGTCCGTGGACCGCGGCGGAAGGCGAGTTCGGCAACACGCGTTGCACAGCCGTGGGCAAGGTCGGCGAGACGGCTTTGCTCGACATGATCCAATCCGCGATCGAGTGATCTTCCGTGCCGCGCGGCCCGAACGGCCGGGTACTCGACGGCCGCACGCACAGCGGACTCACGCTGGGCAGTGGGGAGGACGTTCCACTCGGCGCGCGACGGCCTGTTCCGACTCGTGACGCGGGAAATCGAGGCTGGGACCGCGCCCGGCTCCCCGGGTTTCCGTGGGGTACTCTAGGAAGTCGCAACTCTTGCCGAGCCGCGTCACCCCATGAGCCAGAACCCGCAGGAAGAACCCTTTTCCGAGGCGAGCCTAGACTCGCCCGAATACCGCGAGCGGCTCATTCGCAAGCTGAACTGCCTGATCGCGGTCCTCGAGGTCGCGACGGCGAAGGTGCGCAAAACACTGGCGACTTCCTCGGGCGACACCGAGCGGCTCGTGCGCATCCGTACGAACCTCCAGAGCACGCTCGACGTGTGTCTGCGTGCACGCGCGGCCCTCGAGCGCCGCGAATCGCTCCCGAAGGAACTTCCGGCCAATCTGACGCAGGTCATCCAGGACACCTCCACGGACCGGGTCGAGAACAAAGCCGCGCAGGCTTCGACCGAGAAGCGACGCTCCGATGCTCGCTCGGGCGGCGAGCTGCGCAAGTTCGAGAGCATGGGGCCGATCGACCGCCGGCTGGTCGAGTCGTGCGACATCGAAGAGCTGACGCGCAAGCTCCAACCCTGACGCGCGAACGCGGACGCTGACTTGCCGCGACGTACACGCCGAAGCTCGGGCACACGCGCGCAATCGCTACGGAACGAGGTGCGTCCGTTCCTTGCACGACCGTGACGACATCGCGTGCATGACACGCGCGTTCACGTATCACTGAAGACGGAAAGTGACGCAGTGAAGAACCGTCGACGTCGCCCGCTCGTCGCTCTCCGCGAGCGGCGTGAAGCGCCAGCGTTGGAGCGTCTCGATCGCCGCGAGGTCGAGCCGCGCATGACCGCTCGACCGGACGATCTTCACGGCGAGCACCCGGCCATCACGCGCGACCGAGATGCGCACGTGGACTTGGCCCTCCTCGCCCAGACGCTTCGACAGCGGCGGGTAGGCTGGCTTGGGCGCGAACAAAGGTCGTGCGTCCGTTCCCGGGCGGTCGGTCCCCGAAACCCCGTCTCCCGCGCGTGCCGCTGGCAGCGAACGTTCTCCGTCCGCTGAGCCCGCGCTCGAACCGCCGTCCGGAGCAGCTTCGTTCGCGAGCGCGGTCCGGTTCGACGTGTTCACCGCCGTCGCCGCAGATCCCTCGTGACGGAGCACGGCATCCTGCACCTCGGGCGCTGTCGCGGGCGAATGACTGTCGACCGTTGGCCGCGCAGGCTCGACCGCTTCGCTCGCAAGCGCGGGCAGGGCGGCGCTCGTCGACTCGGGGAGGCCCGGGACGACAGGTAGAGAATCGAGTGCGGTCTCGACGACTGGCGGGGCCTCGACGAGCTCCTCGTTCTGCGCGTGCGCCGCCCGCGCGACCGACGGCTCGGACGCGACGAGCTGCTCGCTGTGTTCACGCGGCTCCGGCGCGATCGAGGGCTCGTGCGCCTCGATCGATTCGCTCGCGACGTCGTCGCGACCCACACGCACGTGGATCGTGAACATCGGCGGATCGTCGCCATCCGATCCGAACGAATCCGCTCCCTGCCAACCCGCCAGCACGGGCGAGAAGTCCAGCGTCGCTCCGATGGCGAAAACACCGCCGTGGAGCGCGGCTGACGCGAGGCATCCGACGACGAGGCCCATCGAAGTCCTCGACTTCCATGTGCGTCGCCAACGAACTCGTGTCAGAAGCTCCACTCCAAACCGGCTACGACATTGAACCCGGGAGCGTCGAACCCCGATCCATGAACGCGATAAGCCTCATCCAGTATATTGTGAACCCCAAGGCTCCAGCGGGAATGGTCGCTCAGGGCCCCCAGTGGACCCCCGAAATCCAAGTTGAGCACGATCCAGCCCGATGTCCCGTCGGGGTCGATGCGCGGGTCGGTCAGATCCTCAGGATTCAGCTCGTCCTGTTCGGCTGCCGCGACAACTTGGAATTCGGCCCAAGAGAGCGCGCTCTCCGAGTGCACTGGCTCGTAGATCAGTGACACACGCCCATTGAGCGGCGGAATGCGGCGCGCCGGAACGTCGTCGAACTCGGCCACGCCCGTGACCGGGTTGACCGTGTCGTCGTACTGACGGCCGTACGTGTATGCGACACCGGTCTCGAGCGCGAATGGAGATTCCGTCGAGCCGAGCTGCCGGCGCAGCATGAGCTCGGCTCCATAGATATCGACGCGACCGGAATTGGTGCGCACGTAGGTTTCGTCGCCGGTCTCCCCAGGATCGCCCTCGTCGACCAGCGTGCGCCCGATGAAGTCCGAGATCCCGGTGTGGTACACGCCGAGCGCGCCGCTCCACGGACCGGAACGGTAGTCGAGCGCGATCTCGCTGGTGAGGCTTTGTTCTGGATCGAGGTTGGGGTTGGCGAGCTCCGTGCCGCCGAAGATCGTGCCGTTTCGGGCCAGATCGTCGAGATGCGGCGCGCGAAATCCTTGCGCCACCGCTCCGGTGATGCGTAGCTCGGAGCCTAGGTCGCGTGCGATCCGCAGGCTCGCCGTGAGAGCGTCGAAATCGCCCTCCTCCTCGGCTCCACCGGCTGGCGTTGCCGTGAACTGGTTGTAGCTGAACGCGAAGTAGGAGTAGCGCAGGCCCAGCGTGACGTCGAAGGGGTCGAAGGCGAGGATCTCGTCCTGCACGAACACGCCCGCCGACGAATAGTGCGAGTTCGGAGCGAACGATCCTGGACGCGGCGTCTCGACTCCCGTGTTGACGTTCGTGTCGATGCGCTCCGACTCGAGGACGTCGTCGCGTTCGACGTCCAGGCCCCAGGTCAATAGGTGTGCGTCGCCCGCGACCTTCGTCCAGTCGACGCCGACTCCATAGCCCTGGACCACGTCGCTCTCGTCGCGCAGCGTCGACGAGCCGGTGGCACGAATGTCACGCTCCTCGCGCGTGTGGCGCAGGAAGACGCGCGCCTGCATGCGGTCGGCCAAAGCCCCCGACTCGTCGTCGTCGAAAGCCAGAGTTGCGCCGGCGTTCTCTTGCCGCACGAAGTCGAACACGCTGTTCGCAGGCTGCGTTTGGCCGAACCCTGTGATCAGTCGGTCGGTGCGCGGCACATTTGAATCGCGCAGCATGCGCACGCTCAATCGGATTCGGCGATGCGAGTCGAGCGTGTGGTCCCAGGAACCGAACAGTGCCTGTCCGTCGTAGCCGGTGAAGTCGACCTCGCCGTCGCCGGTGCGCAGCTCGTTCCAGTGTTCGGCGCTCGCGATGCCGACGAATCCGTCGTTTGCGCCACCGCCCGAAAGCTCGAGCGAGCCGCGACCGCCGGTCGACGCGCTCTGATATTCCAAGTCGAGCTCGCCTTGGAAGCCGCCGGCTACACCGCGCAGATTCTCGGAGCCCGCAGCACGACGCTTGGTCCATATCAACAGCACGCCGCCGATCGCATCAGAGCCGTACTGCACCGAACCCGGCCCCTTGATGATCTCGACCCGCTCGACGATGGCGGGATCGATCGTGTTCAGCGACTGATTGGGGCCAACCCGCGTCGTCGCGTCGTTCAGGCGTACGCCGTCGATCAGGATCAGGATGTGCGTCCCGATCAGACCGCGGAGTATCGGCGAGCCGCCGCCGGTGTTGGTCTCCTGCATCCACACGGAAGGTCCGGCCGCCTTCGCGATGGCGCGTGGCAGCGATCGCTCGCCGGTGCGCTGTAGCTCCTCGGAGGTCACGACGACAACGTCGGCTGAGGATTGAGTTTGCGCGGGCGTGGCGCGGAGCGCTGTGACGACGGTCTCCCCAGCGGGCGTGTCTTGGGCGAGCATCCACAGAAACAAGGGTGCGGTGTACACGATGGTGTGGAGAACAGAGATCGACGTGGGTGACGGAAGCGCTGCCGTTTCGTCGAGCCGCAGCTAGCGCATTCGAACCTCACCGTTGCGCTCGCGCACGCGTTAATTCGGCGCGCAAGAACACGAATTGCGTGTGTTGGCGGGCAACGAAAATTGATTCCAGAAACACTTGGCGCGAGAGCGCGACATCGCGCTCAAGCGCCCCGAAGGGCGCTGTCACCCGAGCTCGCGTGAGCGTCTCAGTCGTCGCGCGGAAGACGTTGCGCAAGCTGCGCGAGGATTCGCGAAAGCCGCCAACGCACGGTCGATTCCGCGAGTCCGAGTGCGACTACGATCTCCGCGGTCGGGATGTCGAAGATGCGGCGCATCGTCAAGATCTGGCGGTCGTCCTCGTCGAGGCTCGCGAACGCGGCCTGGAGCCGCGCGAGATCCTCGTTGCGCTCGGCGTGGCGGCTCGGTGACGGCGACAATTGACTGTCGGCGGCATACGGGAGATCCCAGATTGCTCGCGACAGATGCGCTTCGCGCTCGGGGCTGCGGCGTTTGGCTTGGTGATAACGGTTCTTGCTGACGATTTTGTTCGTCGCGAGCGTGTAGAGGTAGCGGCGAAATGCGATGTCGCCCGAATACACGAAGCCGTCCGCGGACTCGATGAGCTCGCGCACGGTCGACTGCACGATGTCGGGGACCGGCTCGCGCGCGCGCAAGAAGGCACCGGTTTGCAACCGCACGTAGTGGCGTAGTGACGCGAGGTGTCGCGCGACCAGCACTTCCAGTTCGTCGCGGGTCAGTCGGCGCGGCCCAGCGTCGTCGTTCGGTTCCGTAGACATGTCGCGGTGGTATGAAGGAGATGATTCGATCGCCGGCCATCCCAACGCGCAAGGTCGGCGCTCCGATTCGCACTCGTTCGATACACTGGCACAGCTTTCACGCCATGCGGAGTTCACCGGACAGCACGCGATCCGAACGCGCCCGCGATGCGTTCGCCGAGGCGCTCGAAAAGCTGGATCGCGGCGAACCGTTCGACTTCGAGGCGTTGTTTCGCGAGCAGCCGGAGCTCGAGCTCGAGTTGCGTTCGTTGCACGCCAACTGGCGCGATCTCGAACGCGTCTTCGGAGGGCTCGCGGCGGACGCGGCCGGATTCGAGCGGCTGCCGCACGACCCACTCGGAATCGACGAACGATCGCGACTCGATCTCGATCGACTCGCGAGTCCGGACCGTTCCATCTCCCGCTACGAGCGCATCGAGAAGATCGCGCAAGGCGGCATGGGCGTCGTGTGGCGCGTGTACGACCGCGACATGCAGCGTGAGCTCGCGCTCAAGGCGATGCGGCTTCCCGAGGAGCCGGACGGCCGATTGGTGCGGCGTTTCCTTTCCGAAGCGCGGCTCGCGGGACGACTCGACCACCCCGGGGTCTTGCCCGTTCACGACATCGGCATCGACCGCTCCGGCGAGCTCTACTTCACGATGCCGTTCGTGCGTGGCACGACGCTCGATTGCGTGTTGACGCACATTCACCAAGGGGACGGCCAGTGGACGCTCGCGCGCGCGATCGAGATCGTTCTGCGCGTATGTGACGCGCTGGATTGCGCGCACGCGGCTGGTGTCATCCACCGCGATCTGAAGCCGGCGAACATCATGGTCGGTCGCTTCGGCGAGACGTACGTGATGGATTGGGGACTCGCGCGCAAGGAGGTCGTGTCCGATCAACGCGCGGTCGGAGTGAACGACTCGCGGTCCGGCAGCGCGGCCGGAGAACACGCGACCGGGCCAGCCGACGAGCGGGGGAGCACGATCGCGGACGAGGACGAGCAGTCGAGCGCGGTGGCGGTCGAGACCGGCGTGAACGTACGCGCGACAGGGAGCGCATGTGGCGAAACACATCACGGCGCGGTGCTTGGAACACCGGCCTACATGGCACCGGAGCAAGCGCGCGGCAGCGCTGTCGGTCCACGTGCAGACGTGTACGCGCTCGGCGCGATCCTCTACCACATGCTGACGGGCCAGCCGCCGTACGCGCGTCCCGGCGAAAGCCAATCGGGCGACGACGTGCTGCGCGAGCTGCGCGTGAGTCCGCCGACGCCGATCGAAAGTCTCGCGCCGCACGCTGCACCGGAGCTCGTCGCGATCTGCGTCAAAGCGATGGCTCGCGAGCTCGACGACCGTTACAGCGGCGTGCGCGCGATGTCGGACGACCTGCGCGCGTTCATCGAAGGTCGCGTCGTGCGCGCGTATCAGATCGGCGCGTGGCCGGAGCTCAAGAAATGGGTCCGCCGCAACCGGCGACTGGCGCTGGTGATCGCAGCGTCGCTCGGGTTTGCGATCGCCAGCTTGTCGTGGGTGACGTACGTCGAAAAACGCAGCAACGCCGAGATCCTGCGCTTGTCGGACGTGCGACGGCTCACCGAGCTCGAGCGGCGCGCGGAGGAGCTGTGGCCCGCCGTGCCCGAGAAGGTCCCGGCCATGGAGTCCTGGCTCGCCGAGGCGCGCGAGCTCGCCGCGAACCGCGACATCCACAAGCAGGCGCTGCAAACGCTCGGGCCGGCAGAGGGCGCGCCTTCCTCGTTCTCCGCCAACCCGGCGCTCGTGGGAGAAGCGTGGCGCCGCGACGTCCTCTCTAAGCTCGTAGCCGACCTCGACTCGTTCGCCGACACAGGCCGTGGGCAGGGCACGATCGCGAGCGTCGAACGACGACAGAAGTTCGCGCGCGAGATCGGTCGCGCGAGCCTCGATGATCATGCACACGAGTGGCGCACGGCGATCGCG
>JANOFY010000383.1:0-17140 GCA_031413895.1 Planctomycetota bacterium | reverse complement strand
AAGTAGAGCTCGGGTCCGTCGATGGGATGGTCGATGCGGATGACTTCCTTGCCGACGATCGTGCCGACCAGGGAGTTGTCCGTCTTCGAGACCATCTGGGCCAAGTCCAGCCGCTCGATCTGAGCGCTGGCCAGGCTGCCTGCAGCCAACAGCGCGGCCACTGACATGGACAGGGCGGTAGGGGAGAGTTTCATGAGAGAAGGTTCCTTGTGATTGCTCATTCCCGGGTCTGCTCGTTCCCGGACCGTGAGTCCAGATACTGTCGAGCCCCCGCTACCCCGGCCGCTTCGCCCGCTGCCGGGTGGCAGCTGGTTGAAGTTCGCAGTAAGGGTTTACAGGGGCCTGCGCAGAGCAAGACGCGCCCTGTAGGACGCCCACGGCCGCCTGCCAGGTTCCCGACGTGAGACCAATGTTAATGTGAAGTCTCTGTATTGGATACCGCAAAAAACACTCGGGGGCGCTGCTCGCGAGGTCTCGTCAAGAGTACCCGCGGGCTGCGCCCCCGGCGGTCCAGTCGGCGCGCGGCGCGCCGACGCCCCGGTCCTCAGTTCCAGGTCATCTGGTAGCCGCTCGACACATTGCTGGTCGCCGGAGTGCACCAGCCCGCGGTGGTGTTGCGATAGAAGGCCTGGTAGTAGCGGGTCTGACCGCTGCCGACCGGACTCGAGCCCACGGTCGAGAGCAGCGTGTTGAGTCCGAGAGCCGGGTTCGGGTACACGGAGGCGCCGTTGACCGGGATCTGCGAACCGAATCGGACGAAGCTACCGCTCGCGCAGTTGACGCCGTCGCCGTTCGCGATGCCGTTCGCGTCGGCGGCGTTCCCCGAGATGAAGAACGTGAAGCCCGCCGGTGTTCCGAAGCTCACCGTGAGACGCACTTGGTCCGTCGGGTTCTTCGAGCCGGCCGCGTCGAGTCGTGCGCCCGAAGCGTTGAACGAGTTCGCGCAGCCTGCGTCCGAGGCGCCGCTGGGACTCGGCACGGTGTCCGGCAGCGCGCACGGGCACGGCGTCACCAAGCTGCCGTCACCGAAGCAGTACGCGAAGCCGGGCGGAGCCGGGATGCTCGCGACGTCGATCGGCCAACCGTTCGACAGCGTGACTCCCTGCGTGCCCGCCAGCTTGACGAATACGTCGCCCGAACCAGCGGTGCCCGGGATGGCGAGCGTGATCTGACTCCCGTTGCTCGGAAGTCCCGTGACCTGAACCGGGACGTCGGAGCCACCCGGTGTATTGGGCGTGAACCAGACGTCGTTCGAGACGAGGTCGAAATTGAACCCGTGGAGGGTGAGCAAGCCGCCGGAGAAACTGATCCCGTTGATGCGCGGCTTGGTCGCGGAAACGACCCCATAGATCGCCTGCACGCCGTCGATGTCGTCCGGTCCAATCGAGCGCGAGTTCACGCCGTTGCCGAATACTCCAGGCAGCATCGTGGAGCCATTGATGTTCGTGTGGTCGAGTCCGAGCGCGTGCCCGTACTCGTGAGTTGCTACGCCTTGGATGTCGATTCCGGTGATCGACGTGCCCGGGCCGTCGTTCCACGTCCACGTCGAATAGAAGCGAATCCGCCAGCCGTCGCTGATCGGGCTCTCGCAAAATGCGAGCGTGCCACCGTCGCTGCCGGCGAGCTCGGAGAACTGGTTGCTGTTCGTCCCTCCTTGGCTGGTCGCATTCCCCTGCATGACCGCGTCGAAGTTGGCTCCGCCCGAACCCAGGCCGCCGTTCTGGTGCGCATCTCCGTTGCCCGAGCCCGCGTGCAGTTGGCTGCCCCATTCGGTGCACGCCTTCCAGATCGCCAGCTCGACACCGGTGTATCCCGGGAAATTCGCGTCCGGCGTGACGTTGTCGTTCGAAACGGCGTCGGTGAAGTTGTCGAAGATGCGGAAGTCGCGCTGCGTCGTGTTCAGCGCGCCGCCGAGCAGGGTGTACGCGTCCGACTGGGCGGGGATGAGCAGACCCGCCGCGGCGCCGAGAGCGACCGTGGGGAGGATGAGATGCTTCAGGTTCATGGGGATGTACTCCTTCTCGGGGCGCTACTTCTTGGCCAGGCGCTGAACGTCCTGCTTGAGCTGGGTGAGTGAGACGTTGGCGGAGATGGCGTAGCCCTCGCCACGACCTTGGACGACGACGTCCTTGCGATTGTCGAAGGTGCGGTACAGCCCGCCGTGCGAGGCGTACAGCGCGTTGGCGGACAGGTCGCCGCCCATGTTCTCGGACCATTTATAGAAGGCGACGACGCGATTGCCGGTCTTGATGTCGTCGGCGGAAGGAGCTTCGGAGTTGTAGACGCCGTGCTCAGTGTCGACGAATCCACCGGGGAAGGTGATGTCGACGGTGATCGCCTGACCGTCCTTGAGCGAGTTGCCCTGGACCGTGAGGGTGGTGAAGTAGAGCTCGGGTCCGTCGATGGGATGGTCGATGCGGATGACTTCCTTGCCGACGATCGTGCCGACCAGGGAGTTGTCCGTCTTCGAGACCATCTGGGCCAAGTCCAGGCGCTCGATCTGAGCGCTGGCCAGG
Organism: Planctomycetota bacterium; assembly: GCA_031413895.1. Taxonomy (GTDB): domain Bacteria; phylum Planctomycetota; class UBA1135; order UBA1135; genus JANLUN01. The sequence continues at coordinate 14,624 of JANOFY010000383.1, read as the reverse complement.
CTGCCTGCGGCCAGCAGCGCAGCGACCGACATGGACAGGGCGGTAGGGGAGAGTTTCATGGCGGATTCGATTCCTTAAAACGATGAGTAGAGCCCACGGGCCGAGCTGCCTGCCATTGGACCGGGACGGTCGGCTGGACCAAAGTCTATGCGATCGTCGCGAGGCCGGGGCGCGCAGCGCCATGTGGACCGCGCCCGGCGAGCTGCTGAGCCGACTCGACTCCATCGATCGGACGACCAGGAAGCGGACCAGGTTCCGCGCGATCGAGGACGATCGAGCAAGGCGGGAACGCTTGGCTCTCTCCGCTTCTCAGCGACGCGGCACCGCTCGGGACATGAGGCTCGGCGCGACCTCGTGACTCGGCGCCGAGGAGTGCCTGAGCCCGTATCCACCGGGGATTCTGGGGAGCCGAAGCTCCTGGCGTTTGGCTCAGCGCCTTGCGAATGAGTGGCCGCGTTGCCGTCGCCTACGGCCAGCCGATCTCGTAACCGTTCGACAGGTTCGCCGTCGCCGACGTGCAGTAGGCCGTGAAGGTGTGGCGATAGAAAAGTTGGTAATACGCGCTCTGCCCGGCCTGCTGCAGCGTCGCCATCGATACCGGGATCGTCTGCACCGAGTTCGGATACGTCCACGTGCCCAGCGGCGCTCCGTTCGTGCCGGCATTGTGGCCGCCGAAACGAATCAATTGTCCGTCGACGCAGCGCACGCCGTCACCGTTGGCGACGCCGTTCGGGTCGCTCCCATTGCCCTTGAGCAGCAATCCGAAGCTGGCAGAATTCCCGCCGATCACCGTCGTGAACACGATCGAGTCGGGGGAGACGCTGCCGGCGGAGCCGAGCTTCGCGCCATACCCATTGAAGGAGTTGGCGCAACCCGCGTCCGGTCCACCGCTCGGCACTGGGATGAAATTGGGCAGCGTGCACGGACAAGCGGTCGGAAGCGAGCCATCGCCAAAGCAGTACGCAGTACCGGGCGGAGCAGGGAAGTTCGCGCTGTCGATGGGCCAACCGTTGGACAGGGCGCTGCCGGTCGTGCCAGCGAGCTTCACGAACACGTCTCCGGATCCAGCCATGGGTGGAATCGCGAGCGTGATCTGACTTCCGTTGCTCGGGAGGCCCGCTGCTTGGACGGGCACGTCCGTGGCGCTCGGAGGGATGGGCGTGAACCACACGTCGTTCGCGGAGAGGTCGAAGTTGGAGCCAAAGATCGTGAGCATACCGCTCGAGAAACTGATTCCGGTGATGCGCGGCTTCGACACGGCGGCCACGCCGTAGATCGCCTGCACGCCCGCGATATCGTCGGCTTCGATCTAGCGCTTGGCCGCCCCCGTGGCGTCTTCGAGGAAATGGAACATCGTCGATCCGGTGACGGGCGAGTCATCCAGGCCCAGTGCGTTTCCGTACTGGCGACAGGCGACGCCTTGGATGTCATAGCCCGAAGCCGGAGTACCCGGCCCGTCGTGCCACGTCCAGTTCGAATAGAAGCGGATGCGCCAGCCGTCGCTGATCGGGTCCTCGGTGAAGGCCAATATGCCGCCGCTGCTACCGCTAAGCTCCGAGAACGTGTTGCCGTTGGTTGTACCGGCCGACGTCGCATTGCCCTGGAAGACGGCGTCGAGGTTGGCGCCGCCCGAGCCCAGGCCACCTGGTTGGTGCGGGTCTCCATCGCCGGTGCCACCGTGCAGTTCGCTGGCCCACTCGGTGCACGCCTTCCAGATCGCGAGCTCGCAGCCCGTGTAGCCGGGGAAGTTGGGATCGGGCGTGACGTTGTCGTTGGCCGTCGGGTCGGTGAAGCTGTCGAAGATGCGGAAGTCGCGCTGGGTCGTGTTCAGTGCGCCACCGAGCAGGGTGTAGGCGTCTGATTGGGCGGGGATGAGCAGAGCCGCCGCGGCGCCGTGAGCGGCGGTCGGGAGGATGAGTTGTTTGAGGTTCATGGGGATGTACTCCTTCTCGTGGCGCTACTTCTTGGCCAGACGCTGAACGTCCTGCTTGAGCTGGGTGAGTGAGACGTTCGCGGAGGTGGCGTAGCCCTCGCCACGACCTTGGACGACGACGTCCTTGCGGTTGTCGAAGGTGCGATAGATGCCGCCGTGCGAGGCGTACAGCGCGTTGGCGGCGAGATCACCGCCCATGTTCTCCGACCACTTGTAGAAGACGACGACGCGATTGCCGGTCTTGATGTCGTCGGCGGAGGGCGCTTCGGAGTTGTAAACGCCGTTCTCGTTGTCGATGAAGCCACCGGGGAAGGTGATGTCGACGGTCAGCGCCTTGCCATCCTTGAGGGAGGTGCCCTGGACGGTCAGGGTGGTGAAGTACAGTTCGGGGCCATCGACGGGGTGATCGATGCGGATGACGTCCTTGCCGACGATGGTGCCGATCAAGGAGTTGTCCGACTTGGCGAGCATTCGCGCCAAGTCGAGGCGTTCGATTTGCGCGGTGACCTCGCCTCCTGCGAACGCGAGCACGGCAACCGACATCGAGACTGCGACGAACGAGAGTTTCATCACGATCCAACTCCTTCCGCAAAGAAGTGAGGAGGGCGACCTTCGAGCTGCCTGCCCAATGACCGGGTCGAACTTCGCTTTCCCAAGTGTATGCGAACTCTGCCAGCCGGGCCCCTCCCGTTCGGATCCTTCCCGAATCCGTAGAGCGAGAAACGGGCGAGAGCGCGATCCGGTCATTCCCGCAGCACGAAGGAGCGCGACGGAATGCGTCGGTCCTCGTCAGTGCTCGTGCGGGTCGCCGTCCGGCGGATTACCGTCGCTCGTGTCGCGCCCAAGCAGCTCGAGGAGCTCGGCGTCGTCGGGATCCTCGATCAGCAGCTCCTCCGCGATTCGCGCTCCCTCCGAATCGCCCAGTTGGACCAGCAACACCGCGAGCTTGCGTTTGACCCCGGTGTTGTCCGGCTGCAGCGCGAGCGCACGTTTGTATCCGTCGGCGGCGTCGCGCTCACGTTTCGCTTGCAGCAGCGCTTCGGCGAGGAAGTACCAGTGCTCGAAGCGGCCCGGCTCCAGTTCGGTGAGCTTCGTCAATCGCGCGATCGCGGACTCGGGTTCCAGTGCTTCGATGTCGGCGCGCGCGAGCACGTGCTCGAGCATCGGCCACGGCGCGTGCCGCTGCGCGACCGGTTCCACGTAGCGGTAGATCTCCTCGATCCAGCGCTTGCCGACGAGCACGCGCCCGAGCTTCTCCCACAGCCTGCGTTCGAACACGTCGGGACTGCGTGCGAGCGCCGAACGCTCGAAGTGGTCGAGCGCTTCGAGCGGCAGCTCGACCTGGTCCGCGGTGGATTCGTACGGCGAGCTGTGAACTTGCGCGCGGTAGAAGATTGCGAGGCCCGCGGTGAGGTCTTCATCGGGTCCGCCGCGCGCGGCGTCGTGCAGGCGTTCGGCCGCGGCCGCGCGCCCTTCGCACTGACGATCGAACGTGCGGAGCATGAGTCGGCGAAGCGGCATGGGCGCCGCGTGCGACTCGCCCGCGGCGAGCATGCGGAGCGACGAGCCGTCCGTGAATGCGTGGAGCGTCACGCCCAGGCACGGATCGTCGAGACCGTTGGCGGAAAGGATCACGCGCTCACCGATCGACTGCCGCGGCAGCGGCTCGTCGCAATCGAGCCACGCGACGACGACCGTCTTTTCCGGGGCGCGCAAACTCGTGGGCACGGGCGCGTCGCCCGCGACCGACGGCACGACCACCAGGTCGTAGTCGCCGCGCTCGATGCGACGGCGCGCTTCCGCGGGCGCGAGGATCTCGCCGTCGGGGAGCGGAGTCGACGCGAACATCTGCTGCTCGATGGCGGCCATGCTCGGCCACCAGGCCGCGCTGCGGTCGATGCGCGTCGCGTTGGAATCGCCGAGCACGATCGCGCGCGGAGGTGTGAGCTGCCCGATGAGCAGCACACGGATCGCGCCTTTCATGCGCCGTGCCGGCGGGAGGGTCTCGATCGCGAGCATCAATCGAAGCGCGTCGGCCTCCACCGCGTCGGTGCCCGGCGTGAGAACCCTGCGATCGAGCGTCGCGACATTGACACCGCCGCGCGAGGGCTCGACCGTCAGGAATCCCTCCGGTGTGTCCCGCGCGAGAAACGGCATGACGAGCCGGTTGTGCCACGGAGAGAGCACGAATTGTGGTCGCACGGTGAAGACGAACAGCAGCGCACACGGGGCCAGCGCGCAGGCGACGCCGGTCCAGCGCGCGACGGTTCCGCGTACCGAGACCGCGAGGATCGCCAGCACTGCACCTGAGACCGCGATCAGCAGCGCCAGCGGGATCAGCTGCGCGCTGAAGAGGATCTTGTCGGTGTCCGCCGTCGCCGCATTCACATCGAAGAGACTCGGCACCACGAAAAGGCCGATCGCGGCGCCGAGCAGCATGCTGAACAGCTCCTCACGCGAGCGCACGCCGGCGAGCGCCGCACCGATGAAGAGCGCGGGAACCACGAAACACGACGCGGACATCAGCGCGTCGTACACCAGCGTTCCGTGCAGCGATGTGTCGAGTCCGTACGCGCGCAGATACTGGTCGAGCCCGCGTGTCGTCGCCGCGCTCGTGATCACGCGCAGCGCCGCGTAGCCGCCGGCTGCGGCGGCGGAGAGTGCGATGGGAACGGCCAGCCCGCGCGACTTCGGTGCGCGTGCGACCCAACCGAACGCCGCGGATCCGATCACGATCCCGAGCAGTAGAACGGTGCCGAACAGCGAGTCGTCCTGCGCCAATCCGGCACCGAACAAGCGCACGTGGCGCGCGCTGGCCTCGACCGAGATCGCGACGCCGGCGGCGGCGATGGCGATCCCGATCATGGCGAGGAAAGGAGTCGTCTCGATCGCTTCGTCCGCTGCGGCGGCCGGATCGCGCCGCGCCGGGCGCGCGAGGATCACCGCCGCGGATGCCGCGAGCCCGGTGATCCACAAGGACAGGTGACCAGACGGCGACCACAGGTTCGCGAGCACGAGCCCGTGCAGCGCGTATCCGACTGTGATCGCGACGAGCCAGAGCGTCGAGAGCGAGCGCACTCGCGCTCCCCACAGCGCGCACGCCGCCAGGCCGAGCGCCAGCGCCCGGTAGCCGTACGCGGTCCGGGCATCGACCGCCGGCCACTGCAAGAATTCGATGCCGAGCGGCGCTCGCAGCAGCGAGAGCAGCGCTCCGATCGCGATGCCGCTCAGGATCTTGCGCATTCTTTCGGGACGGTAGCGGAACGCGGCGTCCGAGGACAGTCTCCATGCCGTCCCGGCATGAGTCTCCCTCGAACGCCGCGCACGCGCGCGTCCGATGCGAGCTGCGTAGACTGACGTGCGATGCGCGCGACTCGTGTCCGTCGTCGGATCAAGACTCCCGAAGTCGCGTTCCCGCCGCGTCCGACGCGGGTGGAAGTCGCGCGACTGCGCCGCCAGCTGCTGGCCTGGTACGACGCGCACAAACGTGCGCTTCCCTGGCGCGCGAGCCGCGACCCGTATCGCGTGTGGATCAGCGAAGCGATGCTGCAACAGACGCGCGTCGAGACCGTGATCCCATACTTCGCGCGCTTTCTCGATCGGTTTCCCAGCCTCTCCACGCTGGCCGCGGCTCCGGTCGAGGACGTGCTCGCCGTCTGGAGCGGTCTGGGCTACTACAGCCGCGCGCGCACGTTGCACGCGGCGGCGCGCTCGATCATGGCGGTGCACGCCGGTCGCATGCCTGACGATCGCGAGGAGCTACGCGACCTGCCCGGCATCGGGCCCTACACGGCCGGCGCGATCTTGAGCATCGCGTTCGACCAGCCCGAGCCGCTCGTCGACGGCAACGTGGCGCGCGTCTTCTCGCGCGTGTTCGAGATCGCGGGCGAGCCGACGTCGCCCGCGCTGACACGCGAACTGTGGGAGCGTGCGGAGCAATTGGTCGGCGCCGGTGATCGTGCCGGCGATTGGAATCAAGCGCTGATGGAGGTCGGGGCGCTCGTGTGCACGCCGCGCGATCCGAAGTGCGCCGACTGTCCACTCGCGAGCGATTGCGGTGCCAGGCGCGCGGGACGAGTCGCCGAGCTACCCTGGCCGAAGGCTCGCAAGACCGCGGTCGGTGTGGAGCTCGCGGTCCTCGTCGTCGAGCGGCGCGGGCGCTACCTGCTCGAACAGCGTCCGGCGATCGGCCGCATGGCGGGACTGTGGCAGCTCCCGACGATCGAGCTCGCGCGCGACGCGCGGCTCTTTCCGACGCGCTGGCCCGAGTGCACCGACGCACGCGGCCGATCCGTGCCCACGCTGAGCGCCGGCGTCGAGCTCGGCACGGTGAGCCACACGATCACGCACCACCGCATCCGGGCCACGGTTCGACGCGGATCGATCTTGGCCAAGCGGATCGAGTCGCCGTTCGCGTGGTTTCCGGTGCACGAGCTCGCTGCTCTGCCGCTCACCGGCATGGCGCGCAAGGTGCTCGCCGCGCGGTTTTTTCGGAAGGCGTGCGGCGACGTGTTCGACATCGGTACGCGCGCTTCGTGACGGCGACGTGCCGTATGACTCCTCGAACGCGGCCTGCGGGTCGTACTCATCGCGCGGTCGAGCCGTTATCCTCGCCCGCGCATCGAGCCGCCGACCTCGGAGTCCACCATCGATAGACAAGCCGACCGCCAAGACACACAGCGCTTGACCGCTCGCGGAGTCACGCTCGTCGTTCCCGCCTACAACGAGGAGAGCGCGATCGAGGGCGTGGTCGAACGGCTCGCGGGGCTGAAGCTGGGCGTTCCGATCGAGCTGATCGTCGTCGACGACGGATCGCACGATGGGACCGCGGGTGTGCTCGCGCGCATCGCGCCGCGTTTTCCGCTGCTGCGCATCGTGCGGCACGAGGTGAACAAAGGGTACGGCGCCTCGCTCAAGACGGGGTTCGCGAACGCGAGCCACGCCGTCGTCGTGATCACGGATGCCGACGGCACCTATCCCGAGGATCGCATCGCGGACCTTCTCGCGCGCATCGACGACGGCGCCGAGATGGCGGTCGGCGCGCGCACGGGCGAAGAGGTCAATATTCCGTTGGTCCGCCGGCCGGCGAAGGCGTTCCTGCGTGCGCTGGCGTCGTTCCTCGCGGGCACGTCGATCCCCGATTTGAACTCGGGGCTGCGCGCGATGCGCCGCGATCTCGTCTTGGCGTACCGGCCGATCTTGCCGCAGGGCTTCAGCTTCACGACGACGATCACGCTCGCGGCGCTGACGAACGATCACCGCGTCGACTGGGTGCCGATCAACTACAAGAAGCGCGCGGGCTCGAGCAAGATCCGGCCGGTGCGCGACACGCTCGGCTTCTTGTCGCTGATCATCCGCACCGTGCTCTTCTTCAATCCGCTCAAGGTGTTCTACCCCGTGGCGTTCGTCGTGGGGCTGGGGCTTCTCGGATCGCTCTACTACGACATCTTCGTAGTCTCGCCGCCCAATCTCAGCGACAAGAGCGTGCTGATGTTCGTGGCGCTCGTGCAGGTGCTCTCGATCGGCTTGCTCGCCGATTTGATCGTGCGAACCCGCGAGCGTTGATCGTTCGCAGAGCGAGCTCGCCGTCGCTCACTCGGTGCGGTACAGCGTGCGGACGGCGCGCTTCAGGAAACGCGCCAGTGCGCGCGGGTCGCACGTCTCGGGGGAGACGCGCGCGGCGAGCTCGCGCGCGCAGACACGCCCCTCAGGGTCGCGCGATAGCCGGACGGACAAGTGCTTGCGCGTGGAATTTGCCGAGTGACTGTCGACGGACAGCGCGAGCCCCGACGCACCCGCCGCATGACAAGCGAGCTCGAGCACCGACCGTGCGCCGTCGGGAAAGTCGATGCGGTAGCGCACACCGCTCTCCGCCGGCGCATCGAGCGACAGGCAGCCGCCGATGGTCACGTGCGAAGCGCCCGTGATCGCGACCGTTTCAGACGACAGATTCAGGTCGCGCAGCTTGCGGAGCAGGCTGCGCACCTGGTCGGCGGCGACGTCGTGCGGCGAGAATTCGAACATGTGGTCGGGTCCCCCGGGCTCCTGGAGCTCCATCGGGACCGGTGCTATCGGAAGGAGTTGCGCGGAAGTTGACAGTCATGCCCGCAGGGCTTGTGATCGCCTTTCCGCTCGCTGGGCCTTTTCCCGAATTCGCACGCCAGTCACCGCACGATGGATTCGACTCGTTCACGTCTCGCGTACGCGTTCGTTGCAATCTTGGCCCTGAGCCTTCACGCGGCGCCCGCTGCGCAGCCGGACCCCGCGGCCCGGGATGCGATCGACGACTTGACGTCGAAGATCCGTTCCAACGGCGACTCGGCCGATCCCAAGTGGCTGGGTGAGCTGGCCGGGCAGCAATCGCGGCGCGCCGCCGAAGCGCTGATCGGGCTCTACGACGAGTTCCACACCGTGTTCATGCAGCGCGAGGTCGTACGCGTCTTGACGCAGTTCGACGGCATCGCGGAAGCCGAACAACCGGCGCTCCAAAAGCTGACTGACGTGGCGACGCAATCACCGGCCGCCGAGCTGCGCGAGGCCGCGCTCGATTCGCTCGGACGCTGCGCGTCGAAGGGCAAGGACTTCCTCGCGTTCATCGTGCAGTCGCCGGTCGAGGACTCCGTGCGCGAGCGCGCGATGGAGAACCACGTCCACTTGTCCGATCGCAGCGATTTCCCGTGGTATCGCGAGATCTACAAGCCGACGCCGCCCGACGAGAAGACGGTGAAGGAGCAAAAGGAGAAGGAGAAACGCGAGAAGAAGGCGCGCAAGAAGGGTGACGGCGAACAAGCGCCGCCCGAGCGCAAGCTCTATTCGCTCAACTCGCTGCGCCTCATGGCGTTCGAGGTCGTCGTCTCCGATCTCACGGCGGACGAAGTCGCGGAGGCGGTGCACGACGGCTACCACAAGATCTGCGGCGCGGCCTTGCTCGACCTGGAGCGCCGTGTCGATCCGCGCACGCTCGAACTCGCGACGGGATGGTTCAAGAAGCTCGACGGCCGTCCCGAGACGCGCGTCGTCGGCGCCGAGATCATGGCCCGATTGAGCGGCGCGAAGACCTCCGACGAATTCATCAAGCGCGCCAAGAACGTCGACACCCCGCGCGAGCTGCGCTTCGCGCTCGCGGAGCTCTTGGCGGGCTTCAAGGATCCGGCCGTCGATCGCGAGCTCGTCCTCGACATCGGCAAGGGCCGGCCCGAGGACAAGATCTTCATCCTCCACGCCGTGCGCGACCTCTCCGACGAGAAGGTGAACAAGGCCGTGCACAGGTTGCTCGCGGACAAGGATCCCGAAGTCGTCGTCGCGGCCTGCGAGCTCCTCGCGCATCGCGGCGACAAGGAAGCGCTTCCGCTCCTCCAGAAGATGGTGGAGAAGGGCAAGGATCCGGCGATCCTGCGCGCCGTGTTCGATGCGCTGGCGGTCATTCGCGCGCAGGATCCGGGCTGGATCCCGGAGCTCACGTCGCTCACGGCGAACGCGGACTCGGAGGTGCGCGCGATCGCACTCGAAGCGCTCGGCAAGAGCGGTGACAAAGGGACGCTCGAAAGGCTGATCGCGGCGCTCGACGATCCGAACTGGTCGGTTCGGCTCACGGCACTCGAAGGCCTCGAAGGACTGCGCGTCAAAGAAGGCGTGGCGGCGATCATCGAACGGATGGCGAAGGAAGAGGGGCGCCTGCTGCACGACATGGCCAGCGCGCTCTACCGGCTGACGGGGCAGCCGTACCAGGACAACGCGGTCAACTGGGCCAACTGGTGGCAGAAAGAGAGCGCGACCTTCGAAGTGCTCTCGAAGGAGCGCTTCGAGCGCATCCACAAGAGCGAGACCGAGTACTCGCTGCGGCAGACGACGCGCGGTCGATCAGGCGAGGAATGGCGGCTGAAGAAGGTCGAGCAGGCGGGCGAGTCCAAGTTCTTCGGCATCCAGATCATCTCGCACCGCGTGCTGTTCGTGATCGACGTGTCGGGCTCGATGGAGGAAGCGGTGCGCAACGAGTTCCTGGATGGCACGCCGATGACGCGCCTCCAAGTCGCGAAGCGCGAGCTCAAGAAGTGCATCGAGGCTCTAGAGCCGGGCGCCTTCTTCAACATCGTCACGTTCAGCAGCGACGTGGAGCGCTGGATGGAGGGCGCTCTGGCGGCCGCCAACACGGAGAACCGCGAGCAGGCGATCATGTACGTCACCGACCTGCTGACGGGGGGTGGGACGAACCTCTACGACGCCATTCAACACGCGTTCGAAGACCAGGACGTCGACACGATCTACGTCATGTCCGACGGCGAACCGAGCGTCGGCGGCGAGACCGAGCCGTTCGTCATCCGCGAGCACGTCCAACAGTGGAACGAGCACCGCAAGATCGAGATCAACACGATCGGCATCGGCGGACAGTTTCAGATTCTCGAGTGGTTGGCCGAAGACTCTGGCGGGACACACGTCAAGTTCGAGTGATCCCAGACCACACGACATCATGAGACTGCGCCCGGGCCGGCCGATGTAGGCCGAATCCGGGCGCGGTTTTGTCTTGGCCTGGCCGCTCGGTCCCGATCCAATCGAGCGCGTCTTGAGACCGTTCCTGCGCGTCCTCGTCTCGCTACTCGTCGCCGGGATCCTCCTCGCTTTCCTGGCGTTCTTCGGCGAAGTGCGCGGGGACGACGTCGCGCGCGCGTGGCGAACGCTGTCGCTGCGCACGTATTGCACGGCGCTCGCCTTCCACGTGCTGCTCTATCTGCTGCGCGCGCTGCGCTTCTACATCCTGATTCCGCCGGAACAGCGTCCCCCGCTCGGCCGACTGACCGTCGTGAGCTCGGCGCACACGATGGCCGCGACGATCCTGCCGGCGAAGATCGGTGAGGCGACGTTCATCGTCTACCTGCGCGATGTCTGCGGCGTGTCGGCTGTGGTCGGCACGGCCTCGCTCGTCGTCTCGCGCTTGCTCGACATGGCCACGCTGACCCTCGGGATGTCGATCGCGTGTCTGGCGCTCGGCGCCGCCGGCACCTACCCACAGGTCGGCTGGTTCAGCTCGGCGGGCTGGTTGCTCGGCGCGTGTTCGCTGGGCCTCTTTGCCGTCAGCGCGCGCGGGGATTGGCTCGCCCTGACCGCGTCGGCCTTCTTGCACCGCGTGGGATTGGATCGGCTCGAGCGCGGGCGGCGCATCCTCGCCCGCACGGAGCAAGTCGCGGACGCGTTGCGTCGCGCGGGCGGGGAGCGCCGGCTCTACGCCGCGGCGCTCGTGTCGCTGCCGATCTGGCTGTGCGTGTTCCTTTTCTGCGCCGTGCTCGCGCGCGGCCTCGGACTGCCGGAGAGCGTGACGCTCGCCGAAGCCACGTTCGCGTCGAGTCTCGCCATCGTGACGAGCCTGATCCCGATCAGCGCGTTTGCGAGTTTCGGGACGCTCGAAGCCGGCTGGGTGCTCGGATTCGGCGTGCTCGGGATCGATCCGACGCTCGCGGCCGCCACGGCGCTCGGGATGCACCTCGTCCAGCTGATCAACGTGATCGGCTTGGGACTGCTAGGTCACCTGGGCATGGGGCTCGCCACGCGCACGCACCGGCGCGGATGATCGCACGGGCTCGGGTACTTCGAGCAGCGCCTTGGCGATCGCTTCTCCGACGAGACCGCAGCCCTTCGGCGTGAAGTGCAGCTCGTCGTAGTAGTTTTCGAACGTCGGTTCGACGCACGCCATCATGTCGATCTGCTTCACGCCGAGATCGCGCGCGATCTCAGTGACGCGTCGATCGAGCTGGCGCATCAGATCCCAGACGAGCTCGTGCGAGTAGTACGCGGTGACCTCGCCCTCGTACGGACGCCCTGCGCCGAAGTTCCACAGGAGTTTCGCCTCCTCCGCGGTGAACTGCCTCTCGAGCCACGGCTGCCGCGCGATGATCACGTGCGGCGCGTGTGCGCGCGCGCGTTGCACGAGCCGCCGCAGATAGCGGTCGAAGTGGTCGAGCAGCGGCTTGGGATCGGGCACCTCGTGCAGGATCACCTTCGCGTTCGCGCGCATCGCGCGGGCCTGGCCCAAGCGCTTGCCGGCGCGCTCGCGCACCTCGATCGGCCGCATGATTCGCCGGCGCCAGTGCGATGCGATGCGCCGCAGCGCGAGTGTGCGTATCGACCATCCAAAAGGCCCTTCGGGGTGCGCGGCGAACACCTGCGACGCCCTCGGCTCGGAGTCGTCGATCTCACGCGGCGCGCGTCGCTCCAGCCAGTGCACGAGATCGCTCGCGCCGACCATGAGGACGATCGCATCGAGCCGCGTGTAGCGGTCGAGCAGCCGCGAGAGCATGTGATCGACGTGCCGGCACGTGACGAGCGAGCGTCCGATGTTGCCGACGTGCACGTGCTCGGCGCCCAGGAGCGCAAGGTTTTCTTTGCGATTCAGCACGCGCTGCACGACGTTCGGCCAGGTGTTCTCCTGATCGACGAAGTAGCACTCCACGACGCTGCCGCCCGCGACCAAGACGCGGTACGTGCGGCTGAAATCGCGCGGCGGCGGATCCCCGCGTTCGCCGTCGGAGTTGAACTCGATGCGCGTCGACGGCTCCAGCGTGGGTAGCGTCTCGCGGTCGAGCTCCATCCGCGTCCGCTCGTACGGCTGCCACACGTAGTAACGGCCGTAGCGCGCGAGCCAAGCGCGCGCCGCGAGCTCGATCGCGACGAACGCCGCCACGCCGAGCGCGAGAGCGGCGACGGCGAGGAACACCACGTCGATGGTGGTCACGGCGCCCTCCGTTGGAGGAAGCGCCCGTTCAACCGTTGGAGCATTCCGCTGACGTCGAGGTACGGGTCACGACGGTAGACGAACAGGACCCAGACGAGCGCGAACACACCGACGAGCCCGAGGCCCGAGACGACCAGGGGCCAGAGGCCTGCGACACCGACGCTGTGCTTGAGGAAATACAAGAGACCGAACGGCACGAGCGCTCCCAGCGTCGCGCGCACGCCGACGTAACGCAACCACTCGCTGAGCGGGAGGTCGAGCTCGCGACACGCGCGCCAAAGAACGGCGCCCGCGAACAGCACGTTCGGGATCGCGGTACCGATCGCGACGCCGACGATCCCGTGAGTTCGGATGAGGATCAAGCTCAGGGTGACGTTCACGATTCCCATGACGAGCAGCGCGCAGGCCGGCCAAGCCGGCTTGCCGAGCCCCATCAAGATCGGCAGCGCGACCCCGCGTACTGGCAGGTAGAAGACGAAAGAGAGCATCAGCACCTGCAGAACGGGTCCCGAGGTGTCGTAGAACTCCGGTCCGACCCACCAGCTCAAGAACTCGGGGCCGAGGACCATCAAGTAGATCCCGACGCACAGGACCAGCGAAAACGTGATCTTCGACCACTTGAGGTACAGGTGGCGCAGCTCGCCGGGATCGCCCGAGACCGTGAGCCTCGTCGCCATCGGCATGACGACGCCCGCGACCGCGATCACGAGGTTCGTGAGCGGGTCGAAGAACTTGTTGCCCATGTCGAAGTAGGTCACCTGCTCGGGGTTGCCGATGATCAGCGCGTCCGCCCGGAACGCGAGCAGTGTCCCGACGTTGAGCAGCATCGCGAACACGCTGAACCCGAAGATACCGGTAGCGAGCTGCCGATCGAAGTTCGCCAGGCCGAAGCGAATCGCGGGATAGCGCTTCTTGAGGACGATGATCGCGACCGTGAACTCGGTCACCGTGCAACCGACTTGCACGAGCGCGAGCATCAGAAGCGAGGCTTGCCACTGGAGCAACACGATCGTCAACACGAAGCGCAGCGCGAGCTCGCCCGCCATGATCGCGTTGCGGCGCACGAAGTCGTGGTGCGCATCGAAGATCCCATAGGGAAGCCGCATCACGAACCCGAGCGACACCTGCGCCACGACGACTGCGTAGGCGATGCGCGCGTCGGTCAGCGATGCGGCGGAAAACCCGTCACGTGCCGCATTCGCCACGTACTTCCCGTCGAACAGCGGGTAGAGCGCAACGCCCGTGATCAGCGCGATCGCACCGAGCACCGCGCAGATGCCGAAGCACGTCGAGATCGCGGTGTTCGTGCGCGCGGTGTCCTTCTGGGCGACGGCCTGCGCGATGAACCGTACAGACGCCATCGGAACGCCCAGGATCAAGAGCGACAGGAAGCCCGTCAGCGAAACGATCGTGACCCACAGGCCGTTGTGATCCTTGCCGAGCGTGTCGATCACGAACGGCGTCAGCCGCATCAGCACGACGATCTGAAGCAAGTTCAGGATCCAGGTGCTGCCGATGCTCTTGAACACGGATGCGGCTTCGACTCAGGGGGTGGGGGAGGGCAGCACGCGCGGGGCGGTCAGGGCGCGAGGCGTCGCCCGACCTCACCGCCCTCCTCTAGGATGCAGCGCGCGAGGTCACGATAGCCCTCGGCATCCAGATGGAAGTCGTCTTCCGACGACTCTTCGGAAAGAGAGCCCCCGCGACTTGTGATCGGAGTTCCGAGGGTGGAAACGAATGCGAATCCGCGCGCGCGACACAGCGCGCTCAGCGCGTCGTTGGTTTCTGACAAGCGGTCGACCTCGGCCGGTTCCATGTTCCGCTCGGGGAGGATGCCGATCAACGCGATCGGAACTCCGGGAGCGCGCTCCACCAGTCGATCGAGCACCTGGCCGACGCGCCGGGCGACCAGCCCGGCGCGTTGTGCCTCCTCCCGCCCAACCCGCGCCCCCGGGTAGACGACGCCGC
>JANOFY010000382.1:0-1851 GCA_031413895.1 Planctomycetota bacterium | reverse complement strand
GCCTGCAGGCGGGCGCGCTCCAGACAATTCTGCACGGAGTGGAGCAGGATGTTCATATCCTGGATCGGCTTGACCAGATAATCCCACGCTCCCCGGCGCAGGGCTTCCACCACGTCGCGAATGTCGCCGGCGGTTCCGGCGCAAGAGCTTCAACGAGCGCGACGCCAGGCCTGCAGGTCGCGCTCGAATCGGCTGGAGCGAGAGCATGCGCTCGAGATCGTCAGCGAGTTCGTCCGCGGTCGCGTAGCGGCGCGCGCGGTCCGCGTCCATCGCCTTCAACACGATCGTCTCGAGATCCCGCGGCAGCCGTCGATTCCATGCGCGCAGCGGCGCGGTCCGCCGACCCTCGATCAAGCGCAGCATGCCCGTCGGATTGTTCTCACGCCGCCGCCGTGAGCGGAGGTTGCCGCCGCGGGGTTCGTCGAACGGCAAGTGCAAGGTCAGCGCCTCGTACAGCGTGACGCCGAACGCATAGACGTCCGAGCGCGCGTCCAAAGCATCCGAATCGCCGCCGAGCTGCTCCGGTGATGCGTACGCGAGCGTGCCGACGAACTGTCCCGCCTGAGTGATCGTGCCGTCGACGTCGCGCACGAGTCCGAAGTCCGAGAGCAGCGGCGTTCCGTCGCGTCGCAGCAGGACGTTCGAAGGCTTGATGTCGCGGTGCAGGAGCCCGGCGCGGTGCAGCTCGCCGAGCGCGCGCGCCAGTGCGACCGCGATGCGGCTGACGAAGAGCGCGTACGTGTCCCGCTCGACGCCAACCGCGCCGCCCAAGAGCTCGCGCACGTCTGCGAGCTTGGGCTCGCCCGGCAGCGATGCGGAATCGCGCGTCGTGCCGGTGGAAGGGGCGCGCTGCATCTTGGTTCGCAGGAAGTCGATGAGCTGCGCCAGCGACGCTCCTTCGACCCATTCCATGGAATAGGCGCACACGTCCCCGTCGGCCATGACGTCGTGCACCGTGATCACGTTCGGATGGCGCAGGTTCGCGATCGCGCGTGCCTCGCGCAGGAAGCGCTCGCGCGCGCGCGGCGAGAGCGCGGCCGTAGCGGGCAGGACTTTCAGCGCGACGCGCCGGCCGGCGAGTGTCTCTTGGCGCGCCAGGTACACCGTTCCCATGCCGCCGCGCCCGATCTCCGCTTGCAGCACGAAGCCGGGCACGACGGGTAACGCGTCGGGCGCGATGACCGTCGCCTGACGTGCGGTGTGAAGCAGCTCCTCGACTTGGGCGCGCAGATTCTCCCGCCCCTCGAGCAGGTCCTCGATGCGCGGGATCGAGCCGTGCTCCAGCGACGCGACGGCACGCTCGAACGCTGCGTCGAGGAACCTCTCGTCGGCTGCGTTCAGCGCGTGCACTTCCTCGGTCATGACCTCGTCAGCGAGATAAGACCGGCACGGCAAACGGCGGAGATTCGAAGAGGATCACAAGGGTCTCGAGCCGAGCGCGGCTCGCACGCGGCGGACGTACAGCTCCGAGCCTTTGCGGAAGCGGTGGCGGACTCCTTCGACGCCGAGCTCGAGGCGCGCGGCGATCTCCTCGAGCGGGCATTGCTCGAACAGCCGCAGCCCGACGATCTCGCGCAACTCCTCCGGCAGCGCGTCGAGCGCCTGTCGCATCACTTCCGCCTGCTCTCGATACATCGCGATCCTGCTCGGCGTCGTCGATCCCGCGGGAAAGCCCTGCCCTGCCGTCGAGTTTGTCGCCCCGGCGCCGAACTCGGAGAGCGCCACGACCGGCCGACCGGGTTCGCGCTTCGCCGCCGAGCTCCGGTCCGCTGCGTCGCGGATGCGGTGATCGATGATCGACAGGAGCCACGAGCGAAAGCTCCCGATCCCTCGCCATTCGAACTGCTGCCG
>JANOFY010000381.1:0-7948 GCA_031413895.1 Planctomycetota bacterium | reverse complement strand
CAGAGGTTCGAGGCTCCGTCGGCTGCGGGCGCTTCGTCGCGCACGAAATCGATCGCATTGACTCGTGCCGGACTTCCTTCGCTCGGGGGTTACGTTCGACGTTGGAGGCAGCATCGTGATGCGCATCGCACTCGTGTCGGGGCGCACCGGCGTGATGATCTGGTATCGGGACGTACCGCCGGACGCCTCCGATTTCCAGCAGGTGTACGGCGACCACGATGGCGACGGCAACGACGACGTCCTCGTGTCCGTCCAAGACTCACTGGGAGTCACGCAGGCAACTGCCTACTCAGGCCGTGACGGCTCGTTGATCGGAGACTTCACCACGCTGTTCAGCATGGGTTATGGAGCGAACAAAGGATTGACGCCGATCGGCGACTGCAACGGCGACGGTCGCACCGACTTCATTTTCGCTCTCGCGTCGCTCGACGGCGGCGGTGAGTGCGTGCGCGTGGTTTTCGGCCCCTAGACGGCACAAGAGGCTTTCAAGGCCGGCATCGAGGAAGCTTGTGGTGCCTCTCGAGGAGGCTCTGAACTCGATCGACATCGCCGCCGAAGCTCTTGCTCGGGGGAAAGGACCGGACGAATCGTAGGGCAATTGAACTTCCGCCCGACGCCGCGCCAATCTCGCGCGCTCAGCCCCTGAACCGCGCGCTCATCCACGCGCCGATCGCTTCGATCTCTTCGAGGCACACCTCGTGGCCCATCGGATACGTGTGCCACTCGACGTCGCAACCGAGCTTCTTCAGTCGGTCGCGCAACGCCGCACCGCGATCGAAGCGCACGATCGGATCCTCCGTCCCGTGCGCTTGGAACACCGAGATCGAACGGTTCGCCTGGGTGACCTCCGCGTCGACCGTGTCGCCGAGCACGAGGTAGGTCGACAGCGCGAGCAAACCGGCGAGCGGCTGCGACTGCCGCAGCGCCACGTGCGTCGCGACCGCTCCGCCTTGCGAGAAGCCCGCGATCAAGATCCGTCGGCACGGAATACCGCGCTCGTTCTCGCGCGCGATCAGCGCCTCGACCTTCTGCGCCGACCGCCGCACGCCGGCCGCGTCGTGCCGATTCTCGAGGTCGAGCTCCAGGATGTCGTACCACGACGGCATCACGCTCCCGCCGTTCACCGTCACCGGGATGCGCGGCGCGTGCGGGAACACGAAGCGCACCGCGAGCGACGGCGAGAGCCCGAGGTACGGCACTATCTGTACGAAGTCGTGCCCGTCGGCTCCGAGACCGTGCAGCCAGATGACGGAGAACTGAGCCGCTGTCGCGGGCTCGATCTCGACGCAGGGCAGTAGTTCTGAGCTCGTGTTCATGTGTGTGTATTAAGGGCGGCCCATCATGGCGTGGACTTTGGAAGCCGTCTATCCACCGTTCGTCGCAGCGCGTACTCGCGCGATCCCCGCGATCAGTTACGCTCCACGGCCGACCCTCTGCCCGGAACCGCCATTCCGCCGGCTGGTGTGACGCGACCTCGATGTTTCGTTTCCTCTCCCGACGCGCGCTGCTCGCGACTTTATGGGTGGCGCATTCGTCCCGACTGACGTCGTTCGCGCTCGCTTGGCTCTTGTGCGCGGTCTCTGGCTTCGCGCAGTCGACCATCGTCTTCGATCCGGCGCGCGATCTGCCCGAGTTCGAAGCGTGCTCGCTCTCCGAGTACCACGACCTCTATCCGATCGACGAGTACTCGCTGCGCAAGGGCGACGAGATGACCGCGGAGGAGCTCGAAGGCGTGCGCATCGCGTGGAAGACGGCCTGCGACCTCGCTGCGAAAGAGATCGCGCTCCTCGCCACGGATCCGCGCGAGGCCTGGCTCTATTCATTGAAGAAGCAGCTCGCGAAGCACTCCGGGTTCGCGCGCATCTCGTACACGGTCGAGCGTCCGGCGCCCGACATCGCGCTGCTCGTCGAGAAGCCGTACCGCGAGAACGTGGATCACGCGGGCAAAGTGTCCGCGCTCCTCGCGCCGTGGATCGTCAAGCTCGAGCAGATCTTCCGCGATCGAGTCGTGACCCCGCAGCAGCTCACGCGCCGGGAAGGGTTCCAGCTGTCGACGATCGCGATCTTTTCGAGCGAAGCGAGCTACCGTCAGTACGCGAGCGTCGACACGGATCGCTCGCCGGTGAAGCGTCCGGCGCGCTACGACCCGCGGCTCAAGATGGTCGTCGGATACCTCACGTCGATTCCGGAAGGCGTCGCGGTCGCGGAATGGCGCACGCCGATTCTTGTCGAGTTCGTGAGGGAGCTGCAGCACGCGTACTACGGCGGTCCTGGCGACCGGCCGGGTTCGTTGTGGCTGAACCGCGGCTTCTCCAGCTATCTCGCCGGCACGGACGCGGCGACGCCGGAAGCGCTCGACAAGCCGACGCTGCCGCTCGATGCGCTCGAGCGCGTCGTCGATGCGTACCGGAACAAAGCCGATCGCGACGTGCTCCTCCATCCCGTCGAAGATCTTGTGCAAGCGCGCGACGAGCGCGACGTGATGCTGCTCAGCGGCAATCGATCGCAGTTCCTCGCGACCGCGATGAGTCCGCCGGAGCAAGTGATGTCGTGCTTCGACGCGCAGTCGGTGCTCTGGATGCACTTCCTCCAGCACGGACAAGGCGGTCGCTTCAAAGAGGCGTTCGACAAGTTCCTCGCCGCGTCGATGCAGGGCCAAGCGGACTTGGTGGCGTTCCGGCTGGCGTTCTTGCTCGTCGACTTCCCGACGCTGAACCGCGACTTCTACAAGTACTTGTTCAAGGAGCACGAGCGGCTTCTTCCGGGGAAGAAGAAGCCCGACGTGTCTGCGCTCACGACGCTCTTCGCGGATCGCGACGCGCGCAACTCGCCGTTCGGCGCCGTCGCACCGCCGCCGCCCGCGCCCATACCGACCGAGATGCCGGCGATCACGCCGGCCGATGTCGCGATCGATCCTGGCGATTTCGAGCCGCGGCACGGTCTCGCGCTCGTGCAAGCGCGCAAGGGGGAGCTCGAAGCGGCGCTCGAAGTCCTGCGCGAGCTCGCCAAGGAAAAACCTCCCGCACCGGAAGACGTACGCATCGCGCGCGACATCGATCGCATCGAGCAGACGATTCGACTGCGCGACGGTTACTTCGAGCACCTGCGGCAGAGCGGCAAGCCGTGGGTCACGGCGTACCAGCACCAAGAGCTCACGACGCCGATCGCCGGACTCGAGGACGGCTTCGTGCTGCTCGGCTCGAACACGCTCGGTGTGTCGAAGATCCCGTTGAAGTCGATCGCGCCGTTCGAGATCGCGCGCCAAGCGGGCCTCAAGGAAGAGCAAGGTGGAACGGAACCGTGGGTGCGCTTCTATCCTTATGTATTGGCCGGCGAGTCGAAGTGGGAGAAGCTCCTCAAGGACGATTCGCCGAAGTCCGTCCAGCTGCGCGAGGACGCGCGCGACTGGTACGCGGATCTCATCCAGACGGGCGAGGTCGCGCTCGAGCTGAACGCGCTGTCACGCCTCGCGTTGCCCCAGACGGCCAAGCAAGCGACGCCGATGTTGCGCGCGATCAAGAAGCTCAAGACGCGCTACGACGGCGTGCCGCTCTTGCAGCGCAATCTCGACAAGCTGCGTCTGCTCGTGACCGCCGCGGCGATGACGACGCACGTCGAGAAGGATCCCGCCGCTCTCTTGCACGGACAGGTGACGGCGATGGGGGACGGGACCGTGCACGTCGTGTACGACTTCACCGGAGCGCAAGAAGGCGAGGACTTCGTCAAGGACATCGGCTACCTCACGGAGATGCGCACGAAGCTCGGACCTGCGATGAAGGCGGAAGCCGATTCGACGTGGAAGAGCGAGGGCGGCGACTTCACCGGCGTCGGCTCGGCGTGCTACCGGCACATGCTGCGCTTCGCGGCGCCGCTCACGGTGAGCTGCGACGTGCGCTACTCGCAGGCGGCCTCGAAGCCGAAGAGCGGACCGACGGTCCTATTCGGCATGTGCGACGACCGGCACGGGAACTATCTCGCCTCGGTGAACTTCGGCGACTTGGCCGTGATCGATCTGCCGAACAAGCTCTCGAAGGTCGAACAGGAAGCAGAGGGCTCGCCGGTCAAGTACGGCCGTGTATATGCTCTCGAGCTGCGTCACGACGGAACGACGGTCAGCACATGGCTCGACGGCAACAAGAAACACGAATCATCCGTGGGTGCGCGGCAGAGCGGCGACCTCTTCTGGTGGTTCAACACCGATTACCCGCTGTTCATCCAGCGCATCGAGATCCACGGGAAGATCGATCGCTCCGTGACGGACACGCTGCGGGCCGAGCACATCGCGAAGGTGCTTTCGGAGGCCGGGTTCAACTGAGCGAGCTCGTGGCGCTCGCGCGCGCGGCCTAGGGATCGCACGGCGCATGGAGATCTTGCGATCCGAGGACGGGCTGCCGTCCGCCACGCCATCGGGGCTGCTTGGGCCGACCGCGCCCGAAGCTCAAAGGTTCGCGATCGTCGGCCCGCGGCGCATCTGGGTCTCGCCCGCGATCATCGCGCTGAACGCGACCGTTTTCGTCGTGATGATCGCGAGCGGGGCGTCCTTCATGACGCCGACGACTGAAGACCTGCTGAAGTTCGGCGCGGATCACGGACCGAACATCGCGAGCGGCGAATGGTGGCGCCTCCTCACGAACGCGTTCGTCCACATCGGGATCCTGCACATCGGGCTCAACATGTGGGTGTTCCGCTCGCTCGGCGCGGCGGTGGAGCGCCTCTACGGCAACGCCGCGTTCGCGCTGCTCTACGTGGCGAGCGCGCTCGGCGGTTCCATCGCGAGCATGCTGTGGAATCCGGCCGCGATCTCGGCCGGCGCGTCGGGCGCGATCTTCGGCGTCGCGGGGGCTTTCCTCGCGTTCTTCCTCGGGCATCGACAGGCGATGCCCGTCGCGCTCTTCCGATCGATGACGAAGAGCCTCGTCTCGTTCGTCGCGATCAACGTGATGTTCGGGCTGGTCGTGCCGGGCATCGACAACGCGGCGCACATCGGCGGTCTCTTCACGGGATTCGTCGCCGGCTACGTCCTGAACCGAGTCGTGTCGCTCGCGCCCGATCTCGATCTTCGTCGCGCCATGCGCGCCGTGCTCCTGTTCGCCGCGCTCCTCGCCGTCGCAGCGCTGATTCCTTGGCGCGTTCGGACGGACGCGGTCACGGGACCGGCGTACTATTCCGCGATCGCGTGGCGAGCGCTCGATCACAACGATTTCGACGAGGCCGTGCGGGCGGCCGACGAGTGGATCGCTCGGACGCCGGCCGACGCGCGCGCCTGGGAGATGCGCGGGGTCGGGCGCTTCGAACTCGCCGACGAGCCCGGATCGCGCGCGGACCTCGACCGTGCGCTCGGCCTCGATCCGAGCTTGACGTCCGCGCTCAGCCGCCGCGCCTACTTGCGGATGATGGAAGACGACGTCGAGGGCGCACTGCGCGACTACGACGCGTACATCGTGCAACTTCCTGCTTCGGCGTTCGGCTTTCGCATGCGCGCGAACGCTCGCTACGCACACCGGGATTGGCTCGGAGCGATGCGCGATTTCCAGTACGTGATCGGACTCGATCCCGCCGACTCGAGCGAGGCGCGGCTCTACGTGTGGGTGTTGCGCGCGCGCCTCTCGATGCGCGAGGAGGCGACCGCCGAGCTGCGGCAGGCGCTCGACGAGGCGATCACCGTGCAGTGGAATCCCGTTGCCAAGCCGATCGCCTCGTACCTCGTCGGTGACCTCGATGACGATCAGCTCGCCGCGGCGCTCCCGGACTCGGCGCGATCGACAGCCGACTTCTTTCGCGGGATGAAGCGCCTCCTCGACGGCGATCGCGAAGGTGCGATTGCCTTGCTCATACACAGCATCGAGTCCGCCGACGGTCACTCGTTCGAAACGATTCACGCGCGCGAGGAGCTCGCTGTCCTCGCGAAATGATCTCGCGCCGATCGTGACCTGGGACCTTGACGTCTCGCAAAGGTGCGCGGAGCATGGGCCGATGATCGACGAAGAGCGCGTCGTGCTGGTCGGACCCGACGGTCGCGACCTCTGCGACTCCGGCGGCGGGGTCTCGACCGCCGGCAAGCAGGAAGCGCATCAGCGCGGCCTGCGTCACCGGGCGGTGTCGGTCTTCCTTTTCGACGGCGAGCAGATCTTGATGCAGCGGCGCGCGAGCGAGAAGTACCACTCGCGCGACCTGTGGACGAACGCGTGCTGCACGCACCCGCGGCTCGGCGAGGCCCCGCTCGACGCGGCAACGCGGCGTCTATACGAAGAGATGGGCATCGCGTGCACGCTGCGCGAGCTGTTCCAGTTCGAGTACTGCGAGCCCGTCGGCGAGGGCCTGGTCGAGAACGAGTTCGACCACGTTTTCGTCGGTCAATGGAGCGGATCGCCGATGCCGGATGCCTCGGAGGTGTCATCGTGGCGCTGGGTCGACGCGCGCGAGCTGGAGCGCGAGATCGACCAGAATCCGGGCCGGTTCACGTGCTGGCTGCGGCAGGCCTTGCCGCGCGTCCTCGAACTGAGCGTTCCGCGCTCGTGAACGCGATCCTGCAAGGGCTCAATCCCGAGCAGCGCAAGGCGGTCGTGACGCTCGACGGCCCGGTGCTCGTCCTCGCCGGCGCGGGCTCCGGCAAGACGCGCGTCATCACGGTGCGCATCGCGTGGCTGCTCAAGCAGTACGTCTCGCCGACGAACATCCTGGCGATGACGTTCACGAACAAGGCCGCCGCGGAGATGCGCGAGCGGGTCGCGAAGCTCGTCGGCAAGAAGCGCGCGGACGAGCTGACCGTCGGCACGTTCCACTCGTTCTGCGTGCGCGTTCTTAGAGAGCACGGCGCGGCGATCGACGTGTCGCCGAAGTTCTCGATCTGCGACGCGTCCGACCAGATGGCCGCGCTCAAAGGCGCGCTGCGCGAGCTGCGCATCGGAGAAGCCGCGATCCAGCCGAGCGCGCTGCAAGCGAAGATCTCGCTCCTCAAGAATCGCCTCGTGACGAGCGTGCAGTTCCTCGAGACCGCCGCCGACGACCGCGACGAACTCGTCGGCCGCGCGTGGCAGCGCTACGAGGAACACTTGCGCCGCGCGCGCACACTCGACTTCGACGACCTCTTGACGATGACGCTGCGTCTCCTGCGCGAAGCGCCGACGGTGCGCGAAGCACTCGCCAAGCGCTACCGCTACGTCCTCGTCGACGAGTACCAGGACACGAACGCGCCGCAGTACGAAATCGTGCGCGCGATCGCGGGGCAGCACCGGAACTTGTGCGTCGTCGGCGACGACGACCAATCCATCTATGGGTGGCGCGGCGCGGACGTGCAGAAGATCCTCGGCTTCGAGCGCGACTTCGCGCCCGCGACGGTCGTGCGGCTCGAGACGAACTACCGCTCGACCGAGCCGATCCTCCAAGCGGCGAACAAGGTGATCGAGCACAACCCGAACCGGCACGGGAAGACGCTGCGTTCGGCGCTCGGCGCGGGCGAACCGGTCGCGATTCAACGATTGGAAGACGAGACCGCCGAGGCCGACCACGTCGCGATCGAGATCCAGAAGCTCGTCAGCCGCGGCACGGCGAAGCTCTCCGACTGCGCGATCCTTTTCCGTACCGCAACGCAGCCGCGCGCGTTCGAAGCGCAGCTGCGCGCGCGCGCCGTGCCGTACGTTCTCATCGGCGGCATGTCGTTCTTCGATCGCAAGGAGGTGCGCGACGTGCTGGCGTACCTGCGCCTGGTCGACAATCCGGACGACGAGGTGTCGCTTCTGCGCGTCATCAATTGTCCGCCGCGCGGCATCGGCAAGTCGACGGTCGAGCGCGTGCTCGAGTTCGCGACTTCACACGGGACGTCGGTGAATCGCGCGTTCGACCAGGCGGCGGAGATCGAAGGCGTGCCGCCGGCGGCGATCGAGGCCGCGCTGTCGTTCCGCGACCGGCTCGCGACGTTCACGAAGCGCAGCGAGCGCGCCGACCTCGT
>JANOFY010000380.1:0-5129 GCA_031413895.1 Planctomycetota bacterium | reverse complement strand
CTTGAACGATCGCGGGCCCAGGAGAGAACGTGTTCTCGACGTGGATCGCCTCGAGCGTCGCGCGGCTCCAACATCGAAAGCCCGAGTTGCAGTCCTTCACACGGACGCCGAGCAAGAGCCGGATGTACGCGTTGGCGGCCTTCGTGATGCACCGCCGAGTCAGACCGCGATCGGCGTCTCTACCTCCGTCGACGGCACGCGATCCGAGCACGAGCCCGACGTTCGGCGGCCCGCTGTTCAAGCGACGGATCAAGGCCGGAATGTAGCGCGGTTGGTGCGAGAAGTCGGCGTCCATCTCGATCACGACGCGCGCCTTCATGCGCAGCGCCTCGACGAAACCGTCGCGACCCGAGCGCCCGCGGCCTTTGTCATTCGTGCGGTGGATGAGATGGAGTCGCGGCTCATGCAGCGCCTCCGCCGCGACGATCTTCCACGTCCCATCCGGCGAGTCGTCGTCGATCACGAGGACGTGGAATCCCGGTCCGAGCGCGAGGATCTCGCGCGCGAGTGCGAGGATGTTGCCCGACTCGTTGTACGTCGGCAGCGTGCAGACGACCGTCGGCGCGCCCGAAGTGACATCAGTCGGAGTGGGAGCCGGCGAGGGCACGTCGGGGAACAATGGACGGGACGATCGAGCGTCGGCGAGCGCGCCAGGACGCGTACGGGCCGCGGAAGAATAGCCCTGGATCCGCGCATGGGCAACTGCGAGAGAAGCCCGACGCTCGCATTGCGCTCACCACGCCAAGCGATAGATCTCGATGCCCGGGCCGAATGCGCGCGCCGAAAGGATGCGCGGGACGAAGTTCTTCACGTCTTGGTAATTGATGGGACCTTGGAACGGCACGTTGGGCTCGTCGCCGCTCGATCGGAACACGAGCGTGCCGCGCTCGAGGACCGCCTCGCGCAGCTCCGCGAGCGCGGGGATGAACACCATCTTCGGAGTGAGCTCGAGCACAGCGTACTGTGGGCGAACCGACTCGAGCCAACGGCGCGAGCCCCCATGCGCCTTGTCTCCAGACTCGAGCGCGAGCTCTGACGGAAAGACGCGCACGTCGTAGCGATCGCGCGCATCCGCCGGAGTCGGGATCAGACGTTGGTACGCGAGCCACGGCGCCAGCGCGCTCCCGGGATCGGCGGTATCGATCGCGAGCGCGCTCGGCGAGTAGAGCAGCGGGAGATTCAAGATCGCGCTCGTCGCGATCGCGCCGCGCTCTGGATCGGGATTGTGCGCGTCGTCGCGCCAGCCGTTCGCGAACCAAGCGGCGCTCTGCTCGAGCGTGTCGGGCGCGACGGCGACGGTCGAGTAATGGAGCGCGATGGACGCCGGAAACGCAGCGACGAGCAGCGCGGAAGCGCCCAGCACTACGGTGCGAACGACACCGGCATCCAGCGCCCGAGCGGCGGACGTGAACACCCACACGATCAACGCGGCTGACGCACCTCCGATGTAGGGAAGCAGCGGGATCAAGAAGCGATCGTAGATCGTCGATTGCAGCGCGATCACGAGTCCATACGGGACGACGTACGCGAGCACGATGTACGCCGCGCCCCGCTCGCGAGTGTCGCTCGAGCGAAAGTGTCGGGCGGCGTGCATCAAGGTGACGAGCAGGCCCGCACTGCACAGCACGACGAGCAGCGGATCGTGCATCCACAGAAGGTGGACCGATCGCCACAGACCCGCGCCGTTGAAGCGATCGAGATCCAGCGTGTGTCCACCGCGCTGCGCGAGCACGATGCGGCCGTCCTCGATCGTCGGAAGCGTCGGATAGAACGGCGCCGCGATCGCAAGCGCGACGACGACCGCGACCCCTGCATGAAGCGCGCGACGCACATACCGGCCGCCGCTGCCGCTGCCGCCGCCGCCCATCGGCGAGAGCCACAGTGCGACCGCGAGCGGCGCGAGCGCGAACGCACCGCTCTGCAACGCAGCGAGTGCGAGACCGGCCGTGGCCGCGGCAAGCAGCGCACGGGCCCCTGTCGGCCGGTCGTGAAACGCGAGCGCCGCGAGCACGGCGCCGAGCGCCAACGTCGCATGGGTCACGTGCGGCCGGCCCTGCTGCGAATAAAGGATGTGCAGGGCGCTCGTCGCGACGAAGAACGCCGCCCACAGCGCTCCGCCGGCACCGAGAAAACGACGCGCGAGGAGCCACGTCAGCGGCACGAGGAGCACGCCCATCAGCGCGCTGAGCGTGCGCACCTCGACATAAGGGTGCGCCGCGGCGCGCAGGTGCTCGGCCGCTCCCGCCGCCGGATCGATGTGCTCGGACGGCAAATCGAACGGCAGGAGCGCCAGCGACCGCGCGATGAGCAGCGGATAGCGCTCGTAGAACTCCTCGTGCGGGATCATCGCCGGGTCGTGACGCAGCGATTGCAGCTGGAGCACGAGGAAGGTGTCGGGCTCGGGCAGATGCGGGAGCAGCCGGTCGACGCCGGCCAGGCGGAGCACCGCCGCAAGCACGCACAGACCGATCAACACGGCGAGGATCGCCTTGCGCGGCGCAGCGTCGCGCGACTCGCACGAAGCCGCCGGTTCCATGGGGGCCTTGGGGGCCATTGGGCGGCGGATTCTAGTGTTCTAGGAGCCGGTCCGACTATTGACGACGCGCGGCGACTGACGAGGCCGAGCGACGGAGTTCGAATCGATCGGCATGCCGGTCGGGGTCATTTCCCCCATGTTCGGCGGGTGTGCCGATCAGTTCAGGTCGACGGCGAGGCCGAAAGGCCTCGGCCCATCGCCGCCGCGAGCTTCCTCAGGTCGAAGGCAGCGCTCACCAGTCGCCATTCCGCTCGCACTTCTTCCGTCGAAGAACGGATCGCGCTCTACAACGAAAACTGGCCTACTGAACGCCACGGGCATCGCTCTCCGGCTGCCGTCCAGCGCGAGCTCCTTGCCGTCAAGGTGCCCGCGTGATTACGGTGAACTCACTGTCCAGGGAATCGCGGGCGGAACAGCCTGCACCCGAGCTGTGATCCAACGTGAACGTCGGTTGCTCGGTCGCCAGCCTGCGCCGCACGGCATGCACTACTCCAGAAAGAAGCGCATCACCGGACCGATCGGCTTGAAGTTGTAGACCAGCGGTCCAGACTGGAACTCCAGTTGAAACACGTCAGCGAGCGCCTGAGCGGCGTATAGATCCGAAGCAGTAAACAGATTCGACTGCGCGGCGTGAGAGGCGTCTAACTCAAATTTTCCCTTCAAGTAGTAGCTCACCTTGAACGAGGTCATCCCACATACCTTCGGGCCTTCAAAAAGTGTCCGTTGCGCACCAGTCTCGCCGAAGAACGTGTAGTCGAATGGAGGAGGGCCTGCGACGGAGAAGCCCCCGGAGAGCTGCGCCTGCGCGGCATCGGAGAATTTCTGACCAACTCCAAGTTTGTCGCCGAGTGAACGAGTGAACGCCGCATCCTCGCCTGCTTCTACTGGCGGTGCGCCGAACGCGGCCTGGAATGTCGTCGTCAAACGCCAAAGCTTCCCGAAGTTCCGACTGGGGTCCACAGACTGGTAGTCGAACCAGACCGAAAGGCCGCTCCCATCGGGTCTGTAGTTTCCGAATTCGGTTTCCGCTGGCGTTGGGAAGTGCATCTCGAAACGCTTGCTGGTTTCGGTCCCCTCGTACTGAATGGGAATGGCAGCAACAAGTGGCAGATTGCTCAGCTGACTCAGTCCCTTTGCCGCGCCAAGGTACCGACAGAATGAATTCACCGTTCCGATTGCGGACTGAAGAACTTGTCTCACAGCAGTCGCGAACGTGGAGTCCATGATCGCGAAGAGGCCGAAGGGATCCTCAAACACGAGCGCGTTCGCGTTGCCGTAGCAGTATTTGTCCATCGAGAAAGGACTCGCACTACTTCCCCCCACCGGATCTCGCGTCAGAAACTCACCGCGCAGCGGGTCGTAGGCGCGAGCGCGCAAGAAGTAGAGTCGCGCGCGTTCGTCGTACCACTCGCCGCGATAGGCGTGATACGCCTCGACGGGGCCGGCCGGAGACGACTGCGGAACACCGAAATCGTCGTAGGCCGTGCTTGTCGTCGACGCTCCATCGACGCGCAGCGCGACGCTGCGTTGATGGTCCTCGAGGAACTGCACGTCGCCGAGCAAGCTGAACGAGCCGAGCACTGTCCGGTCGTCGTACACGAAGTTCGTCTGACCTCGCAGGCTGTCGAAAGTCGCCAGCACTTGGCTCCGTCCGGTCGGATTCGCGCCTACGAGCAGCTCGGTCATAGAAGCGGGGCTTGAGCGCGTGACCAGCGCACCGAAGGAGTCGTATTCGTAGAGCGCATTTCCGTTCACGTCCGAGTACGAGCGCAAGCGGTCGAGCGCGTCGAATCCGAACGCGCGTTGCGGGACCAACGCCTGATCCACGCGCGTCAGTCGGCCGGCATTGTCGAAGACTTGGTCGAGCGCACCGGCCACCGAGGAGATTTGTTGGGTCTGCCGATCGTTCAAGTCGTAACCGTACGTCAGCGACTCCGCCCCCTTCTGAGCCGCCGTGCGTTTGAGACGGAAGTAGTCGTACGAGTACGGCGTCACGACCGAGCTTGGGCTCGTGTGCGCCGAATCGCGCAAACGGCTCTGCAAGTCGTATGCGTAGGTCGCCGAGGATCCGTCGCCGCGTTGCAGGGTTACGGGGAAGCCCGCCAGATCGCGCGCCACCGAGTACGAACCGAGTAGCGTCGATCCGTTCTCGTGTTGCACGGACAGGAGTCGACCGACCGCGTCGTAGGCGTAGGTCGACTCGATGCCTCCCGGACGCACGATCCGGCGCACGTTGCCGGAGAGATCGCGCTCGTAGTCGAACAATCCGAGCGGAGAGTCAACGGACGAGATCCGCCCACGCGCGTCGTACGAGTACGTGACCGCTCCGCCAGGTAGCGTCATCGATTCGACGCGACCCACGTTGGTGTACGCGTTTTGCACCGTGCGGCCGTGGACGTCGGTGCGCGATGTGAGCCGGTCCATGAGATCGAAGCTTTGGGTCAGAGTCCCCGTCGAGTTCACGGCCATTTGCACGGCGCCGGTCGGACTGAACGAGTAACTCTCCGTCGCGCCGTCGCTCAAATAGCGCCACACGACACGATCGAACTCGTCGTACTCGAACGCCTCGGGTAGGCCGTCGAAGCCGACGTGG
>JANOFY010000379.1:0-1845 GCA_031413895.1 Planctomycetota bacterium | reverse complement strand
CGAAACACTTTGCCAAACATCCTGGCAGCCTGGCGCGCTTCGATTGGCCGGTGACGCCGGAGCAGGCGCGACGGGCGTTGCTGGATTTCATCAAGCATCGCCTGCCGAATTTCGGGAAGTATGAGGACGCCATGTGGAGTTCAGGTGGCGGTCGGTTCGCGCAGCCGTATCTGTTTCACTCGCGCTTGAGCGCCGCGATGAATTTGAAACTGCTCGATCCGCGCGAAGTCATCACCGCCGCCGAGGAGGCGTATCGGCAAGGCCGCGCGCCGCTGGCCAGCGTCGAGGGCTTCATCCGGCAGATTCTTGGCTGGCGCGAATTCGTGCGCGGGATCTACTGGCTGCACATGCCCGGCTACGCAGCGATGAATGCGCTGGACGCGCACCAGCCGCTGCCGGCCTTCTACTGGACAGGGGACACCGAAATGCAATGCCTGCGTGCCGCCATCGGGCAGACACTCGAGCACGGATACGCCCACCATATCCAAGCGGCTGATGGTGACGGGCCTGTTCGCACTGCTGCTGGGTGTCGAGCCGAAGGAGGTACACGAATGGTATCTCGCCGTTTATGTGGACGCAGTGGAATGGGTAGAGTTGCCCAACACCATCGGCATGTCGCAGTTTGCCGACGGCGGTATCATGGCATCGGAAGATCGCCCGCGGCGACCACGAACCAGAGCGACGCGTCGACCGAGTTGAACTCCGGCGCCTCGCCCGGAGCGTCGGGGAAGCGGTTCGGGAGCATCCCCTCGGAAACGAGACCCGCCCACTCGAGGAGGATCGCCTTCCCTTCGTCCAGGCGAGCGCCCGCCTTCGACAGAGCGAGCCCGCGGAGCGCGATGAACGTGTCGCGCCCCCAGTCCGTGAACCACGGGTATCCGGCAACGATCGTGCGACCCGCGCCGCGGCGGACGAAGTACGCGTCGGCGGCGCGGAGCCGGGGCGTCGAGAACGCCGCGCGGCGGGATCGCTCCGCGTCACGCACGCGTCGGCCGAGGTTCTCCGCGGCGAGTTCGCCCATCTCGGCGCGCGCCTCGGGAAGATCCGCGGCGACGACCCATACCGCCTCGCCCGCGGAGAGATCGAAAACGAGTTCTCCCGGCGACGCCAGGTCCTCGACCGCATCGAGCCCGCGATCGCGCTCTTCGGAGTAGAGGAAACTCCGATACCAGGTCGGCTTTCGCTCGAACGCCCCGTTCGACCGAGAGAGGACGCCCGGCACGCCGTCGTACGGCCGGAAGAGGAGTCCTCCGCCGCGCGTCTCCTCGGGCTCGAAGCGAAACGCTCCGTTCTCGTGGTGGAGCGCGTGGTAGTCGCGGCCCGAGAGGAACGGGCGCACGCGGAGCCGGACTCCCGCCTTCTTCCGCGCGAGCCGGAAGAACACCGCGACGAGAGGCGCGCCGCGCCGCACGACGATCTCGTGCTCGACCTCCGTGCCGTCCTCGGCGCGAAACGTCCACCGCGGCCACGGTTCCACGGCGAACGCCACCCGGCGCGCGTGTCCGTCGGGGTGGACGACGTCCGGCGCGTAGCGCTGCGACGTGAGCGCGAACCGCTTTCCTTCCGACGTCTCGATCTCGGCGTCGAATCCGTTCACGAGGACCCGCCGCCCCGTCGGCGGCGTTTCAGCGGAGAGAAGAAGAGCGTGATAGCGACGCGTTCGAACCGTCGACTCGGTGCCGGATGAAAAGCCGCCGAGACCGTCGGTCTCCAGCCACTCGATGCCGGGTTTCATCGCGCACCCGCCCCCGCGGCGGCCGCCGCCGGACGGGAAGCGGCCTCACTTCTCGGCGCCGCCTTCCGCGTCTTCGCGATCTTCTCGATGCAGCGCACGGCGAGCGCCGT
>JANOFY010000378.1:0-5964 GCA_031413895.1 Planctomycetota bacterium | reverse complement strand
TCGTCGTCAACGCGGCGGGTGGCGCTGACTTCACCGCAATCCAGCCCGCGATCATCGCCGCCGCTGACGGCGACACGATCCTCGTCAAGACTGGAAGCTACGCCGGCTTCATCATCGATGGCAAAGGTGTCATCGTCGTGGAAGACACGAGCGCGAACGTGCAGATCCAGGGCACGATCGTCGTGCGCAACGTCCCGCTCGCCGGTCGCGTCGTGCTCAACGGGCTCAAGGTCAGGGCGCCGGCGACATCGAGCGCGACGAGCTTCGGACTGCACGCGCAGAACAATGCCGGCGCGATCCGACTCCACGGTTGCGACATCGCGGGCGGCGACGGCGCGAATGGTGCTCCGAGTTGTTCGACGACACTCCACGCGAGCCCGGGCAGCTCCGGCATGCAGCTCGAAAACTCGCCCGACGTCGCGTTCACCGAGTGCTACGCGTGGGGTGGCAAGGGCGGCAATCACGGCTGCCCCACGTCCGCGAATCCCGGCGCTGGGGGCGACGCGGTCGTCTGTCAGAGCTCGCGCGTCGTCGCGTACATGAGCGAGTTCTTCGCGGGCGATGCGGGCAGCGGCGGCGACGGTCCTGCGATCGGAGGCGACGCCGTGCAGCTCGACTCCGGCAGCGGTGCATTCGTCGCGGGCTCTCTCGTGCTCGGCGGACGCGGATCGAATCCGACGCTCGATCGGCCTGCCTGCGGATCGGCGGGGAACGGCGGTGCCGGGCTGCACTGGGTGGGAACGCCGAGCTTCCTGTGGCGCCTCGGCGGCCTGCTGAACGGCGGCGCCGGCGGATCGACGCCGGGTTGCAGCAACCAAGGCACGCAAGGGCCCGCAGCTCTCGGAAGCGGCTCGCCGTTCACGTTCGTCGTCTCCCCCCTCGCGCTCCAACTCCAATCGGTCGCACGCGAAGGACAGACGATCGCGATCACGTTCGTCGGCGATCCGGGCGACCGCGTGGGCCTCATCGAAAGCGACGACACGACGTTCCTCGGCATCGCGGCGTGGCGCGGGTTCCTGATCGTCGACGATTCCGCGGGCCCCCAACGCAGCTTGAAGTTCGGCGTGATCCCGCCGTCCGGCACGCTGACGCGGGGCTTCCACGTCCCTATGCTGCCGAGCGGCGTCGAATCGACGGTGCGCTACCTGCAGGCGTACCGCACGGCCGTGTCCGGCACGACGCTGGGGAGCTTCATACCGCTCGTCGTCCTCGATTCGAGCTTCTAGCGCGAACGCCCCATGTGCCGGTGGCGCGGGCGGGCGGGTAAGGCCCAGACGCGCCCCCCCGCTCCCTAGATCGCGCGCTAACATGAGGAGCGACAGGCACGAAGCGCCCCCGCTCAACCGCGCGGGGTCCAACGTCCGAAAACGAGTGGGATCGCGCCGAGGGGGGCCGCGATGAATTCGAGGGGCAGTTCTTGGAGTGCGACGGTAGTCGTCGCGTGCACCAGCGAGGTCGACGACAAGCCGCGGACGCGGCTCGACGGCGAAGACGCTGAGTGTGCGACCACGACGCAGGCCGTGCGGCGCCGTTCCCGAGCTGAGGCAGCGCGAGGGAACTTCCACTGTTCTGCGCGAATTCAATTCGCAAACGCGCTCGCTGCACATCAGAAGGAATCATGAATTCGATACTCCGCTACCTAATGCTCGCTCCGATCGTCGCAGCGACACTGAGCGACATCGCGCGTGGTCAAGCAGGGCAGATCACGAGCTCCGACATCGCATTCGTCCACGACACGGGCTGGGTCAGCGCACCGCAGGGCCGCGACGGCGTGCTCGCGGGCTTCGCCGTGGAGGTCAAGGACGCACGCTGGCTGCGACTCCAGTTCTCCGACATCGACCTCGCGCCGGGTGCGCGGCTCGTGATGACCGGAGTGTTCGACGGCGCGCGACAAGAGCTCGAGGCTCACGAAGTGATGCAATGGCGGCGTTCGAGCGCGTACTTCAACGGAGACGCCGTGTGGGTCGAAATTGCCGCCCCCGCTGGAAGTGCGAGCAGCCGCGTTCGACTCGCGAACGTCGAGTTCGGCCCGCCGCTCCCGCTATTCACCATCTGCGGGCCGATCGATGACCGAGTGCTGTCGAACGATCCTCGCGTCGGGCGTCTCGTGCCCAACGGCTGCACGGTGTGGCTGATCGACGATTGCAATCACTGCCTGCTCACGGCGGGACACTGCCCCACCGGATGGATCGTCGAGTTCAACGTGCCGCCGTCGTACTCCGACGGCACGTCCGTCCATTCGCACCCGGACGATCAGTACGCAGTCGATGTGACGTCGCTCCAGGGAGCGTATGCACCGGACGACGATTGGGCGTACTTCGGGTGCTTCCCAAATCCCAACACGGGCCTGACTCCGTACGAAACGCAAGGTGGAGCGTTCAGCTTCGTCGCTCCGCCGACGTCGACGGACGGTGTGACGGTTCGCGTCACGGGCTTCGGAATCGACGCGACTCCGAACGAATGGAACCGCGTGCAGCAGACGCACCGGGGCCAGCTCCTGGGTTTCCAAGCGGATGGGGGAACGCTTCTCCACGGCGTCGACACGTACCCGGGGAACTCGGGCTCCCCGATGATTTGGTACGAGACCGGAAAGGCGATCGGCATCCACACGGAGGGCGGTTGCAACACGACGGGCGGCGCGAACGCGGGCACGTCGGTCATGAACGCAGGTCTGCACGCTGCGATCGCGAACGCGCGCGGAGTGTGTGCCGGCGCGAATGCCTGGACGGCCTACTGCCTCGCCAAACTGAACAGCCAGGGTTGCACGCCGGCGATCTCGGCGACCGGCACACCGAGCGCGTCGGGGAGCACGGGCGGCTTCGTGATCACGGCGACGAACGTCATCAACAAGCAGGAAGGGTTCCTGTTCTACGGTTTCGTGCAAGGCACCACGCCGTTCCAGGACGGGGCGCTCTGCATTCGCGACGAGGTGACGCGGACGACGAGGCAGAACTCCGGCGGCAATCCGTCGAGCGTCGACTGCTCGGGAACCTACGCGTTCGACATGGGCGCGCTGATCTCGTCGGGCAACGACCCGCGACTCCACGTCGGCGCCACGGTCGTTGCGCAGTATTGGCAGCGTGACCCGCAATCACCGAACTTCCCGACCGGGCTCACGAACGCGATTCGGTTCACGATCGCGCCCTAGGCGCGAACTCGTCTCGTCGACGCGAAGCTTGGAGGAGAGCCACGGCCATCGGAACCGGCGCGACGTTCATCGAGCGACGCGTGGCCCTCCGGCGCTGAACGCACTTCGTCTCAGAACGCCGAATCGAGCACCGTCAGCGTGCGAAACGTGCCGAGCGTGATGCCGTTCGCACCGATTCGATACGCCTGCAGAAAGCGCGTCTGAGCTTGCTCACTGGGCAGGAGCATCGGCACGCGGTAGCTCGCCGTCAGCGTGCCGGACGCGGGGATAGTGCCGAAGCGCCGAGTTCGCGCCGCGCCGAACGGCGACTCCGGGAACGGTGAGATCAACACACCGCGCCACGACGCCAGAGCCACGAACGTCGTCGTAAGCTCGTCGTTCAGGAACACCTTCGCGCCCGGCGGACCCGTGAACGTGACTTGCACGAACGTTCCTTCCGTCGCGATCGACGGTATCGACAGCCCGATGCTCGCTGCTTGGAACGTGAACGCGACGCCCGAGTGCCCCGATCCCGCCGCGGTCGTCGGACACTCTTTCCAATTCTCGTTCGTCCCGGCGGTTCCACCGCCGCTCATGCAGTCGGAGATCCATCCACCCGAGCCGGACGAGAAATGGAGGCCGTCGCCGCCGTTGCTCGCGCAGCCGTAGTAGCAGGCGTCTCCACCATCTCCGCCCTGCAGGTTCGACCGCGACGCGAACACGAACCCGGAGACGTCCACAGCGTGCGCGCCTGGATAGGAGGAATCGCCCCCATTGCCGCCGTTGCCCGCTTGCAGCACGCTTTCGTAGAGGGCGAGCTGGTTGTTTCCAACCCCCGTGATGCAAGGCAGACCGGGACCGACGTTGTCGAACAGGCACGTGTACCCCGACCAGCCGTCGGTCCCGTACATCGTGCAACCGGTGACGGCGACGTCGATGGAGTCATCCAGCTCGACGCCCCAGCCGAGCATCACGCACTGCGAGACGCGCACCGCGCCCTCGCAATCGTCGATCTCGAGAGCTCTCGTGAACCCGCTCGGCGCGAACCTCAATCGAGCGAGCGTGACGACCTGACCGTCCGCGAGATTCCGGACGTCTGCACTGATCACCTGACTCGCGGCGACGTCGGGATCCTGCTGACCGATGATGGTCAACGACTTCGCCGAGACATCGAACGTCGCGTAGTTTCCCGGCTTGATCAAGATCGTGTCGCCTTCGAGCGCTGCGAGGACCGCCGGCTGGATCTGCGTGAACGATCCGCTGCCAGCGGCATCGACGACGATGACGCCGGCGAATGCTTCGTTACTCGCGACGAGCGACGCGCTGAACACAACCGCGAACTGCCATAGCTTCATGTCGAACTCCTGGCTGAGAGAGCGGGAGAGAAAGACAGTGGGAATCGAGCGAGCGTGATCAGAGCGCCGAATCGAGGATCGTGAGCGTGCGGAACGAACCGAGCGTGATGCCGTTCGCGCCGACGCGGTACGCCTGAAGAAAGCGCGTCTGCGCTTGCTCCCCCGCCGGGAGCTGCGGCACGGCGTACGTGCGCGTCAACTCGCCGGAGGCGGGGATCACGCCCCACTTGATCGCGCGCACCGGAGCACCCGTCGGGGGGAACGGCGAGATCAGCACGCCGCGCCACGACGCGACGGCTTCGAACGTCGTCGTCAGCTCGTCGTTCAAGAAGACGCGCGCGCCTGGCGGTCCGATGAACTTCACGTGCACGAACGTGCCTTCGCGGGCGATGTGCGGGCTCATGAAGCCGATGCTCGGAACGGCGAACTGGAACGGAACTTCGTCGTAGTACGCGGGGGCCGGCACCGGAACCCACACAGCGCAGCCCACAAAAACAATGAAACCAGTTCCGCTCAGCCCTCCACTGACCATGCAGTCGAGCTCCCAGGCGCTCGCAATCGAATCCACATACCAGCCGTATCCGCCACCCGTAGGGCAGAGCCAATCGCACGCCGCGTTGGAGCCTGGTCCGCCGGTGATGTTGCTGCGCCCGGCGAACATGAAGCCGCTGTGTAGATGTGCCCCCCATCCGCCTGCGAACGACTGAGCTTCGCCGTTGCCGCCCTGCCCACCGCGGGTCAGGGTGTCGTACATCGCGACCGACGAGTTATCCACGTAGAACGCATCTCTGCCGGGCGATCCCTGGCTGCCGGGCACGCACGACACATTCGCCATGAGAGCGCCGTCGCCGCCGGTGATCGTGCACCCGGCGAACGCAACGCTCGACGAGTTCGTGACCTCGCCACCGTGTCCGCTGCCGAAGGAAGGAAAGATCTCGTCCCTTCCGTTCCAATCACAGGCGACGACGCGCACGGCGCCAGCGCAGTTCAGCACGCCGAATGCAGGAGACACGGACGACACTCCGTTCGCCTTGAGGTTTGACAGCGTCACGGTCTGCGTCGATGACGTGTCCCGGACTGTGGCTTTGGGGATCGTGATCGTCCCGACGTCACCCACGACCGTCAGTCCCTTCGCGTTGATTGTGAACGCCGCGTAGTTGCCGGGCTTCACGAGGATCGTGTCGCCGTCGATCGCGGCGTCGACCGCAGGTTGGATCTGCGTGAACGATCCGCCTCCCGCCGCGTCGACGACGATGACACCGGCGCTCGACGTATCCGCCAGTGCGAAGAGACCACCGAGCACAACCACCGAATGTTGCAGCTTCATTCCAAACTCCCGTCTCAAGTGAGTGGATCGCGCGCGCGAGGTTGCCAACCGGCTCGCTCTCCGAATGACGGACACCGCATCCGGGAATCGTGCCGGCCCCAGTCTATCGCGGGACGCCAGTCCCGTGAACCCGTTGCGTCGGACACGCGGGTCAC
>JANOFY010000377.1:0-5120 GCA_031413895.1 Planctomycetota bacterium | reverse complement strand
CCATCGTCACGGCGACCGTCGTCTCCTTCCCCTGCACGACCATGGCGACCGAATCGCCGACGAGGATCACGTCGATGCCGGCCTTGTCGAGCAGCTGCGCCATCGTGAAGTCGTACGCCGTCAGCGCGGCGATCGTCTCGTGCCGCTCCTTCATGCGCTGCACGCTCTTGGTCGTCACCTTGCGGCGTGCGACGACGTCTTTGCGCGGTTCTCCGGAGTTCGGCATTTCGCTTGGGGCTCGGGTCTACGGGAAGCGGACGGCGGTGGAACCCCTCTAGTTTGCGATGCCGTGCGTGAGCAGCGCCAGCGCGGACCGCGCTCCATCCAGCGCGGCGCTCATGATCCCGCCCGCGAAACCCGCTCCCTCGCCCACCGGATAGAGGTTTTCGAAGCCGTGGGCGAGCCGCGTTTCCGGGTCGCGCGGCATGCGCACGGGGCCCGAGCTACGCGTCTCGATTCCAACGAGGACGCCCGCTTCGCCCGCGAAACCCGGGATCGTGCGGTCGAAGCGCACGATCGCGCGGCGCAGTGCGTCGCGGAGCAGCGGCGGGAGCAGCGCGTCGATGCGCTGTGGGCGCGTGCCGAGCACGTAGCTCGTGCTGTGCTTCCCGCTCGAGTCGCGCCCCTCGAGGAACTCACGTACCCCTTGCGCGGGAGCCGTGTAGTCGCCTCCCCCGGCCTCGAAGAACCGCGCTTCCAATTCGCGTTGCAGGCTCACGCCGGCGAAGGGCGCAGCGCCGAATTCGGCCGGAGACATCGTCGTCACGATCGCCGCGTTCGCGTACGGCGACGAATGCCGCGAGTTGCTCATGCCGTTCGTGCACAGGACGCCCTCCTCGTTCACGCTCGCGACGATCCGTCCGCCCGGACACATGCAGAACGAGTGGGCCGCGGGCAGTCCGTCGCCCGCGCGACACACGAGTTGGTAGCTCGCCGCGCCGAGCGATTCCGCCGCCGGGCCCGAGCCGTACCGGCCGACGTCGACGAGCCCTTGGGGATGCTCCACGCGCACGCCGAGCTGGAACGGCTTGGCCTCGAAGCGGACACCTTGCGCGTGTAGCGCGCGCCAGGTGTCGCG
This sequence comes from Planctomycetota bacterium, assembly GCA_031413895.1. Lineage (GTDB taxonomy): Bacteria > Planctomycetota > UBA1135 > UBA1135 > JANLUN01. The sequence continues at coordinate 4,042 of JANOFY010000377.1, read as the reverse complement.
CGCGCTGTGTCCCGTCGCCAGGATCAGCGCATCGCACGCGATCTCGCCGACGCTCGTCGCGAGCGCGCGAATGCGCTGCTCCGGACCGCCGTGCGCGATCAACGCGTCGAGGCGCGCGTTCCACACGAAACGCACACCCTCGCGCTCCATGCGCGCGCGCAGCGCGGGCAGGATCTTGTGCAACCGATCCGTGCCGATGTGCGCGCGGCTGTCGTACACGATGTCCTCCGGCGCACCCGCGCCGACGAGCACCTCGAGCAGCGGCACTTCGAGCGCGTCGTCGACGCGCGTGTACAGCTTGCCGTCGGAGTACGTGCCCGCGCCGCCTTCGCCGAACAAGAGGTTCGACTCGGAGTTCGGGCGCCGCGTGCGGTGGAACGTCGCGATGTCGCGGCTGCGCACGCGCACCGACGCGCCGCGGTCCATGAGCGTGACCTCGACTCCGTTGTGCGCGAGCAAGAACGCGGCGAAAAGACCTCCCGGACCGGCGCCCACGACCACGATCCGCGGCTTGCGCTGCGCGGCCAAGGAAGGGTGGATGCGCTCGAGACGGAGCGTGGCCGGCAGCGGCGCTTCCTCGACGCGACCCGAGCGGATCGCGCGCGTCAACGCGGCGGTCGAGAATCCGGCGTCGACGACGAGGTCGGCGTGGACGACGAAGCGCAATCGCCTCACGTCCCCTTGCCGGCGCGCGTCGAGCGCCTTCTTGACGATGCGAAAGCCGCGCAGGACTTCGGGCCCGAGACCGACGGCCTGGCAGACGCGCTCCCGGAGGAGCGCTTCGGGCTCGCCGACCTCGAGCGCGACGTCGTAGATGCGCCATGTCTTCGTCGGTCGATCGCTCGACATGCAACGCGGGATTGTAGCGGCTTGCCGCGCGATCCTGTGTGGTCCGCGTGGAACGCATCGCATACCCTCTCGCGCCCACCGATGACCGCGACTCCCAGGCGTCCGAGAACAGCGTCACCCACGCGCCCAGGCTCGCTGCTCGAGTCCTTGCTCGACGCGCCGGACCGCGACCACTGCCCCGGCGCGCGCCCGGTCCTCTCGGTGTCGCAGCACGACGAGCGCGCGTACTTGGACGCGCTCGATGCGTGCACCACGAGCCGCGTCACGCTCTCGCGGCGCGGTGCGTGGCACGGCGAGTGGGTCGAGGTCGATGCGGAGCGCGCACGACGGCTCGGTTCGAGCAGGGCAGCGCTTGCTGCCCCCGCGGACGAGGGCGCGTTTCGCCAGCGTTGGTACGCGGCGCGCCCGATCGTCCTGCCCGGCGCGGCGGAGCCCATGCTCGCGGACTACGCTGGCGAAATCGCACAGGCGAGCGCGCGGCATGCTTCGCTCAAGGAGCCCGGCGGCTTGAAGCGCTGGATCGCGACCTGTTCCGAAGCGTTGACAGACCGCTTTCAGGCGTCGCACAGGACAGCGCCGTTCGCCGATCCCGAGCGCGACCTCGAACGCGTCTTCTTCGAGGCCGCCGCGCCGCCCGGACGTCAGCGCAAGCGCATTACGGACCTGTGGGTCAAGTCGGGCTGGCTCTCGACGCACGAAGGCGAGGACTCGCTGCGCGCGCGCGTGTCGTTCGGCCGCGAGAAGGACGACGACGCGAGCCGCGATCTCCTGCGGCATCGCCTCGTCGCAGACCTCGCGGCCGCGCTTCTACCGGAAAGCGCGCTCATCACGGGCAACCCAGCGCTCGCCGGCCTCGTCGATCGCTTGTGCACCGAGCGCGCGCTCTTCACCCAACACATCGCGTACTGGAACAGCCCCGACGGCGGCGCACTGTTCCACCATGACGCGTTCTCCGCGGACAGCGACGTCGCGGGCGATGGTCAGCTGGGCGTGTGCTACCTCCAGCTCACCGGCCGCACGGCGTGGCTCGCGCTGTCGAGCGCCGATCTTGCGCACCGCATTCGAGAGTTCGCCGAACTGCTCGCGGAGGGCGAACTGGGCTGGGTGCGCCATCAACTGTTCTCGGAGCCGCGCGCGTTCGAACGCTTCCAGGAGCTCGTCCGCGAGCCGGCGCTCGTGCAGCGCGAGCTCGGGCTCCCCGGCGCTGGGCGCTTCTCCGCGCTCGTGAACCGCGGTCCGGAGTTCACGTCGTTCCTCGCCGACGCGGGACACGCGGCGGTGCTCTCCGCGGGCGACGCGATCGTGCTCCCGAACCACGGCCTCACGCACACCGCGCTCCATTCGGTGTTCTGCGCATCGGACGAGACCGCGTACAGTCTGTCGCTCGCGATTCGGCTCGATCGCGAGCCCGAGCCCACGATCGAGCCCGAGACCGCGCTCGAGATCGGCGCAGCGCGCGAGCGGTCGCGTGCTCCGCGTGGATAGAATCCGCGCCCCCGCCCGTGCTGACCCCTCTCAAGACTCTGCCGCTCGGCCCGGTGCTCGACGATCTCGAGATCCGTCCCGACCGAGTGCGCACGTTCGGAGACCCGCCGGTCGCGGCACGCGCCGAAGCGACGCACGGAGCGGTCGCGGTGACGCCCGGACTCGCGCCCGAGACCGCGCGCGAGGCGCTACTCGAGTTCACGCGCCGCGAGACGTCGGCGGACGGCACGTTGCTCGTGTTCCTCGAAGGCCAGCGTTCCGATCCCGAGCTCGCGCGCTGGCGCAATGCGCTGTGGCCGCTCGCGCACGTGTCGCGCCTCTACCGCATGTCGAACAGCCGCGTGGAACGCGTCGACATCGACAAGACCGAGCCGCTGAAACGCGCGAGCGGGCTGCGCGGCATCGTGCTCGTGGCACGTCGACGCGCAGCGGTGCTCGATCCGAGCGCAGTCGTGCTGAAGTTCGACCGTAACGCAGCGGGCTGGAACGGTGAGCCGGGCCGGCCGTCGTACGGTCACTTCCGCTGGATGCGGCGTCATGTCGCCCAGTTCGCCGCGACCACGAGCGCGCGGCGGATCCTCGACTTCGGGTGCGGCGCGGGTTGGGTCGGCATCGAAGCAGCGCTCGCGTCGCGCGGCGCATCGCTGGCCGCGTTCGACCCCAGCCCCGAGATGGTCAAGCTGGCCGAGGAGAACGCGCGCGCGTCAGGCGTGAGCTCGTTCGTCGGCCGCACGGGGTTCGGCGAAGACCCGCCGTTCCCGGCGAGCGGCGAAGAGCCGTTCGATCTCGTGCTGTGCTCGGGCGTCATCAGTTTCGCGTCCGACGCGGAGCGCTGGCTCGACGGCCTCGTGCGCGCTCTCGCTCCGGGAGCGACGCTCGTGATCGGCGATCTGAACCCGACCTCGCGCGGAATGATGCGGCGCCGTGCGAGTCGACCCTTGCTGCCCGTGCGCGAGATGAACGCGTGGACTCGAGACGACGTGCGCAGCGCGCTCGAGAAGCGCGGCCTCGTGTTCGAAGCCTGGGGCAGCTACCAGCTGAGCTCGCCGGTGCCCGGGCTGATGCACTTCGACGCGACGCGCATGCACGGCCTCCTCAGCCGCCCGCTCTTGTGGAGCAATCGCGCCGCGACGCGACTCTTCGCGAGCCGCCCCGACTGGTTCGACTCGTGGGTGATCCGCCTGAAGCGCGGCAGCGCGAATTAATTACGGAAGCGCGGACCGCGAAGAGCTCGACGTGGATCAGCGCTTCTGCGTGCGCAGAAGCCCGTCGGCGAGCTCGAACTCGGCCGGCGAGTGCTCGAGGATCAAGAGCGCCGCGCTCTCCTCGAGATCGACACGCGTCGAAAGTTCGAGCGGCGCGCCGCCGCGCGCGCGCGCCGTCGCGACGGCGTCGTGCGTGAAGCGCGCCGTGCCCGAACGCTCGTGCAGCGCGCGCGCCGCGCGGATTGCGGTGGCGTCGACGCGCTCGGGCAGATCCGGTGCGCCGAACCAAACCGGCGTGTGCTCGAAATCGAGCTGCGGCGCGCCGGCGGCGTCGACCGCACACGGCACGATCGCGACCACGCGGCCGGACTGCGCGCCGTGATTGACACGCTCGGCGGTTTGATCGCCGACGTACAGCACGGGCTCGGCGGTCTGGCGCGGCTCGACGAGCGCGGGATCGACGGCGAACACGCACAGGAAGCCGGCGTTGACGCGCGGGGCTT
>JANOFY010000376.1:0-3971 GCA_031413895.1 Planctomycetota bacterium | reverse complement strand
CACAGCGCGTCACGACGACCGATCCGAAGACCGGCGCGAAGGAACGCAATCGCTACGCGGAGCTCGCGAGCGCCGGCATCCAAGTCGCGTTTCACAGCGCGGCGGAGGAAGGCGCGGTCGAGATCCCGCTGATGGCGGCCTACGCCGTCTCGCAGGGCATGAGCCCCGAGGGTGCGCTGCGCGCGCTGACCGGCGGCGCGGCCGACATGTTGTCGATCGACGACCGCGTGGGACTGCTGGCTCCGGGCCTCGACGCCGACATCTTGTTGCTCGACGGGAGTCCGTTCAACGCGTCGACGAGCGTGACGCGCGTGTGGGTCAACGGCGAGGAGGTGCGCTGACGTGCGAAGACTGCGTGCTTTCGAGTCTCGGGTGAACGACTTCGCCATTCCGTCGCGGCGAGAGGCCGCGTGCTTGGCGCACGGCGAGACGGACGCGGCACAAGACCGCGCTCGCCCGCGCTCGATGCGTGCTTTTCTCGCACTCACTGTGACGCTGTTCTGCGCGACGGTCGTCAGCGGTTCGACATCGACTGCCGGAGAGCGCGGCTCTGAAACCGGGCTCGCACTGCGCGCGAAGAAGATCTTGGTCGTCGGTCCCGACGGCGACGGCGTCGTCGATCACGGCGTGATGCTCGTGATGAACGGCCGCATCGAGGCCGTCGGTCCGGCGCGCACCACGGAAGTGCCCGCGGGCTACGAGATCGTCGACTGCGGCGACGCGTGGCTCGTCCCCGGCTTCGTCGATCTGCACTGCCACATCGCGGGCCAGAGCTTCATCGTCAACGACATCAACGACATGGTGTACATGACGAACCCGGAGCTGCGGGCGAGCGCCGCCGTGCGGCCCGACAATACGTACCTGCGCAAAGCAGTCGCCGGTGGCGTGACGAGCGTGCTCTTCATCCCCGGATCGGGCACGAACATGGGCGGGCAAGGCGTCCTGCTGAAGACCGGGTTTCCGCAGTACGAGCAGATGGAGATTCGCAATCCCGGCTCGCTCAAGCTCGCGCAAGCCGGCAATCCCGAGCGCTGGGCCATCGGCGTCGGCCGCTCGCACATGAACTGGAACACGCGCAACACGTTCCGCCGTGGGCTCGCGTACGCGCGACAGTGGAAGCAGTTCGAGGACGGGAAGGGCCCGAAGCCCGAGAAGAATATCCAGTGGGAGGTGTTCCGCGATCTCCTCAGCAAGAAGACGCAGGTCTCGACGCACACGCAGATGTACCAAGTGGTGCAGATGACGCTGACGATGGTGCGTCAGGAGTTCGGCCTCGACGTGTACATCGACCACGGCGAGTTCGCCGGCATGAAGACGGCGCCGCTCGCGCAGGAGCTCGGCGTCCAGGCGATCATCGGTCCGCGCGAGATCGATCGGACGATTCCGTTCCTCTCGTGCGACACCGACGGAAAGATCCTCGGCATCGCCGCGGGCTATCAGCAAGCCGGTCACAAGATGGTCGGCTTCAACACCGATTCGCCCGTCGTTCCTCAAGAGGAACTCGCGGTGCAAGCGACGTGCGCCGTGCACTACGGGTTCGACAACTCGAACATGGACGCGGTCCGCGGATTGACGATCGTCCCCGCCAAGACCGCGGGCATCGCCGATCGCGTCGGGAGCTTCGCGCCCGGGAAAGACGCTGACGTCTTGGTCATTCGCGGCGATCCGATCGATCCGCGCTCGGCGATCGACGTCGTGTTCATCGAAGGCAAGCGCGTGTACGACGCCAATCGCGAAGGTCGACGGTGGTAGCGAGCGGCGACTTCACGGCGCGGCAAGCGGCCGCCCGACGGCACGAGCCGCGCAGGCTGCGTGGAGCGCGCTCAGCGTCCGCGCTCGGCGTCTCAGCGTCCACGCTCGGCGTCATCGGGCTCGCGCTGCTCTGCGCGTGCGCGTCGAGCAAGTCGAAGAAACCCGACCTCGCGCCGGTGGGTCCGAACGAGCACGGCATCGCGTTGACGTGCGCGAAGGTGCTGACCGTCGACGGGGATGATCGTGTCTTCACGCCTGGGCTCGTGCTCATCAAGGGCGGCCGCATCGCCTACGTCGGTGAGCCGCGCGAGATCCCCAGCGGCTACGAGCGCATCGACCTTCAGGGCGGCTGGGCGACACCGGGAATGGTGGAGCTTCACTCCCACATCCACACCGGAAGCTGGGGCGACATCAACGACATGGTCCTGCCGATCAATCCGGAGTTCCGCGCTTCCTCCGCGCTGCGGCCGGGCAATCGCGAGATCAGGCGCGCGTGCGCGGGCGGCGTGACCACGCTGTTCGGCATCCCCGGCAGCGGAACGTCGCTGAGCGGTTTCGGCGTGTTCTACAAGAGCAAGACGAGCGCGAACTTCGAAGACACCGTGCTCAAGGATCCGGGCGGAATGAAGGTCGCGCAGTCCTACAACCCGGAGCGGCGCGCGGGCGACTTCGGTGCGACTCGCGCGGGACTTGGCTGGCTGCTCGAGGACGTCAACGACAAGGCGATCGCTGCCAATCGCGAACAGCGCACCGATCCGGCGCTCGCGAACCTGCAGCGCGTGCAATCCGGCGACCTGCCCGTGCTCATCCACTGCGCCGGCAGCGACGGATTCGCGGACGCGGCGCGGATGTGGAAAGACAAGTACGGCACACGCTGCGTCTTGAGCCACGGTTGCTTCGACGCGCACGCGACAGCGCAGTACATCGTGGGCCTGGGCGCACCGGTCAACGCGGGACCGCGGACGATGGACTACTTCTCGACACGCGACGGCGCGATCACGGGCACCGTGAGCAAGTACCTCGACGCCGGCGCGAAGGACCTGTCGGTATGCACCGACTCGCCCGTCATGCCTCAGGAAGAGCTCTTCCTCCAAGGATCGATGTCCGCGCGCCTGGGCGCCGATGCGTACACGATGCTGCGCGCGTGCACGATCCACCCGGCGCGCGTGTTCGGCATCGACGACCGCGTCGGGAGCCTCGAGGTCGGCAAGGACGCGGACCTCGTGATTCGCACCGGCGATCCGCTCGATCCGCGTTCCCGCGTCGATCTCGTCCTGATCGACGGTGAGATCCAATACGACCGAGCACGAGACGGACAATGGTTCTGACGCGCACGAAGACACGAATCCCATGAGCCTTCCCAGCATCCTCCTCTCGTTCGCGCCCGCCGCATGGACGCCGCCCGCGCCGCGCACCGATTTCTACGCGATCCGCGTCGGGCGCGCCGAAACGGTGTCCAAAGGCACGGTCGAGCACGCGGTGATCCTGGTCGAAGGCGGCAAGATCGTGACGATCGGCGAGGATCTGCCGATCGAGCGCGGCATTCCGATCATCGACCGTCCGGATTGGGTCGTGATGCCGGGGCTCGTCAACGCGTACTCGCGCCTGGGTCTCGAAGGGGACGGCGGAGACGAGATGAACCCGGACGTGCGCGCGTTCGACGAGCTGTACCCGGCTGCGGAGGACTACGCCGAGGTCGTGAAGTTCGGCGTGACGACGCTCGGACTCTACCCGGCGGGCAATGGCATCCCGGGACAAGCGGTCGTCGTGCGTCCAACGGGCAACACGCCCGAGGAGATGCGTGTCCACGATCCGGCGTATCTGAAGATCATCATGCGCGCCGCTTCGAACTCGAAGAAGCTCCTGCGCGACGGCTTCAAGAAGGCCGACGAGTACGACGCCAAGGAGAAGAAGGCGCGCGAGAAGTGGGATAAGGACCAGGAAGCGAAGAAGAAGAAAGCTCCCGCCAAGAAGCCCGACGAGAAAGCAGAAGAGAAGAAGGGCGAGGAGAAGAAAGGCGAAGAGAAGAAGGAAGAGGCGAAGGACGAACCGAAGGCCGAGAAGTCCGACGCCAAGGCCGAAGAGGCCATCTACACGCCGTCCGAGCCCGACCCCAAGACGAAGCCCTTCGTCGACTTGCGCAACGGCAAGTTGCGCGCGCTAGTCAGCATCTCCAGCGCGGCGGAGTACCTGCACCTGCTCGACGCGATCGACAAGGA
>JANOFY010000375.1:0-2308 GCA_031413895.1 Planctomycetota bacterium | reverse complement strand
GACACCGTACTTCTCGCCGTACTTCGGACGCCGTACTTGCGCGGACACTTGGACTCGACCGACATCGCCTTCGATTGGTCTTGGCCGACTCGACCGACGTCGCCTTCGATCGAAGTTCGGTTCGCGAACGGATCAGCCCTCGGACAGACCGCGCCTGGAATCGATCCGTGACTGGAGGCGTCCACTCCGGCGCAGTAGCCTCAGCGCACTCCCACTTCCCGAGTCAACTGAGGTCGCCGGAGGCCAACCGAGGCCAACGGAAACCCACGGAGGTCGTCATGCCCGCTCGCCCGCTCGTCGTCCTGTGTGTCCACGGCATCGGAGGTCAAGAACGTGATCTGCGCTGGCAGGAGGACTGGCGCGAAGTCATCCGCGACGGCGTATCGACCTGGTCCTCAGGGCGCGAAGTCGACGTCCAGTTCCTCGACTACGACGACCTCTTCGAGAAGGCGCCGCTCAACGCGCTGCGCAGCGCGGCGGCGGTCGCGAAGCTCCTCGGCAGCGGCATCTGGCACGGCATCGGCGACTTGTTCCGTCGCGACCGCGCGCTCGGCGCTCCCGCGCGCGGCGTCGGCGACCTCTCCGAGAACATGCGCTGGACTGCCGGCATGGTCGTGCAGTGGACCGAGAGCGACAGCCTGCGCAAGAAGACGCGCGACCGTCTGCTCCAAGGCATGCGCGCGACCGCGCCCGACATCGTGCTCGCGCACAGCCTGGGCTCGCTCGTCTGCTACGACACGTTCCTGCGCGGCGCCGGCACCGCCGCGATCAAGGACCGCGTGTTCGTCACGTTCGGATCGCAGATCGGCAATCCGTTCGTGCGCAGCACGTTCGGCGGGCGCATCCAGGCGCTCTCCGCGCGGCACTGGTTCCACCTCTACAACCGCCACGACGACGTGTTCACGGCGAAGATCCGGCTCGAGGAGGCCACGTTCGCACAGGTGCAGACCGACTTCGACGTCGCGGGCATGGCCGACCACGACGCGCTGCAGTACCTCGGCCACGCCAACACCGTGAACCGTGTCTGGCGCGAGGTGGTCGGCGCCACCGGCGCGCGCGGCGTGGATCGCGCTCACATCCAGGCGCTCACGCGCGCCGACAAGGCGGTCGCCACGCTCGAGAAGAAGCCCAAGCGGCGCGCGCTCCTCGTCGGCATCAACGAGTACCCGGAGGCGAAGGACCGGCTCGAGGGCTGCGTGAACGACGTCTTCCTCATGAGCTCGCTCCTGCAGGAGAACGGCTACGCGTCCGACGACATCCGCGTCGTCCTCGATGGCCGCGCGACGGCGAAGGGCATCCTCGAGCGGCTCGAGTGGCTCCTCGATGGCACGGAAGACGGCGCCGAGCGCTTCTTCTACTACAGCGGTCACGGCGCGCAGATCCCGGCCTACGGCCCCGACGACAAGGTCGACCGCATGGACGAGTGCCTCGTGCCGTGGGACTTCGACTGGTCGCTCGAGAGCGCGGTCACCGACGATCAGTTCTCCGAGCTCTACAGCCAGCTGCCGTACAGGGCGCGTTTCGCGGCGGTGCTCGACTGCTGCCACTCCGGCGGCATGACGCGCGAGGGCGGCGCGCGGATTCGCGGCATCACGCCGCCCGATGACATCCGCCACCGGGCACTGCGCTGGGAGCCCAAGTACCAGATGTGGGTGCCGCGCGATCTCCAGCTCCAGAACAAGGGCATGAGCCGGAGCAAGGATCCCAAGAAGTACGTGGGGAGCTCGGGCTCGAAGCGGCGCTTCGGCCGCAGCGTCGCGCTGCGCACGCTGCCCGACCCGACCTACGACAAGGTGCGGAAGGACCTCGACCACTACGGCCCGTACTTGCCGGTGCTCCTCGAGGCGTGTCAGGAGGACCAGCTCGCCTACGAGTACCGCCATGGGGTGATCTCCCACGGCGCGTTCACCTGGTCGCTGGTGAAACTGCTGCGCGAGCGACGCGCCGGCTCCCGCCGCCGTCCGCTGATGAGCTTCAACTCGCTGGTTCGTGACGTCGGGAAGACGCTGTCGGACCTCGAGTACGACCAGACGCCGGTCGTCGTCGGGCCCAAGAGCGTCCTGGCGAAGCGGATTCCTTGGAGCTGAGAGACGGCGAGCTGAGAGACGGCGAGCTGAGGCTCGGGAGCACGGCGACGGCGGCGGCGGCGGACGCCCACGGCCGAGTCGCGGCCGAGAGTCGGGCACGAAGTGCGGACCTCGAGTACGACCAGACGCCGGTCGTCGCGTCGCCCGGAAGTACGGCGTCGCCCCGAAGTACGTCGCCCCGAAGTACGGTGTCAGTCACTTTTCTCCGCCCCCTGCCGCGC
>JANOFY010000374.1:0-23648 GCA_031413895.1 Planctomycetota bacterium | reverse complement strand
CTTGCGGTTCTTCACCATGCCGACTGGATGGGGATGGAGCAGGAGCGCGGCATCTCGATCACGTCGTCGGCGATGCAGTTTCCGTACAAGGGCACGGTGATCAATGTGCTCGACACGCCCGGTCACCAAGACTTCAGCGAGGACACGTACCGCACGCTGACCGCCGCGGACTCGGCGATCATGGTGCTCGACGCGGGCAAAGGCGTCGAAACGCAGACGCGCAAGCTGTTCGAGGTCTGCCGCCTGCGCAAGATCCCGGTGCTGACGTTCATCAACAAGATGGACTTGCCCGGCCGCGATCCGCTCGACTTGATGTCGGAAGTCGAGGAAGTGCTCGGCATCCACGCCAGCGCGCTCAATTGGCCGATTGGATCTGGCCGCGAGTTCGCCGGCGTGCTCGCGCCCGCGACGCGCGAGGTCTTGCTCTTCCGCAAGACGGCCGGCGCCGGCGCGCAGAAAGCGGAGCTCGAGCAAGTCTCGCTGGATGATCCGCGCACGACCGAACGCATCGGAGAGGCGCTCGTCGCCAAGGCGCATCACGACCTCGAGCTGCTGTCGGTCGCCGGCAATCCGTTCTCGCGCGACGCGTTCTTGCGCGGCGAAGTGACGCCGACGTTTTTCGGCTCCGCGCTGACGAACTTCGGCGTCGAACCGTTCTTCGACGCGTTCGTCGACCTCGCGCCGCCGCCTCACGCTCGCACGGTCGATCTGCCGGACGGCGGCGAAGAGCTGCTCGATCCAGTCGAAGCGCCGTTCAGCGCCTACGTCTTCAAGATCCAAGCGAACATGGATCAACGGCACCGCGACTGTTTGGCGTTCGTGCGCATCTGCTCCGGAAAGTTCGAGCGCGACGTCGTCGTCCACCACCACCGTCTCGATCGCGACGTGCGCCTCTCGCGCCCGCACTCGATCGTCGCGCAGGAGCGCAACACGGTCGACGTCGCCTATCCCGGTGACGTCGTGGGCTTGATCAACCGCGACATGTTCCAGATCGGCGACACGATCTCCATCGACGGGGGCTTCAATCACAAGCCGCTGCCGCTGTTCCAGCCTGAGGTGTTCGCGCGCGTGACGCCGAACGACCTCACGAAACGCAAGTCGTTCGACAAGGGCATGAACCAGCTGACCGCGGAAGGCACCGTGCAGCTCTTGTGGGAACTGGACAACACGATGGCCGCGCCGATGATCGCCGCGGTGGGTCAACTGCAGTTCGAGGTGCTCCAGTACCGGATGCGCGACGAGTACGGCGTCGAGACGACGGTTTCGAAATTGCCCTTCGAGTGCAGCGCGTGGCTCGAGGGCGACCGTGCGAGCTTCACGGCACCCACGACGTCGATCGTCGCGCGTGATGCGCGTGGACGGACCGTGGTCCTCTTCCAGACGCAGTGGGACAAGCGCGCCGCGGTGCGCAAGCATCCCGAGCACAAGCTGCTCGACTACGCCTGATCGACGCGCGTGACTCCGCCGTCACGGAACTCCGTCGCGAGTTCGTCGACGAGCGCGCGGGCGTGCTCGACGAGCGCTTCGGACGCGCGACCCTCGTGGCGCGACGCGATCAGGTGATCGAAGAGCTCCGCGGCGCGCGAAGCATGGACGTGCGCGACTCCCGCGTTCGAGAGCCGCGTCGACAGATCGGGCCCGATCACCGTTCGCACGGAGCACGCGAGACACGCAGCCGTGAACTCCGCGAATGCATCCGCTACGTCGGTGCTCGGCATCTCGGTCGCCTCACGGAACGCGAGCGCCGCAACGCGTGCTCGCGCTCGCGCTCGATCCACCTGCGCCGGTCGGTGCGAGCGAAACCAGCGCGAGACGACGATCGCGAAGGGAGCGACCGCGAGGATTCCGGCGGCGCTCGAGGACATGCCGAGAGTAACCCGGCGAAGACCGCCAAGTTCCGCGCGGACCGGTCGCTAGGCCGGGCTGCGGCGGGCGCGGAATCGCGGGAAGATCGCGACGGCGAGGAGTCCCGTGACGGCGAGAACTCCCGTCCAGACGAGCGAGCGGGATGTGGACGGTTTGCTCGCGCGCGTACTCGGTGCCGGTGCATCGTTGACCGTGGGCGTCCCGCGCGACGACGGCTGCACCACGATCGAGATCGGTGACGTGTACACGAGGCGGTATTGAGCGGAAGGACCGGTCTCGAAGAACGCGAACGGGATCGGCGGCACTTGCGTGATGTCCGCGGTGCGCGGCGCGAGGTCGTACGTGATCGTTCGGCGCGCCGCGCCCTTGTCGTCGATCACGCCGTGGAGGTCGAAGCCCGCGCAGTCGTCCAAGCGCGGCGGGTCGAACGATTGGAGATTGCCTTCGCCCTCGATGTGCAGCACGAGCTTCAAGCTCTCGCCGACTTCGACGACGGCTGGGCGCGCCTCCGCCCAGCATGAAAAGTGTCCTACGGCTCCGGTGAACTCGGGCGGACGACCGACGTCGGGAAGCGGCGCGACCTTGAGCGACAGCGGCTCGCCGCGCACGAACGCTTCGACTCGATTGGACGCCACGCGTCCCGAGATGAAGTCGTCCTCGAAATGCGTCGCAAAAGCGAAGCGCAGGATCGGCGCGGGGACCCTGAGCTCACCCGCGCGCGTGGCGAAGTAGCGCCGCTCGATCTCGAGCACGAGAAACGCGCGGCCGTCGATCTCGCGATCGGGCAGCACGGTCGCACGCACGACGCCGTCGTTGAGGGCCAGGCTCCGTTGCAGTTCGTCGGAGGGCTCGCGTGCCTGCGAACCGAGCGCGATCGTGCCGGGTAAGTCATCGATCCACGGGAGGACGAGCTGGGCCGCAAAGTCGAGCGGCTGACGGAACATCGGAACGAGGTTCGTCTGCGCCAGCTCGCGATCGGCGCTGATGCGCACGCGGATCGAGATCGGCTCCTGAACAAAGCATGTGTCGCGCGGCGTCACGAGCTCGACGCGCACGCGGCCTTCGGCCGTCACATCTTGCGCGTTGCCCTGCAGCGGAGTGACTTGCGCCGCCACTGGCACTCCCACGCACACCGCGAGCAGTGCGCCGCTCAATTCACGAAGCGTCATGAGCCTGGATCTTTGCGCGACCCATAGGCCGCAAGGAACGCTGAGACTACTCGACGCCCTCGCGGCGCGAGCGACGACTCAGGTGGGCCAGGTCCTGAGCGGAAGCAACTCTCCGCTTGTCTTCCGCATCTGCTCCGCCGGCAACACGCGATCGATAGGGATCGCGATGGTCGGGGCGAGAGGATTTGAACCTCCGACCTCTGCAACCCCATTGCAGCGCGCTAGCCATGCTGCGCCACGCCCCGACGCCAATTTTGGCCAGGAGGTTATAGAGAGGGCGCCGCGCGCCGTCAATTGAAGCTCGCCCTCGAGGGCGACACGCTCGCTTGAGCCGCCGCGCGCGCAGGGCGACAATCCGCGCGTGGCACGGCCCGTTCGCAAGCTCTGGAGAATCCGCACCGTCGTGCGCCGCCGCCATCGCACCTGGATGGCGTCGATGTGCTTGGCGTCCGTCGGTTGGGGCAGCTTCTGGGTGTTCGCCTTTTGGACGCGTCTGGCGCCGGACAGCGCGCCCGCGCTCGAATCGGTGTGCACGTTCTCGGCGGTCTTCGCGGCGGTCGGTCTCGCGGCCGCGATCTTCTCCATGCGCGCGCGACTGGCGTGGCTGCTCTTCACGTTGATCCCACTGTTCGCGAACGGGAGTTTGCTGCTGCTTCCGAGCGTCATCAAGACGCTGCGCGTCATCCGCACGGAGCAAACACGATCGCTGGAGAGCGCGATGACACCGCGTCAACAGCGGTTGGGCTGAGCCGCGCGCCTAGAGCGCCTCGCGCGGCGCCGACATCAGGATCATGATCGCGCCGGTGATCGCGGTCACGACCGTCATCAAGAGCGCGACGTACGCGAGACGCCGGTGCAGCGCGCGCGCAGTCGGTTTGTAGATCGTGCGCACTCCCGCGGCGATCGGCAGCAAGAACGCCGCGGTCGTGATCTTGGCCAGCGTGAGATGGATCGGCGTGATCACGCCGGCCGACTCGAGGTCGTAGAGCTTGCCCAGCTCGAGCGCGAAATAGATCGTCACTCCGAGCATCACTACGGCGCTCACCACGCTCGCGATGTGCCATCGTCTCCGCGCCTTGAAGCCCGTGAACACGGCCGCGCCCAGGGCCACCAGCGTCAACACGAAGAAGAGCGTGAAGGTCTGCAGCACGCTCACGCGTAGTCCTCGGCGAGGCTGTCCCTCTCGCCGGTGGGCGTGCGCGTCATCAAGTCGAGCACGGCCTCGCGCGGGCTCTTGCCGTCGAAGAGCACCGCGTGCACTTGCTCCGCGATCGGCATCGAGACGTCGCCGATGTCGGCTTCGGGACCGAACAGCGCCTTCGCGGTGAACACGCCCTCCGCCACCATCTTCATGTTCGCGAGCACGTCCTCGAGCTTCGCGCCGCGCCCGATCGCTTCGCCGACCGCGCGATTGCGCGAGTGGCGCGAGCAGCACGTGGTGACCAGGTCGCCGAAGCCGGCCAGACCGAAGAATGTCTCGGACGTCGCACCGCGCGCGCGCCCGAAGCGCGCCATCTCGAACATGCCGCGCGTCAGGAGCGCCGCTTTGGCGTTGTCGCCGAGCTCGAGCCCGTCGCTGATGCCGGCCGCGATCGCGATCACGTTTTTCAACGCCGCCGCGAGCTCCGCGCCCAGCGGATCGCCGTGCGTGTACACGCGAAAGTTCGGCGAGTTGAACGCGGATTGCACGCGCGCCGCGAAAGCGCGGTCGTGGCTCGCGGCGACGACCGACGCCGGCTTTTGCAGCGCCACCTCCTCGGCATGACTCGGACCGGAGAGCACGCACAGCGGCCTGTCGCCGAGCACCTCGGCCAAAATTTGGCTGGGCGTCTTGAACGTCTCGATCTCGATGCCCTTCGTGGCACTGACGATCGGCATGTTGCCGGGCAGCGCGTCCTCGAAGCGCAGCGCGACACCGCGCAGGTATTGCGTCGGGACCACGCTGACGACGAGGTCGACGCCGTCGGCCGCCGAATACGGATCGGCCGAAATCTCGATCTCGGGCGGCAACGGAATGCCGGGCAGGAAGCGCTTGTTCTCGCGCGACTTGCGCAGCTCCTCCGCGTGCTCTTGGAACGCGGACCACAGATGCACGCGCATGCCCTTGCGCGCGAGCAAGAGCGCCAGGGTCGTCCCCCAGCTTCCGTCACCGATCACGAGTGCGCGCGCCATTATGGAACTCAGCCGTTCGGCTTCGCCGCGTGTGACGAAGAGGGTTTCGAGCCCGCGCGCGGTTCCGTGCCGGCCAGCATGCGCTGCAGGTTCGATCGGTGACGCACGAGGATGAGCACTGTGAGCAGCGTCGAACCGATCAAGAGCGCGCGCTCCGACTCGGCCGCCAGGAACCACGTCGCGATCGGAAACGTGAGACCCATCATGATCGACGCCAGGCCGACGTAGCGCGTCGTGAAGAGCGTGACGAGCCACACCACGCCGCCGGCGAGGAAGATGCGCGGATCGATCGCGACGATCGCGCCGCAACCGGTCGCGACGCCTTTGCCGCCGCGAAAGCCCAAGTAGATCGAGTAGCAGTGTCCGAGCACGGCCGCGGTGCCGCACACGACGAGGAGCAGCGGCACGAGCCGCGGGTCTTCGCCCGCGTAGTGCGCGCAGAAGAAGACCGGCCCCCACCCCTTTAAGAAGTCGAGCGCGAACGCCACGAGTCCCCAGCCGCGCCCCATCGCGCGCACGGCGTTCGCCGCGCCGATGTTGCCGCTCCCGAACTGTCGCAGGTCGACGCCGCGGATCCATTTCGCGAGCACCAGCCCGAACGGGATCGAGCCCAAGAGATAGGCCGCTGCGATGGCCGCCCACGAGAGAGGACGAAACACGAACGCGACTTCGGCGGGCAGGCTGAGGATCGGGGTCAAGGGTGGGAGCTCGCCCGGACTCGATCGGGCGACGACCACGATAGCGTCCGCCGATGCGCGGCTGGAGAGGGTGAGCTCGCCCGTCGCTTTTCACGCCGAGAGGACGCGCGATCCGCGACCCGCGCGGGGTTGCAAAACAAGGCCCCTCAACTACGATTGCGCGCCCTCGGGCTCGCCCCCGAGCCCCCCGCTGGAGCCCCTGCCCATGACCTATGTGATCGCCGAACCGTGCATCGGGACCAAGGACACGGCCTGCGTCGAGGTGTGCCCCGTCGACTGCATCCACCCGACGAAGAACGCGCCCGACTTCGCCCAGCACGAGATGCTCTACATCAACCCCGATGAGTGCATCGACTGCGGCGCGTGCGTCCCGGAATGCCCGGTCGACGCGATCTTCGACGAGCCTGAGCTCCCGGAGAAGTGGGTGCACTTCACGAAGATCAACGCGGACTGGTTCACGAAGAACCGCTGATCGGACCCGGCGCGAACGCGGGGAGCACCCTACTTCTTGAGGGTCTTGCCGAGCGAGTCCAGCGCGAGCTCGATCTTGTGCTGCGCAGCTTTCTGCTCGGGCGCGTCGACGGGCAGCAAGCAGCTCGGCACGGCGGAGAGCAACGTCTGCGCGGACTGGATGTCCTTGTCGCTGGGTGAGCTGGCGCTGACCTGCGTCACCAGGTCCTTCTTCGCGGCGTAGCCGGCGAGATCGGCCACCGGTTCGCGCCGCCAGTCCGCGGCCTCGGGCGGCAGACGCGCGGCGCGCTTTTTGGCCGCTTCGACGCGACTCGCGAGCGTGGGGTGGTCGCTCAAGTGCTCGGGAGTCGTGTCCATGCCTTTGTCGATCAGCTGCTGGAAGAAGTCGCCGAAGTGCTCCGGATCCCAGCCCGCGCGCGTGTAGAAGACGAACCCGAGCTCGTCCGCCTCGGCCTCGTCGTCGCGCGTGTAGCCCATCGACAGGAACTGCCCGAGCATCATCGCGCCCGCTCCCGCGAGGTACCCCACCTCGTCCGCGTGCTCGCCGCCGGCCACCTCGTGAGCCGCGATGCCGACGGCGGCGCTGCCGGCGACGATCAGGTATTGACGCTGAATACCGTTGTGCACGTGGCGCGCGTACACGTGCGCGTACTCGTGCGCCATCACCGCCGCGAGCTCGTCCTCGGAGCGGCAGGTCTCGAGGAGCTCGCTGTAGATGTACATGTGCTCGCCGCCGGTCGTGAAGGCGTTCAGCGTCTCGCTGTTGACGAGGTGGAACTGCATGTCCTTCGAGAACATCCAGTCACGCGACTCGCCGCCCTTTTCCACGTGCTGCGTGTCGTATTCCTTGGCCGCATCGATGATCCGATCGCCCATGGCTTGCAAGTACCGGTCGAGGTCCGGATTCGCCATGACCGCCGGCGACAGCGACATGTGCTGCTCGTTCGCTTGCGCGATGACCTGACGATCGCTGACGCAGCTTGCGGCGCCGAGAAGGAGCGCGAGCGAAATGGAGACGCGGGAGAGCCGTCGAAGCACGTTCATGGCCTTGGATTCCAATCGGCGCGACCCTGGACACTCGCGCACTGCGAGACTGCGGCCTGTGGAAGTGCACAGGTTAGCACTGGCTCGATCGTGCTGCATGTCGTTCGCCGGCGCCGTCCCGACCTTGCGCCGCCCTGGTCGCCCGTTAGGGTGCTGCGCGCCCAATGAATACACCGATTCGTTCGCGTCGCTCGCGTTCCGCCGTGATCGCGCTCTTCGTGGTCACGCTGATCTGGGGCGGCACGTTCGTCTGGATGAAAGCAGGGGTGGAAGCGGTCGAATCGAAGCTGGGCGCGGGGCAGCTCCTGCTCGGAGTCGCGCTCTTCATGTCGCTGCGGTTCGGAATCGCGGCGATCTGCATGTTCGCGTTCGTTCCCGCCGCGCGCCGTGGACTCGACCGAGCCGCATGGACCGGTGGCTTTTGGATCGGAGTCCTGCTCTTCGGCGGGTTCGTGCTCCAAATGTTCGGACTCGACGACGTGTCGCCCGGGGTCTCGGCATTTCTGACGAGTCTCTACGTCGTCTTCACCGCGATCCTGACGGCCAGGCGCGGTGTGCGCCCCGCGCTGATCGCCGGGGTCGTCTTGGCCACGCTGGGCGCGGGGATCATCCGCGGCCGGCCGGAGTTTGCGTTCAGTCGCGGCGAGCTCTTGACGGTGGGTTGCGCGCTCGTGTTCGCGATCCACATCCTCGTGACGGACCGTGTCACCAAGCGTGTCGCGCCGCTGCCTGTCACGTTCACGAGCTTCGTGGTCGTCGCGCTCGCGAGCCTCGGCCTGCTCGCCATCGCGCTGGCTGCCTCGGACTCACCGACTCGCGAGCAAATCACCGATCTGTGTTTCTCCGCACAGTTCCTCCAGCCGGTGCTGCTCTCGTCGATCCTCGCGACGGTGCTGGCGCTGTCGCTGATGAACATCTACCAGCGCGAGATCGAACCGGTGCGCGCCGCGATCATCTATGCGTTCGAACCGATTTGGGCCGCAGCGATCGGAATCTGGGCCGGCATGGACGAGATGACGCCCTACCTGTGGGCCGGTGGGATCGCGCTGCTCGCCGGGAATCTCATCGCGGAAATCGGACAACCGGCGCGGGCGAGGGAACTGGCGGCCGATTGAGCGCGTCCCAAGTGCAGATAGTGTCGCTGGGAGCCGGTTGGCTCGACGGGTGTACGGCCCTGAGCACTCTCTCGATGCCTGGCTTTTGAGAACCTAGTCAGGCGGAAAAACGGGTCCTGCGCCCACCGTACCGATCGCGCTCCCAGCTGCACCCACCGTCATGACCGCGGGAGCTCAGCGGCAGCCAGCGACGCGCGCGATGCATCCGACGCACCGTCCTTCGCGCGACGCCGGAACATCCTGGCCGCATCGTCGAAGAGCGAGTACGCGACCGGCGTGACGAGCAGCGTCAGCAAGAGACACAGGCTCTGACCACCGATCACGACGACGGCGACCGCGCGTCGCTCCTCGGCGCCCGGCCCCGTGCCCAGCGCGAGCGGCAACATGCCCGCGACGAGCGCGAGCGTGGTCATGAGGATCGGCCGCAAGCGATCGCGATTCGCGCTGAGGATCGCCTGCGCACGGTCCATTCCCGCCGCTCGCAACGCGTTCGTGTGATCGATCTGCAGGATCGCGTTCTTCTTCACGACGCCGAAGAGCACGAGGATGCCGAGTGCTGAGTAGAGATTGAGCGTCCCGCCGGTCGCCCACAGCGACACGAGCGCGAACGGAATCGAGAGCGGCAGCGAGAGCAGGATCGTCAACGGGTGGACGAGGCTCTCGAACTGCGACGCCAGGATCAGGTACATGAACACGATCGAGAGCACGAACGCGATCACGAGCTCGCGCGACGTGCGCTCGAGCTCGCGGCTGCGGCCGAGCAGCGTCGTCGAATACGCCGCCGGCATGTCGAGCTCTTCCGCGAGGTCCTTCAAGACCTCGAGCCGATCGCCGAGCGCGTATCCCGGTGCCGTGCCGCCGCGCACGGACACCATTCGTTGCCGGTCGAGCCGGTCGATGCGCGACGGCGCGAGCGACGACTCGAGCGACGCGATGTTCGACAGCTGGACGAGATCGCCGCTGCGCGCGGGCAAGTACAGCGCGTCGACGAGGTCGCTGCGACTGCGGTCGCGCTCTTCGAGGCGCAAGCGCACTTCGTAGTTCTCGCCCGTCGCCGGGTCGCGGAATCGAGAGACATCCTCGGCGCCGCCGACCATGAGTCGCAGTGCCGTGCCGATGTCGCGCGCCCGCACGCCCAGGTCGGCGGCGCGCTCGCGGTCGATGTGCACACGCAGTTCGGGCTTGTTGATGCGCAGCGACGTGTCGAGTCCGCGGAAGCCGCCCGCGGCGACGCCCCGACGGCGCAGCTCCTCGCCGTAGCGCGAGAGCTCGTCGACCGACGGCCCGCGGATCACGAAGTCGATGTCGCTGGGCCCGCCACCGAGGTTGATCGACTGGAAGTTGCGGACCTGGACGCGCAGATCGGTGTAGCGCTTGAGGCGCGCATCGATCGCGGTCATCACGTCCGCCTGCGAGTAGTTGCCCTCGAACGCGGCGGACGGACGGCCGTGCAGCGTCTCCCGCCACATCCGGGACAGCGACCACAGTCGCTCCTCGTGCGGCGCGATGCGCACGTAGAGGTTGCCCTGGTTCACCTGGCCGAGGAATCCGCCGCCCGTCGTCGCGAGAACGTCGCGCACGCCGGGCACGGCGAGAACGTCGCTCTCGATCGCAGCCATCGCCTGATCCATCGCGTCGACGCCGGTGCCTTCGGGTGCGTTGACGGTGACGCCGAACTCCGCTTCATCGACGTCGGCCGGCACGAACTCCTCCGGCACTCTCGCGAACAGCGGAACCGAGCTCGCGATCACGAGCAGCGCGAGGACGCTCATCACCAGCCGGTGCCGCATCGACCAGCGCAGCACGACGCCGTACGCACGATCGATGTACGCGTAGAAACCAGCGCGCGACGTTCCGGTCGCGGAGTGCGACGAAGTACCCGTACGCCGCAGGAGCCGCGACGCCATCATCGGTGTCAGCGAGAACGAGACGAACAAGCTCACGAGCACCGCCACCGCCGCGGTGATGCCGAACTGATAGAGGAAGCGCCCGGCGATGCTCGACATGAACGACACCGGGACGAAGATCACGACGAGGCTGAGCGTCGTGGCCAGCACCGCGAGCCCGATCTCGCGCGTCGCCTCGCGCGCCGCCTGCATGGGCGGGATCCCCTTCTCCTCGACGAAGCGGAAGATGTTTTCGAGCACGACGATCGCGTCGTCGATCACGACACCGACCATGAGCACGAGCGCGAGCATCGTCACGCTGTTCAGCGTGAAGTCGAGCAGCCACATCGCGCCGAACGTGGCGACGACGGACACGGGGATCGCGATGGCCGCGATCACGGTGGCACGCCAGTTCCGCATGAACACGAGCACGACGAGGCTCGCCAGGACTGATCCCAAGACCAGGTGAACGTTGATCTCGCCCAGCGCCGCATCGATGTAGCGCGACTGGTCGCGCACGATCTCGAGCCGCACGTCGGCGGGCAACTGCGGACGCACGCGCTCGACGAGCGCCTTGACCCCTTCGATCACTTCGACGGTGTTCGCGCCCGACTGGCGCACGATCTCCACGACGACGGTCGGTGTGCGATTCCAACGCGCGAGCGTGCGCCGTTCCGCAGTGCCGTCCTCGGCGCGGCCCAGATCGCGGATCTGGATGGGAACACCGTCGGTCGACTCGACGACGAGCTCACCGAACGCGCGTTCGTCGACGAGGCGTCCGAGCGTGCGCAGGCTCTGCTCTCTGTCCGGCGTCGTGACGTTGCCGCCGGGGATGTCCGCGTTCTGCGCCGCGATCGCATCGCGCACCGCCGTGACGGGTATGCCGTGCGCGACGAGCTTGTCGGCATCCAGCCAGATGTTCATCGTGCGCTCGAGCCCGCCGGTGATGCGCACCTCCCCCACGCCCGACGCGCGCTCGAGCTGCACGCGCACGAGCTTGTCCGCCAGCTCGGTGAGATCGCGGATCGAGCGCTCGCCGATCAGCGCAATCGTCAGCACGGGTTCGCTGTCGTTGTCGACCTTGGCGACGAGCGGCGGGTCGGCTTCGTCGGGAAGATCGCGGGCGACGCTCGACACCCGATCGCGCACGTCTTGGGCTGCGATGTCGATGTCGTGCGACAGATCGAACGTCGCGATGATGATGCCCGTGCCCGAGCCCGAGATCGAGCGCAGCTGATCGATCCCAGCGACCGTGTTGACGGCCTCCTCGACGCGGTCGGAAACCTCGTTCTCGACTTCCTCGGGCGACGCGCCGGGCAGACGCGTCTGCACACGCACCGTCGGCAAGTCGACGGCCGGGGACCGATCGACCGCCAACTTCGTGTAGGCGACGAGCCCGACGACGACGAGCGTGACCGTCATCATGCACGCGAACACCGGCCGACGGATGCAGACTTCAGCGAGCTTCTGCATGGACTCCTCGTGCGTGCAGCGCGATCACTTCGCGTCGGCTTTCATGGAAGCCGGCGATCGGACGGGGGTCCCCACGGTCAGCTCGGTAGGCGGCGCGGTCACGATCGTGTCGGAATCCGCGAGTCCACGCAGGATCTCGACGCGCGCGTCGACTTCTTGCCCGAGCGTCACGACGCGCTCCGCGGCTTTGCCGTCGACGACGACGAACACCTTCGACACGCCGGCGAACACGCGGATGGCGCTGCGCGGCGCGAGGAGCACACCTTCTTCGCGCTCGACTTCGATGGCGAGCTTCGCGAACGAGCCGGCGCGCAGCCGGCGATCGGCGTTCGGCACCGAGATCTCGACCTCGAACGTCCGCGAGCGCACGTCGATCGCGGGGTTGATGCGCTCGACGCGGCCTGCGAATGATTCGGCGTACGCCTCGACGGACAGAGTGGCGCGCTGTCCTGCATGGATGCGCGCGACCTCGCGCTCGGGGATCTTGACGCGCAGCTCGAGCGGATCGGGATCGATGAGCTCGTACATCGGCGCGCCGACTTGAACGTAGTCTCCGACCGAGACACGTCGCGCCGTGACCGCATAGTTCCGCACCGGGTTCGCGATCGACTCGGACACTGCCGGCGCGGGACGCACACCGGAGGGGACAGAATGGAGCGTGTCCGCGAGCCGTTGCTGCGCGGTGTCGATCTGAGCCTTCAGAGTGCGCGCCGCCGCGAGCTGCGCGCGCGCGTTCAGGCCCGCGAGGCGATGGTCGGCCTGCGCCACTTCCCAGGTGGTCTCGAGATCGGCGAACTCCTGATCGCTCATCGACGGCGGCGTGCGCCCGTGGAGAAGCTGACCGCGCTCAAAGCGCGCCTTGGCATTCTCGGATTGCAGTCGCGCGCGCTCGACCGCGGGCAGCCGCTCGACCGAAAACTCCCCTTCGGGCAGCGCTTCGAGTCCGATCTGCGCGAGCGCCTGCTCGAACGCGCGCCGTCTTTCGGCAAGCGCGAGCTCGTAGTCGGTCGATTCGATACGGACCAGCGGATCGCCCGGCTTCACCTCGTCGCCGATGTCGCGGTACACCGCTTCCACGCGACCCGCGACCTTGGCCGCGATCGTGGTTTGATCGTCGCCGAAGAGGCTTCCCGTCGCGCGCACGAGTCGCTGGACGGCGCCGCGCCCGACCGGCGCCATCGACACCTCGAGCGGCGCTCGATCGTCCGAGCGCGCGGCGTCCGGGGAGGTCACCGGCTTCGAGCACGCAACCAGGCCGTACATCCCGACGGCCAACGCGGAGGCGCGGACGCCCATGCGGAACACTGGATACATGCTCCTATTGATGGCTTCGGCGCGCCGTTCGGCAACACGCGGCTCGCGGAACTCGCGCGGGATGTCGCCGCGCCGTCCCCAGCGGCCATTTTTTCGAGGCTCGGCCGTCAAATCGGCGGAAGGGATGAGCGAACTGTCCGCCGCCTTCACCGCCTGCGACGGTCAGCGCCGAGGAGCGGCGTTCATCGACGCGATCGCGCGAGATCGACACGCGCCGTTCTCCGCCAAGGTTCGACTGCGGTTGCGACGCGCGCCGAGGTCCGTGCGGATCGACTCTCGCCACATCGCGTTGAGAGTCAACTCGAAGCAGCGCGCATACGCGACTCCGGACAATTGCTGACCCGCTCACGATCGTTCGCATCGATTTCGTTCGAGCGCGTGAATGCGGTTCAGGATGAGTAGCGACTGCAAACTTTTCCGGTGTGCCAACGAAGGGCGCGGCGCACTGGCTGACGCTCCGTGGCGGGGTAGGTTTCCCCTGAGCAACTCCGAGTCGGTCTCCGGAGGAATCCCGCCGCAAGCGGCACCAACGCGCGGCGGGACGCTCGCTTCCACTTCGGACGCGGTATCCACGGAGAAGGTTTGTCATGCACTCGCTCGGTCTTGGCGCGCTCGTTGTCTCGGCATTGCTGCACTCGACTCCGTCGATGGGAGCACCGTCGCTGTTTGTATCTGCACCGTCGGCGCCGAGTGAAAGCTTCGCTGCATCGAGCGTCCATTCTCGCGACGCATCCAGCGTCGAGGCGGCCGACGCGATCCCGGTCCTCAAGCGACTTGCGATCCCAAGGGCCGCGCCCGTCAAACTGACCGTCGTGCCGCCGGCGGACGCTCGCGTCCACAGCGGCGACCCTGTCGATCCCGCGACGCACGGCTTCGCGAAGGTCGAGGAAGCAACCGAGCGCGGTGTACAGATCACGTACCGCGACATCGATCTCGGTCAATCCACGTGCGCGACCGATCCGATCGAGCGCGAGCTCCGGCGCGTGTGGACCGCGACCGATGTGGCCGGCAACACGGGAACATCCACGCAGTCGATCACCGTGATGCGCCGCGCCGCGTCGCTCGACGTTCGTCCCGGAACCTGCCCGAACGAGTACAAGGTCGGAGCCGGCGGATCGCTCCCGGTGAGCCTCGTCGGCCGCGCGGATTTCGACGTGCGCCAGGTCGACACGAGCACGCTGGAGCTCTGGACGTCGAACTGCACCGACGGGCCGATCGTTCCGGTGCAGACCAAGGTCGAAGACAACGCGACCGCGTACACCCTGGCCGACGGCGGCTGCCACACAGCGAAGAAGGACGGCCGCGCGGACCTCGCACTGCGCTTCACGAGCCAGCAGCTGGCGAATGACCTGCACCTCAAGTCCTACCCGAAGAACGCGACGGTCAAGTTGATCGTCACCGGCAAGCTGACGAGCGGCGCGACGTTCTTGGCGACGGATTCGATGGTCCTCAAGTAGTCGATCGCATCGAGCTGCAGCTCGACGTGCGGGTTCCCGCTCGACGACGCGTGCTGTCCGCGATGCACGCTCGCGTGACACGAGACTCACGTTTTCCTCGCAGAATACATGGTTCCGCGGAGTGATCGCGCGCGTTCGACTGGCCAGAATGTGACCCTCAGGAGCGCGCTCGGTCAGATTTCGTACACCCGAGGTTCCCCACCCAACCGCCGAGCTCAAGAGAACGGGCCGCGATTGACGTCGCGGCCCGTATTCTTTGCGCGTGGTGAAGAAGTCGACGCGCGCGAACGGTCCGCAGCCTGCCTCGAACCTCCCCTTGCGCATCACGGTCAAGCGCCCGCCGCGCGGCGTGACGTTCTGTGTGCAAGGGAAGCCCGGCGAGTACTTGTCGCAGACGCGCTCGACCGATGCGGACCTCGTGTTCGACATCGAAGTGCGCGCCGCCGGCGAGCCGCCGCGGCTGCTCGGTGCTGTCGTCCAAGGACCGCCTGCCGGGCGATTCGTCTACATCTGTTCGGGCACGTACGCCGGCGAGAGCAACGCGTGCTCGGGCCGGCGCGCGAAGGTCCCTCTCGTCGGCATCACGCCGGCGCTCATCGCGAAGCAGAAGCCGGGCATGCGGCTCGCCGCGGAGATCCAAGGAACCGCACGTGATGGCGGGCCGGCGTGCGCGACCGTGCCGCTGCTCGGCCCGGGGTGGGCGTGGAGCGGGTGACGCCTTGCCTTCCGGTCATGGGAGGCTATCCTCTCTCCCCATTCCAAGACGGACGCGGCTGTAGCTCAGTGGTAGAGCGCAACCTTGCCAAGGTTGATGTCGAGGGTTCAAGTCCCTTCAGCCGCTCCACTTTTCGCGCTCGTCGATGCCGCAGGAAGGGCCTTCCCTGTGAGGTTTCGGCGAACGTCGCGCAGATGACGCGCTGTTCGATCCGACGCTCGATCCGTCGCGTTCGGACAACAGGGAAGAAGAGGTGACAGGAGCGGGGCAGAAGGTTGGCGCTAAGTCGCCACATCCTTTTTGCAAGCTCAATGCGAGGCCGTTTGAGCCGGTTGTAGCGAGTCGCTTGCGCGCGACTCAGATCGCGTTCGCGCGCGGCGCTACGGCCACCACGGTCCCCATCTCGCCCGGCCCTTGCCCGATGCGCCATGCCGTCCGTGGTTCTACGAATCTGAGCGGGGCCCTCTCGCCCTCGGGTCGGTAGCGCAGGCTGCCGGCCCGATTGTCTGCGTGGGAACTATCGGGCGTCACGTGATTCGCGCCGCGGACGTGCAGCGGCGACAATTCGTTCCGTGATCCCGCGGAACACGATCGCTCGCACACAGCTCGCTCGCCTATCGCTTGTCCTGGTCCTCGCTTCGTGTGCCTCCGCGTCGATGCCGCAACCGACGCGCTCCGACTCGACGGCAACGGGATCGTCGGTTGGCGAAGCGGGAGAGGTGTCGCGCGAGAACACCGCCGACGCCCAATCGTCGTCAGCGCCGCCGTCCATTGCTACGGCCGCCACCGTGGACCTGACTCGGGAGCGTACGCTGATCGAAGAGTCGAATGCTGCGCGCAGGGCGTCCAATTACGCTACTGCGCGCGCCAAGGTCGCCGAGGCAGTCGCGTCGTTGTTCGCACGGCCGACAACTGAACAAGACGCAGCGTGGCTGGCGCTTTTGGACTCGGCTGGGCAATCGGCATGGCAAGCGCAAGACGCGCACACGGCGAACACCGTGTGGCAGCGAGTGTACGACGTCCGCTTGCGTGCGCTTCCGGACGATCATCCCGAGGTGCAGACTGCGCGGCAGAACCTCGGCAGCACGCTCCACTCACTCGGCGACCTCGCTGGCGCGCGGGCCTTGTTCGAGACGGTCCTCGAGGTCGCGTCGCGCACGCTGCCCGGCGACAACGCTGAACTGCAGAACGCGCGGGGGAACCTCGCCGTGGCGCTGGCCTCGCTCGGCGACCGTGCGGGCGCGCGGGATCTGGAGGAGAAGGTGCTCGAGGTCCGCACGCGCACGCTGCCGGACGATCACCCGCTGCTGCAGGTGGCGCGGTTGAACCTCGGCAGCTCCCTCCACTCGCTCGGCGACGTCTCGGGCGCGCGCGCCTTGTTCGAGAAAGTGCTCGAGGTCCGCCTGCGCACGCTGCCCGACGATCACCCCGATGTGCAGGCCGTGCGCCAGAATCTCGGCGTGATTTTGTACTCGCTCGGCGATCTCGCGGGCGCGCGGGCCTTGGCTGAAAAGGTGCTCGAGGTGCGCTCGCGCACACTGCCTGACGACCACCCCGATCTGCAGACGGCGCGTCAAAACCTATCCGTGACCGTGCATAGCCTCGGGGACCTCGCAAGCTCGCGGGCCCTGGAGGAGCAGGTGCTCGAGGTGCGCTCGCGCACACTGCCCGACGACCACCCCGATCTGCAGGCTGCGCGGTTGAACCTCGCCGCGACGATCATGGCGCTCGGTGATCTCGCAGGCGCGCGGGCTTTGGAGGAGAAGGTGCTGGAGGTCAACTCGCGCACATTGCCCGACGACCACCCCGATCTGCAGCTGGCGCGGGGCAACCTCGCCTTGACGATCAACGCGCTCGGCGACCTTCAGGGTGCCATGGCGTTGGAGGAAAAGGTGCTCGAGGTCCGCTCGCGCACACTGCCGGACGAGCACCCCGATACGCAGCGGGCGCGGTTGAGCCTCGCTTCGACGATCATGGCGCTCGGCGATCTGGCAGGTGCGCGGGCCCTGCAGGAAGAGGTGCTGGAGATCAACTCGCGCACGCTGCCAGACGGCCACCCGGACCTGCAGACAGCGCGACAGAACCTGGCCGGGACACTCTATGCGCTCGGTGACCTCGCCCGCGCGCAGGCCCTGTTCGAGACGGTGCTCGAGGTCCGCTCGCACACGCTGCCCGACGACCACCCCGATCTGCAGAGGGCGCGGGCGAACCTGGCGGTGACGATCGCGAAGCAGTTCGTGCGCGCAGGCCGACCCTCAGGGGAGTCGGAGAGAGAAAGGTGCGCGGCCTTGATTGGCGCGCTGTGCCGAGCACAGGTGCGGGCGGTGCGCGAGGCGATCCTTGGAAGTACGGGCCGCGAATCTGAGGAGCGCTGCTCGAGCTTGGCCAAGCGGCTCGACACGTCCATCTCGCTCGCGAGCGGCGACGGCGTGTTCGGGCGGCTGCGCGCTCTGGAGGTGGAGTCGTTCCTCCTCTCGGAGACCACCCGCGGCGCAGCGATCGTTTCAGCGGAGCTCACGCGCAGGGCGGCGGGTGTGCCGAAGTACGCAGAGCTGCGTGACGCGCTGAGACACGCGAGCGACGAGCTCGTGGGGCTCACGCGCACGGGCACGACGAGCGAGGACTTCGATCGGGCGCGCACCCAGCGCGAGTCGTTGGAGCGCGAGCTCGTAGCACTGGCGCGTGAGCTCCCGGGCGGGAGAGAAAGTGGAGTGGAGCTCGATGTCGAGTCGCTTGCGGTCCGACTCGAGGAGCGCGAAGCAGCCGTGAGCTTCCGGCGGTTCGACGAGTGGCGAGCAGATGTCGTCGGGGAGCTGGACTCCACAGGTCAGCCTGCGGTCCGTGAGACCTTTGTCGACAGCTTGTGTGCGTTCGTCGTGCGGAGCACGAAGGCAGGTGCAACGCGCGACGCTTCTTCGGCGCTCACGCTCGTCGATCTCGGTCCGGTCGCAGAGATCGAAGACGCCTTGCGCGCGTGGCGCGACGGACTGGGTGTCGGCAGCGACAGCCGCGGCGTCGCCGCCAGTGCCCGAGCAGCGCCGATGTCGGATGTTCGCACGTCCGGCACCGCGCTGCGCGAGAAGATCTTCGACCCGCTCCTTCCCGCACTCGTCGGAGCGGAACGCCTCGTCGTCGCGCTCGACGACTTGCTGCACCTCGTGCCGCTCGACGCTTTGCCGATCGACGAGAACGCACTGGTCGGAGACCGCTGGCGGATCGAGACGCGAGCAACGCTCACCGAGCTGTCGCGGACGCCGGAGCCTCTCGAAGGCTCGGGACAGCTCGTCGCATTCGGCGACGTCGAGTACGGAGCAGGCCAGATCTCCGACGAGGTCGGCTCGGCGAGGCACACCGCCGTGGCTGACGTCGAGATGCTTGCCGCCGGGGCCGAGCCGCGCCGAGCGGAGGACGCGGGCATCCTGCGCGGGGGCGCTTGGTCCGAAGGGTTCTCCACGCTCCCGGGTACCGGCGTCGAAGTGCGCGGCATCGAGCGATGGTTCCGCGATCAATTCGGCGTCGACCCCCCACCCGAGATCCGCGACCACGCGAGCGCGACGCGCGAACAGCTGCTGGCACTGGCACCGAAAGCACGCTGGCTGCACATCGCGACGCACGGGTGGTTCGCGCCAGATTCGATCAGGTCATGGAGCGATCCCGAGCCGCTGGACAAGTACATGGGCCTCGCGACGCGCATGAGCGGCGTCGAGCAAGTGAAGAAAATGAGCCCGATGCTCTTGTGCGGACTCGCGCTGGCAGGTGCAGACCTGCCGGCGACCGCGACCGGCCGCGTGCCGGGACTGGTCACCGCAGACGAGCTCTCGACGCTCGACCTCACGAACTGCGAGCTCGTCGTGCTCAGCGCGTGCGACACGAATGTCGGTGAACGACGGGCAGGTCAAGGCGTCGCGAGCTTGCAGAAGGCGCTGCAGATGGCGGGTGCGCGCAGCGTGATCACTTCCTTATGGAAGGTGCCCGACGAAGCGACGAAGGATCTGATGCTGGATTTCTACCGGCGACTGTGGGTCGACAAGAAGCCCAAGTGGCAAGCCCTATGGGAAGCCAAGAAGATGATGCGCGAGGCCAAGGACGAGAGCGGCGCGCTGAAGTACACGACGCGCGATTGGGCTGCGTGGGTACTTACTGGAGACCCGAACTAGCGCGAACGCTCGGACATCGAGGATCGGACAACCGCGGACAACGTGGAACAATCCCGGGTCAGAGGGTTGCCACCAACTCGCCACATCCTTTCCGCGCGGAACTCGGCGACGCCGTAACTCTTTGCCACATGGCGACAAATGCCATCGCTCCCCCACTCGACATCACGCTTGCCAAGGTTGATGTCGAGGGTTCAAGTCCCTTCAGCCGCTCCACTTTTCGCGCGCTCGCGCATCGGCCCGGACGGGCCGCGTCCTGTCCGAGAACTCAGCCGGCCGTCTGCGCGACGAGAGTTGTGCGCGGTCGAGCCCACGCGATTGCTCGGTAGTGGTGCTTGATCAACCCTCCGAGTCGCTCGTGACAGCGAACGGGGCCTATGTTCGCTGCGGAATCGCCTGGTTTTGGCGGCGAGGCTGAATGTCCCGGTGCTTCTACTGCGGGCCGGCGGGAAGGTGCTCGAGGAAGTACCGCGCGATCAGGCGATACACGTGCACTCGTGTCCCTGTGCCTTCGTCGATGGCGTGCGTTCGATTGGGATAGACCATCGTGTCGAAGGACTTGCCCAGCTCGATCAGGCGGTTGACGAGAGTCTCGGTCCCCTGGAGGTGCACGTTGTCGTCGCCCGAGCCGTGCACGACGAGCAGGTGCCCGGCGAGTCCCTCGGCGAAGTGAATCGGCGATCCGATTCGATAGCCCTCGGCATTGGTTTTCGGCAGGCCCATGTAGCGCTCCTGGTAAATCGTGTCGTAGAGCCGCTGATCGGGCACGGGCGCCACCGACACGCCGACCTTGAACACGTCGGGGAAACGGAACATGCAGTTGAGCGTGTTGGAACCGCCGCCGCTCCAGCCCCACACGCCGACGCGCTCGCGGTCGATGTACGGCCGGTCGATTGCGAGCTGGCGCACCGCCGCAGCCTGTTCCTTCGACGAGAGATCGCCGACGCTGCCGTAGACGATCTTGCGCCACGCGGCGCCCTTGGGAGCGGGCGTTCCGCGATTGTCGACGCTGACGACGAGATACCCGGCCTCGGCCAGCGCGCGGTGGAAGAGCATGCGTCCGCCGCCCCAGCGATCCGTGACCGTCACGCTGGCCGGCTCGCCGTACACGAAGACGATCAGCGGATAGCTCTGCGACGCATCGAAGCTGGACGGCTTCAGCATCCAGCCGTCGAGCGACACGTCGTCGCCGATGTCCACGCGGAAAAACTCGACCGGCGCTTCGAGCACGGTCGCCAGCTTGGCCCGCAGTGCCGTCGTGTCCGTCAGCGGCCGCAGCGCCTCGTGATCGGGCAGCGTCACCACCTCGAGTGCGCCGGGCTGGTCGAAGCGTGACCAAGTGTGGAACGCCATGCGTCCGCCCGGCGCCAGGGTGTACGCGTGCCACCCGGGCTGATCGGTCGGCGTGACGCGCTCGGGCGTCCCGGTACCGTCGAGCCGCGAGCGGTAGAGGTACGCCTGCGTGGCGTCGTCCGGCGAGGCGCTGAAGTACAGCAGGCCCTGCTTCTCGTCCACGCCCACGTTGCCGTCGATGACATCCGCGTCGAAGCGCGTGAGCAGCGTCGTGTCGCCCCCGTCGCGCGGCACGCGGTAGAGGTGCCGCCAGCCGTCCCGTTCGCTCTCCCAGACGTACGCCTTGCCGCCGTCGATTTCGCGGACGGCCCCGACGTCGACCCACGCGCTCGACTCGTCGCGGAAGGCGAGCCGCACGTCGCCCGTGCGCGCATCCGCGAGCAGGAGGTCGTGACGGTTCTGCAGCCGATTGAGCTGCCCGATCGCCAGCGTGTCGGCGTCGCTCCACGACATCCGCGCCAGATAGACGTCGCGCGGATCGCCGGGCGTAGCCATCCAGCGCGTCTCGCCGCCGTCCGCGCTCGCCACGCCGATGCGCACGGCGGAGTTGGTCGTGCCGACCTTGGGATACGGGATGTTCGTGACCACGGGATAGAGCGTGTCCGTGTTGTTGATCAGCGAGAACACTCCGACGCCCGTGGTATCGAATTGCCAGTAGGCGACCTGCCGGCCGTCGGGACTCCACAGGAATGCGTCGCGCAGGCCGAGCTCTTCCTCGTACACCCAGTCCGACGTGCCGTTGATCGTGGTGTCCGATCCATCGCGGGTGATCGGCGTGATCGCGGCGTCGGCCAGGCTCTCGACGTAGACGTTGTTTTCGCGGACGTACGCGACGCGCAGGCCGTCCGGCGAGAACTTGGCGAACATCAGCGCGGCTTCGGGCGCGTCGCCCCCGAGCTTGCGCAAGTGCCCGCCGTCCAGGTCGAGCACCCAATAGTCGCCGCGCGTGTTGTCGCGCCAGACCTTGCGCGTGTTGGTGAAGATGAGCAGGCGCTTCCCGTCGTTCGACCAGGCGTAGTCGTCGATGTCCAGCCCCGACGCAGCGCCGGACGGCATCAGCCGCGACGCGGCCACCATGACGCTCCGCACGCCGGTCGCGGCGTCGTAGTGCACGATCTCCGCTCCCGCCTGCGAACGCTCGACGATCGCGTAACCGAGGCCGTCGGGAAGCCAGCGAGCGGGCCCGAAGCGCGGCGCGGCGTACTCGTCGGCTTTGAAGATGCGATCGACCTGGGCCATCACCTCCGGCGTGCGGTCGGCCGGCGACGCGCACCCGGCGGCGCCGACGAGCAGGACGATCTCCAGCGCGTGTTTCACGACCATGGTCAGCTGTCGCATCCGGGCTCCTCGTGGGCGCGGGATGTCGTGTCCCGCGATTCGGCGACGACGATAACACGCACCCTGCGCGCGCAAGCCGATGCGTTCCGCTCGAGCCGAGCCCAAACACGTTGCCCGCGTTCAGCAACGCTGACCGTGATGCCCATCGAGCTCTCGCTCGCGATGAATCCCGACGCGATCGGCGTCACGAACAGGTCCGCGAGTCGCCGCCAGTTGCGGCGCGCGGTCTCCGCCAGCGCTCCGCCCAGGAACATCGCGAGCCCGTTACTGTCCGGCACGACCATCGCGATGCCGAGGCCCGTCGGCGACGGCACGAACGGTGTGGGGTGTAACGATATCTCTTCCGCTTTGACGTAGTCCTTCACGGATCGTGCGGCCGTCTCCAACCGCCCTCGCGGGCATGGAGACGGAGATGAAAGACAGGACGAACGGGAGCGCAGCCCGGGCCGAGGAGCCCGGCGTGCCGGGCGAGTCGGCCCGGGTGATCCGGCGAGAGAGGCTGAGCAGGCGGTGAGCGCCGCGCGAAGGGACTCGTGCGCCTGCGGTTCCGCGGTGGGGCTCCGGACCGG
Organism: Planctomycetota bacterium; assembly: GCA_031413895.1. Classification (GTDB taxonomy): domain Bacteria; phylum Planctomycetota; class UBA1135; order UBA1135; genus JANLUN01. The sequence continues at coordinate 854 of JANOFY010000374.1, read as the reverse complement.
GCCGCGACCCGCTTGATTCCCCGGCCATGGGCGCTTCCCTCTGCCCAAGCTCAATGTCGTCCGGGTGATTTTCGTGACGACCTAGCCATCGACCGTGAGTCCATAAGCGGCCGCATAGATGCCGAACAGGCGGACTTCATCACCGACTTTCACAGTGTAGAAGACGGTGGTGCCTAGGACCTGCCCGGTCCCTGGATAATCCTCGACGCCTATGCTGCGTATGAACGCGCCGCCTGCCGCCATCAGAACCGACAGTTGATCGGCTGAAACGGACCCCTTTGCCAGCCGCGTAAGTCCATCGATTGTCGACGTTGCAAGCGTAATCACGTTACCGATGCCCGGAATCAGACTGAGTGGTCCCAGAATCCACGGTATGTCCTGAGATGCGGACACCATATCGAAGATTCGCCGGTAGCTCTCGGCTTGCCCCGATGACAGGATCTTCTGGTCCACGACAATCCTCTTGTCGCGGCTCGCGTTTATCGTAGTGTAGGTCGATCGGGGAATATGTGCCGACAATCGACCCGTGGCGGGGTGCCCGGTGATACGCAAGCCCGAACTGGGGAACAGCACCGAGATTTGCGGTGCGAATTTGAACGGGTCGTTTGCCTTGAAATACTCGGTACCTGCCATGGGGACTCTCCATTGAACCGGATGGTGTAAGCACGATCACGAGTTAGCGCGCCGGTGACACGCCGGACGGTTGTTGCCGACTTGACATTCCACGGTTCGAGTTCGAAGGATAGGAAAAACAAGGGGCTTCAGGCTTTCGTGTGGGTTGAAAGCGCCGCGGGGTAGAGGTCGAGTCCGCCGAGATGAAAGTAGATCGCGTTGCGGAAGCGCTCTCGGTTTCG
>JANOFY010000373.1:0-3467 GCA_031413895.1 Planctomycetota bacterium | reverse complement strand
CACGCTGATCGCGGGTTTCGCCAGTGGAACCTCCGTGACGAGTGTGAGCGACGCGCGCTCACCTGGAACCACGGGACCGAGCCCCTCTACGACCGCACTGCCGAGGACGCTCCCGCGAGTCGACGCGCGAAACGCTGCACCGAGCATCACGAACGGGAACACATGACGGCCACCGACGACTTCGATCGACGGCGCGCCAACGACGACGGCTTCCGCGGCCGTAGCCTTCGGACGCGTCGTGGCGACGTGAAGTTGTGTCGGGTTCACTTCGAGCGAGCCGTCGGCACGGCGCAGCACGATCTCGAGCTCGCCGTGCGGCGGGAGCCGGAGCACCACCGGTGCACGCGGCATGTTGTCGCGATCGAGCAGGACTTGCACCGACGGCGCGAAGAGACCTGAGATCGAGACGGCGAGATCTCGCCAAGGGTTGGAGTCCATCATCAACCCGACATGCGGCAGCGTCGCGAGCGCATCGGGACCCCCGGTCGTCCCGCTCGACATGCTGCCGAGGAATCGATCGTCTTCTGGGTACAGCCCGACGGGAACTCCAGCGCGCGGAGCGCCGTAATCGTCGAGAACTTGAACCGTCACACTCGCATCGGGCGCGAGTTCGAGGAGCACGGGTGACGGAGCGTCGGTACGCAGCGTCAACAATCCAATTCGCTCCCCCGATCGCCCCATGACCAGCGCGTGTCGAGTAAGCCTGGGCAGAAACACGCGACCATACTCATCTGCGAGCAAGCGCGCGTCGGAACATTCGAGCTTGCGCAGGAGCTCGTCCGACACGCTGTCTACGTTGAACTGCCCGGCCTCTCGATCGGAGTTCGCCGCGAGATGACGCACCTCCGCGCCAGCCGCCGGCGCTTGTGTGGCCCTGTCGACGACGACGATCTCGATGCGCTCTGCGGGCGATGACGAATCGACGACAGGTGTGTTGGCCGCCACGGCTGCACGTTCGATGCTCTGCGCGGCGTCATCAGGAGCCTCGAGCACCGAGCGCGCCCCCTCGGTGGCACGCGGAGTGTCGCGCGCGGATGTCTCTTCCGTGGGCCCGCCCTGAGGCGCGCGACTGCGCATCACGAAGATCAGCAGGACGACGAGTCCCAGTGCAACCAACGCGAGTCGGCGGATCATTCCCATCGCAAGCGGCTCACGGCCACACGCGGCACGGGTTCCGTTCGCGTCCACACGAAGAACACGCCGCTCTTTCCAACGGCCAGCCGCGCGAGACCGCTCTCGCGCGTGGTCGTCGTTTCGACCACGCGCCGCTCGTCGATCACGCGGCCCGCGACATCGATCCGAGCGACGCGCCATTCGGCGGCTCCGAGGTCCGCTTCGAGCCACGTGACGAGCAACCGGTTCGACTCGTCGAACGTCGCGTCGACGCGACCGTGTGCGCGTGTGTTCGCGACCCGCACCGGCGGTCCAAACGACCGGCCGCCGTCCTTCGAGAACGCGCAGGACACGCGCGCGCGCATGTCGCTTCCGAACGTGAACCAGGTGAGCGCGACGTTCTCGCCGCGCACCGCGAGAACCGGACCGTTGACCGGACAGCCGGCGACCTTCCAACCATCGCCGGAACTCCAACTCGCTTCGGCGACGACTCCGTCCACGATGCGGACGACCGAGATGTCGCGCACCTCGTCCGACGAGCGATCGCGGTACGCCACGAGCAACGCGCCGTCCGCGAGACGAACCGCGCTCGTCGGACAGCAGTCGCAGACGCGCGGATCGATCACGATCTCCTTTCCAAGTCGTCCGTCGCCCTCGATCGAACGTGCGTACAGCGCCATCTCGCCTGCACCTTCCCCGTGCGCCTTGGTGTTCCGCCCGTCGAGCCAGACGGCGGTCGCGGTGGAACCCGAGCTCGGCGCGAGCGAAACGAAACCGTGCTCGCCGGCGCCGGTGTGCGTGTGCAAGCGCGCGGGCGTGCTCCACGTCGCGCCGCCGTCGCCGGAGCGAGTGACGTGCACGTCGTAGTCGTACGTGCCCGCGCTGCTCTTCTGCAGGAAGTGCGCGAGCCGATGTTCGTCGTCGATCACCGCGAGCGACGGGAAGTCCGCCCAGTTCACGAACCAGCGATCGCCGCGAGCGATTTCACGCGCGGCGCTCCAGGTCGAGCCATCAAGGCGCGCGTAGCGCAGCACCGCAGCGGAGTCTTCGGTGTCGAGCCAACTCAAGTGGACGACGCCGGTCGCGTCCACCGTGAAGCGTGGGCACCGGCTCGCGGCGCCCGCCGGGCTCACGATCTCGTCGACGTGCAGCGTGACAGGTCCGGCGACGGACTTCGATGCGTCTTGGGCCACCGCGACGAGCAAACACGCGTACCACATGGACTGCGCAGTCTAGCCGTCGCGCTCGCGGAAGTGGCGCCGGTCCGCTCGGGCCCGCGGCCGCGACGACTTCCGAGGCGCCGTTTCGACGAAGTGGATGTCTTCTGCCCATGCAGTCGACGGAGAGCTCGAACTCGAGCTCGCGTGTGCCCGAGGCGAACGTGTCCTGGCTTTCCTCCGGCGTGTCCGCGACTTCACGCAGGAGTTTCAGCGCGCGAGTGAGAAACCTGGCGTTCTGCTCGAACCGCGCGACTGGCATACACGCCGCGAGCACGAGCGAACCGCGATTGGGCTGGAGGCGGATCGACGGGGGCGTCTTCGCTCCGGGGCTCGGCCGACCGAAGCTTGACGCTCGGCGGTCGCGCGGTGACATGCCTCTCTATTACGCGCCGAGGGCCGCGCACGGACGCGTGCACGGCTATCATCTCGCGCCGTTTTCCAGCCACAGCCCAGGGAACCCGCATGAACCGCTGCTCTCTCGTCGTCCTCGGTCTCCACATGAGTCTGTGCGTCGCGTGCACGTCGCCCGCGCGCGCCGAGCCGGGCGTCGCAGCGACTCGCGCATCGGCGACGTCGCAGGTCCCCGCAACGCAGAGCCACGTCGACACGACCGACACGCGCCTGCTCGAGCAGCCGGCGGTCAGCGCGGAGCACATCGCGTTCATCTACGCGGGCGACCTATGGGTGTCGAAGCTCGACGGCTCGTCCGTTCGGCGTCTGACGTCGCACCCGGGCCCGGAATCGCGGCCGCGTTTCTCCCCGGATGGGAAGTGGATCGCGTTTTCGGGTCAGTACGACGGCAACATCGACGTGTTCGTCGCCCCGACGAGCGGCGGGGAACCGCGCCGCCTCACGTGGCATCCGGGCGACGACCTCGTGCAGGACTTCACACCCGATGGACAAGGGGTCGCGTTCGTTTCGCAGCGCGACGTCTACACGACGCGCTTCTGGCACCTCTTCCGCGTCGGGCTCGACGGTGGATTCCCGACGAGCTACGACCTACCGACGTGCACGAAGGCGTCGATCTCCCCGGACGGCAAGAAGCTCGCGTACAACCCGCTGCGCGACGCGTTCACTCAGTGGAAGAACTACCGCGGAGGTACGGCAAGCCGCATCTGGATCTACGACTTCGCC
>JANOFY010000372.1:0-1919 GCA_031413895.1 Planctomycetota bacterium | reverse complement strand
CGTCCAGGATTCCTTTGATTGGCGCCAAGTCGCGACCCTGCGCCTTCTCCGGGTCCACGCTTGCGAGCATTTCGGTGATCAAGCGTTTGACTTCGTTGGCGCGTCCGGCCTCCTCGTCGGCGCGGGATTTCTCCGCGAGCGCCTTCAAGAGGCCCCACGTCGTGCCCACGACGCCCAGCACGAGCGCCAGGGCGACGAACGTGCCGGCCAACACGCCGAGGCGATGGCGTCGGACGAACTTCCGCACGCGGTAGGCGCGACTCGGCGGGCCGGCCAGGACCGGTTCGTCGTTCAGGTGCCGCTCGATGTCCGCCGCGATGTCGTTCGCGGTGTCGTAGCGGCGCGTGCGGTCCTTTTCGAGGCAGCGCATCACGATCCAGTCGAGATCGCCGCGCAGAAGAAGGCCGAGTTTCTTCGCGTCGACCCGCCGCTGCTGCGCCGCGCGCGATGCCGTCTCCTTCATCGTCGAGACGCGCGTCGAGGGCTTGTGCGGCTCGTCCTCGCGGATCGCACGCAGCATCTCCTGGTATCCCGAACTGATCAGTTTCCTCGCGTCGAACGGCGTCGTTCCCGTGAGCAGTTCGTACAGAAGCACGCCCAACGAATACACGTCCGTTCGCGTGTCGACGTCGAGGCCGCTCATCTCGGCCTGCTCGGGAGACATGTAGGCTGGAGTGCCGATCAATTGGCGGTGCTCGGTGAAAAGCGTCTTCTCCGTCAGCTCCGCGTTCGTCGCCTTGGCGATCCCGAAGTCGATGACTTTCGGCACGGGCTTGCCGTCGTGCAGCGTGATCAAGGCGTTCGACGGTTTGATGTCGCGGTGAATGATGCCCTTGTGGTGCGCATGTTGGATCGCGTGGCAGACCGTTTTGAAAAGTTCGAGGCGCGAGCGCGTGGTGAGCTTTTCCGTGTCGCAGTACTCGAGGATCGGCACGCCTTTCACCAGCTCCATCACGAAGTAGGGGCGGCCGCTCTCGGTCGCGCCCGCGTCGAGCACCTTGGCGATGTTGGGGTGGTCCATCATCGCCAGCGCCTGCCGCTCGACTTCGAATCGAGCGATCACCTGCTTCGTGTCCATCCCCAGCTTGATGAGCTTCAGCGCCACGCGGCGCTTGACCGGCTCGCGCTGCTCCGCCATCCAAACGGCGCCGAAACCGCCAGCGCCGATCTGCTGCAGGAGCTTGTACCGGCCGATCTGCTGGCCGGCGAACTCCCCGGTCGACGAGGAGTTCGGCGAAGCCGAGAACTCCTCCGCCTCGGCATCGGCTGCGAGCAACGCGTCGACCTTCGCCCGCAATGCCACGTTTTTGCCGCAGGCACCCTCGACGTAGGCTTCACGCTCGGCGGGATCCGCCTTGGCGCGCGCTGACTGGAAGATCGATGCGGCGTCGCGGCTCATTTGTCGCCTCTCTCACCGTCCGTGCTGCGCGTCACGACATTCTGAACTATTCCGTCGAGTTCTAGACACAGTGATCGTACAGGATCCGGGCTGGCGCTCGTTCAGCCATCTCGTGAGAACGGCACCGAAAAAGAAGATCGGCGTGCGGACGGCGCTCATCACGATCGAACGCTATCGCGGAAGCCGCCAACCTTCAAGAAGTCCGGCTCGGCGGAGCTCCTGCACCACACGGGGTCCTGGCGCGTGGAGCGCTGTCCTCCGAGCACGATCCAGTCACGCCATTCGGCGGCGAAGGCGCGGACGCCGTGCGACGGGCGCGCGGAGGTTCCTACTCTTCGATCGGCACGAAGAGCTGCGGAGCTGTGCGTCACGACCTTCTGCACGTTCTGTTCGACTTCGATAGAGACGTCGGCGCAGTTTCTGCACGTCACGGGGTGCCAGCGATGGAAGATCTCGCTGCACTCGTTCCTGTTAGCAGTGTGGAGCTGCTTCGTACAACCGCGAGCGCAACCACCGGGGT
>JANOFY010000371.1:0-33441 GCA_031413895.1 Planctomycetota bacterium | reverse complement strand
CCCGGACCGATCACGGTGGGCAGCGTGCAGAACGTGCACTCGCCGTAGTAGCAGCCGCGGTTGATGTCGTAGGGGATGACGATCGACGGAGAGAAGTACTTCTCGAACGGCAGTCCGTCGAAGTCGGGGATCGGCGCGGCGTCGAGCTTGATCGGATGGCCCGACGGATTCTCGACGACGCGCGCTGGGCCGTGTGAGCGATCGAACCAGGTCAGCGAGCCGACTGACGTCGGCTCGCTGCTGGCGCGCAACGCTTCGCAGAGGCCGAGGAGCGGCGCCTCGCCCTCGTGGAAGATCACGGAGTCGATGCACGCGTCGATGCCGGGCGCGCGCATGAGCTTCGCACCGATGTACGCGAGGAATCCGCCGCCGGCGGTGACGTGACACTCGGGGAGCGCCTCCTTGACGAGCCGTCCCAGCGTCAACGCGGGGATCAATTGGCTGCCGTAGATGACGGACATGCCGAGCACGCGCGGCCGCCGCGCGACGAGACGCGGCAGGATGTCGGCGCGGAAGAACGCGAGGAACGGATTCTCGACTTCGTCTTGCGTCGCGGCCAGCACGTCGGCCGAGCGGTCGAGTCCGTACCGCATCGTGAAGTTGTGCGGCGTGAGCTGCGACGGAAAGTGCGCCGCGGAAACGAGGCGCAGCGCGTGGTAGATCGTGCGCACGGCCGGCACGTAGCGATCCATGTCGTAGAAGTCTTCGCTGCGCAGCACGCGCTTGGCGTCGTCGATGCGATCGATGAGCGCGCGCGCGCTGACCGCCGACTCGGCGGCGGCACGAAACGCGGCGAGCTCACGAAACGGAAGCGTCGACTTCGATTCGAAATCCGCCAATGTTTGGCGACGTTCCGAAAGCTCTCGCGCGCGCTCGAGAGAGTCGCGCGTCAGCAACCGGTCGTAGGCTTCGATGCTCGCGTCGACGAGCTCGACATCCGGAAATCCGTGTGCGGAAAGCCAGGCCTTGAGGCAGGGCAACGCGAGGTACGGCTGCGTGAAGTGTCCCTGCGGCGGAAAGAGCAGGGTGATCGGGAAACCGTCGCGTTGGATCATGATCAGGCCAGCCTCAGGGTGCTGCCGAATCTTGCAGTCCAGTGGGCCCGAGCGAAAGGGCAGGGACTTGATCTGAACCGTTCCGCGAGCCGATTCGGTGGGGTAGGCTTGAACTGCTCGGTATCACTGCGCGCACGCGCGCCATCCCTTTTCCTCTTGGCCTCGTGGACGATTCCCTGACACCAAGTATCCTCTCGCAGCGCACGCTCGTCCTGAACGAGTCCTGGATGGCGATCCGGACGACGTCGGTCCGGCACGCGCTGCGGCTCCTCTTCAACGACTCGGCGCGCGCGATTCAGCCGGAGACGTATCAAGTCCACCAGGCCGATTCCTGGTGCGAGCTCGCGGTCGCGCCCGAAGAGCCGTGCGTCCGCACCGTGAAGCTGCGGATCCGCGTGCCCGAAGTGATCGTGCTGATGCACTACAACGGGCTGCCGAATCAGTCGGCCGTGTTCAGCCGCCGGAACCTGTTCCGACGCGATCACAACCAGTGCCAGTACTGCGGCGTGCGTCCGGGCACGGCGGAGCTCTCGATCGACCACGTGCTCCCGCGTTCGCGCGGCGGCCGGAGCTCGTGGGAGAACTGCGTGCTCGCGTGCACGTCGTGCAATCACGAGAAGCGCAATCGGACGCCGGTCGAAGCGGAGATGACGCTCCTCAAGCGGCCGGTGAAGCCGAAGTGGTCGCCGATGGTCGAGATCCCCGTCGGCCGAGTGCGCAGCAGCTGGGCGCGCTTCGTCAGCGAGGCGTACTGGAACGTGAAGCTCGAGGGCTGAGGTCCGCGCTCGCCCGCGACGTCTTGCTCCGTGTCGATCGGCAGAGGTACACTCGTCTCGGTACCCTGATTCCATGATCACGCGCGATGAAATCCTGCGCCGGCTCTCGGCGAACCGATCCGAACTGCAGCGCCTCGGCGCTCGGCGGTTGGGACTCTTCGGCTCGTTCGCCCGTGCGGAGGCTCACGCGGACAGCGACGTGGATCTGCTCGTCGATCTCGATCGCCACGGCTTCGACCGCTACATGGACCTGAAGTTCTTCCTGGAGGGTCTGCTCGGACGTCACGTCGATCTAGTCCTAGCCGATCGCATCAAGCCGGCGTTGCGCGAGCGCATCCTCCGCAGCGTGATCGATGCCGCGTGACGCGGACTGTGTTGCTCATCTGCGTGAGCGTGCAACCACACCAGCCCGTCAACTTCGTCACAAGTCGAGACGGAATCCGTCAGCTAGAAGTTGACGGGGCCATCCCTATCACGGCCACGTGATTCGATAGCCGTTTGACCAGTTGGTCGTCGCAGCATTGCAGAAGTTCGGCGCGGCAGCGCGATAGAACAATTGGTAGTACGCCGTCTGTCCAGGCGGCTGCGCGGTTTGAACCGACACTGGATTCGTCTGCACGGTGTTCGGATAGGTCCAGTGACCCTGCGGCGCGCCGTTCGTGCCAGCGAAGTGGGAGCCAAACCGAATCAGTTGGCCGTCAGCACATCGGATTCCATCCGCCGCGGCGATGCCGGCGGTTGCGTTGGCGTTGCCCTTCACCATCAAACCGAAACCGACGTAGTTTGGGACCACGAGCACATCGAATGCGACCGTTCCAGGTGCGGGCGTCGTCGAACCGCTTGCGTTCAGCAGGGCACCATTCGGATTCAGCGAGTTCGCGCAGCCGTGGCCCAGCGCAGCCGGCGGATTGGGTACCGTGTTCGGCCGCACGCACGGGCATGCCGTTAGGAGTGAGCCGTCGCCAAAGCAAAAGCCGATGCCCTGCTCGAGACAGTTGCGAAACACCGTAACGGTCTGAGCCGCCAGGTTCGCGGACGCCAGTTCGCGGTCGCCATCTCCATCGAAGTCAGCATGCGTCAAAGGGCGGCGGACGCTGCCAGCAGCGATCTCCTGATAAGGCGCAAAGGTACCGTTGCCGCGGTTCAAGAGTAGCGACACTGAGTGCGACCCAGAAGTGGCCACTGCCAGATCCAAGTCACCGTCTTCATCCAGGTCGGTTCCGACGACACGTTGGGGAGACTGTGCAACCGGGTACTTCACGTGGGGCGCGAAGACCCCCCCCCTTGGTTCAAGAGCACCGCGACGTAGTCCTGGTCGTCGTTGAGCGCCACGAGGTCCGCACGGCCATCACCGTTCAGGTCCGCGTTCGTGACGTAATATGCGACTGATGTCCAGTCCCCGATGACGTGGAACACGGGCGCCGCAAACGTGCCGTTGCCCTGGTTCAAGAGCACCGACACGGTGCCTGCGAATCCTGCAGCGGGGTTGAAGAAGTTGGACACCGCCAGATCCACGTCTCCATCGCCATCCAGATCAGCGCTCGTCACGTCGGTCGGTTCATGGCCCGCAGCGTACTGCACGTGCGGCGCGAAGCTGCCTTGGCCTTGGTTCAGGAGCACCGACACCGTGGCTGACCCGTCGGCCGACGTGGCCAGGTCGATGTCGCCATCGCCGTCGAAGTCTGCGCTCGTGATGCCGGTCGGGTTCTGTCCCACAGCGTACTGAACATCCGTACCAAAGGTGCCGTTGCCGTGGTTCAGAAGTACCGACACGTCTGCGCCATGGCTCGCTACAGCTAGATCCGTGTCACCGTCGGCGTCGAGATCAGCACTTGTTATGCCGGCCGTACCGTAGACAGCGTCATAGTGCGCATACGGCGCGAACGAATTGTTGCCGTGATTCAAGAGCACCGACACGCCGGGGACACCCTGGCCTGTTGCCACGAGATCGGTATCGCCATCACCGTCGAGGTCAGCACTGAGCAGGTCCAGCGCGAATAGTCCCACATCGATCGGTACGTCGGCATCGAAGCACACCTGAGCAGTCGCGCTTTGGGCAAGCACCAACACACCGAGCACGCCGCTCGAACAGCGGAGAAGGCGCGTATTCAGGAAGCAAGTGACCGCCCTGAAGGTTCGGCACGATCGAGGTGAGAACGGATGTGACATCGAGATCTGCCTGCAGGCGAGCGAGACGCGGGCGTGAGCGAGCTCCAAGCTGACGCGTGACAAAAGCCGAAGGGACGCTCGATTGTAACAGCGTTTCTGAGCAACGGTCGGGTTCCAGCGGAACGTCGAATCGCAACCGCGTTACGCGTCGAGGCGCACGAGCCCCGCGCGTGCGAGCGTCTCGAGCGCGGCTCCGATCCCCGGCGAGCGCTGCTCGAGCTCCGCACGACTCAGCTCACCGTCGACGGAGCGCATAAGGCTCGCGACGTCGCGTGAAACGCGCACGGTCTGCACGCCGCGCGACGACGGTACGATCGCGAGCCACGTGGAGATTCGCGCGAGCGTCCTCGGCGACGGATCGCGGGCGAGCGCGCTAAGGTCGTGCTCGAACTCGAGCACCTCGCCCAGCGCGCGCGGACCGCGTGCGCGCGAGCCGTTCCCGCGCTCCATCGTCGGCTCGCGGAGCGTCGCCGGCTCACGCCGCGTCGACGCGCGCACGATCGCTTGCTCCCAGCGCAACGTCTCGTCGATCACGAGCGTGCGCACTGCGATCGCGAACGACTCAAAGCTCTTCCCCGTCGCCTTCCACGCGCGATAGAGATCCAGCGCGTCGAGTTCGCGCGAGTCGGCTCGCGGTGCATCGGTTCGCCGTGCATCAGTTCCGCCTGCATCAGTTCCGCCTGCTTCGATTTCGCTTGCCTCGGCTCCGCTTGCATTGATTCCGCTTGCGTTGGTTCCGCGCGAGTCGAATCCGCGTGCGTCGCGCAGCAGCGCGAACGTGCGCGGGTAGCGCATCAACACGTCAGGCAGCGTCTGCGCGATCTCGGCCAAGTTGCGCATGTGCGCCTCGTCGTCCGGCAAGAGCGCCCATGTCGTGAAGAGATCGGGATGCGCGGCGATCAGCTCGCGCTCGCTCGCTGTCTCGCCCGCGCCCAGCGCCATGTCGGGCGGAATGCCCTCGATCGGCCGCGAGCGCTCGCCGTACTCCTCGCCGAGTCCGCAACCCGGTTGTGGATTCACGAGATGGAGCGAAATCTGCACGCCGGCGCGCAGGCTCGCCGCGGCGCACAAGTCGAGGCTCTTTCGCAGAGCGCCCTCGTCCTCGCCGGGCAATCCCAAGATGAGCGAGAGGATCGGAACGATGCCCGCCGCGGCGCAGTCCGACACGACCGCCAGCATGTCGACGTCGTCGCGCATTCCTTTTTGATTGCGCTCGCGAACCGCCGCGTCCGCCGACTCGACCCCGATGAGAACGCGGTAGCAGCCGGCCTGGCCCATCCGCTCGAGTAGCTCGCGGTCGAGGTGGTCGGCGCGCGCTCTCACCTCCCACGGCACGCGCACGCCGCGGCGCAGCATCTCGTCGCAGAACGCGATCGCTTGGCCGCGATTCGCGCCGAAGAGGTCGTGGCACAGGTACGCCGAGCGCGCACTCGGCATCGTGGCGAGGCTCGCGACCTCGTCGACGAGTCGCGCCGCGGGCAAGGTGCGCGAACGCCGGCTCCAGAAACGTCCGATCGTGCAGAAGCTGCAATCGAACACGCAGCCGCGACCCGAATCGATCGGCACGAGCCCGTCCTCGGCGCCGGTGATCCTCTTGTAGTCGGCGAGCGGCGGCAGGAGCTCGAACGCGTACGGCGGAAGCGTCGCGAGATCGGCGATCGGCGTGCGGTCGGATTCGCGCGCGACCGTTCCGTCCGGACGCCGCCACGTCACGCCGGCAATGCCGCTGAACACGCCGGCAATGCCGCTGAACACGCTGGCGCTGCCGCTGAACTCGGTCGCGATTCCGCTGAGCTCGTTCGCGCTGCCGTTGAACACGCGCGCGCTGCCGCCGGACTCGCTCGCGATACGGCTGAACTCGCTTGCGCTGCCGTGCGCCCGCTCGAGCGCGGCGACGAGCTCGACCAGCGTGACCTCGCCCTCGCCGCGCACGATCGCGTCGACGAACGGAAAGCGCTCGAGGATCGTTTGATCGACGCCCGTCGTTCCCGGCCCGCCGAGCCAGAGGCGGACGGGTGGCGCGCGTTCTCGAACCCTCCGCAGGATCGCGAGCGCGATCGGCAGCGTCGCGCCCATCACGGAGATCCCGATCACGTCGGGTGCTGTGTCGCGCGCGAGCAGGTGATCGGCCGCGGCGTCCGCCAGTCCGTCGCCCTGCGGCAAGAGGCCCGCCGACAGTCGGTACGCGAGGTCCTCGAGCTCGACCTCGATCCCGTGCCGAAGACACGCACCGCCCAGGCGCAGGAGCCCCGGCGGCGGCATCGAGTAGCCGAACGTGTCGCGGTGCGGTGCGGCGGCGAGGAGCACTCTCACGGTGTCATGAAACGCGCTGGGTGCGCGGGTTTCTAGATGGCTCCGTGCGGCTGGGGTTCAATCGAGCGCGAAGTGAGGCTAACCTTGTCCGCCCTCCGCGCGAGACCCGGCAGCCTCCCCGCGCTCGTATCCCCCGGCAGTCAAGGATTCCTCTATGGCTCTTCGACCCTCGTTCGCGCTCGGCGCGACCTCGATCACCGCACTCCTTTTCAGTCTCTCGGCTTGCTCCTCGGGGAGCGACAGCGATTCGAGCTTCGTGATTCGCACCGCCAACGAGAGCGTCGCCGCCTCGACGCAGATCGCGATCTCGGGCCGCAACGTGGCCTTCTTGGCTGCCGAAGCTACGACCGGCCCGGGCGGCACGGACTTCAACACCGACGGCGACAAGGACGACTCGATCGCCGTCGTGCTCAACGTGACGAGCGACAGCGAGACCGTGCTCAACGTCGCGACGAATCGTCTCGCGTGGATCGGAAGCGAGCTCTACCTCGTAGTCGACGAGGCCACGGACGAGGTCGACTGGAGCAACGACGCCGACCCGACGGACATCGTGCTCCTGCACTGGAACGCGACGGCTCCGGCCGTCATCGACTTCGTCGACGAGCTGTCGAGCACGGGCCTGCAGATGGTCGCGATCGGTGCGAACCTCTTCTACACGACCGGCGACCCCACGCCAGCCGGCGCGCTGCAGAGCAACCTGAACGTGATCTCGTCCGCCGCGCCGCTCGTGACCACGATGATTCCGACGCAGGACCTGGCCGACGACCTGTCGCCGCGCATCGTGTTCGAGGACGAGGGGCTGATCTTCCTCGCGCTCGACGAAACCGTCGAAGGCCGCGATCTCAATGCCGACACCGACCCGACCGATACGGCGGTGCTCGCGCTCCTCGACGGAACGGGCGTGCTGGGCGTGATTCGGAACGTCGAGCTCGCGCTCAGCAGCGACCAAGGTCCGTTCCGCGCGCGCGTCAGCGGCACCCTCGATTGGGACGTCGGCTTCCTCGTCTCGGAAGACGCGCAGGGCACGACGAACTTCAACGACTTCACGAAGCCCGCGGCCGGCCTCTCGCCTTCATGGCAGGCGCCCCAGTGTCTGACCGACGAGGATGGCGACACGAACGACTCGATCCTGTTCTTCCTCGAGTTCGCTGCCTGGAACACGAACCCCGTCACGAGCCCGCCGCGCAACACCGGTCTCGTCGGGAAGGACAAGATCGCGATCGCGAACGGATTCATCGCGACGATCAGCCAAGAATCGCACGAGGGCACGTGTGATCTGAACGGGGACAACGACACCAACGACGATGTCGTGCGCTGGACTCAGATCGTCCCGGGTCTCGATCCGATCCTGCCGCTCAACGCGGTCGCGAACATCCGCGCGTTGTTCGACGTGCCGGGGGGGACCCACGGGCTGGCGGAGCTCGGCACGCGCTTCGTGATCGTCGTTAGCGAAGCGGACGAGCTCGAGGACATCAACGGCGCCGGCGGCCAGACGTTGAACCTGGTCGCCTGGCTCTTGCCGAGCACCGTCGCGAACCCCTGGGATTTCACGCACAGCAACACGCCGACTTTCGTGGGTACGGGCTGGCTCAACGAACAGCCGGATCGCTCGCGTCTGGGCGTCGCGCTCGAGGAGCGCGTGAACGGCGTAAACATCAACAGTCACATCCCCGCGGTCCCGGGGGAGGACGTCGACACGATCGACAGCGTGCCGACCTTCCCGTCGTTCACGTCGAACACCGTCCTCGGATTCCCCGGCGTCGCGATCGCGTCCGACAGCGACAACGCCGGCATCGTGGTCGCGGGCGGATTTGGCTTCTACCGCGTCAGCGAAGCCGAGGACGCGCGCGATTGGAACAGCGACGGTGACGAGAACGACTTCGTCTTGTGGCGTACGTCGCTATCGCAATCGGTATCGACGTACATGGGATCGCACAACTCGCTCTCGCGGCTCTCGATCTTCGTCAATCCCAAGGAGAACCCGGCCGGCGGTGCGTACATCGCGACCGAGAACCAAGAAGGCGTCGGCGGACTCGATCTCAACGGCGACGGAGACGCGAACGATCTCGTGCTCCGTTACTTCGAGTTCTAGCGCCGTGACCGCGCCGTCTCAGGTCCGCCCGCTGGGTTTTCACCTGGCCTTTCCGGTGGCGGACCTCGAGGCGGCGCGCGCCTTTTACGGCGGGCTCCTCGGTTGTCGGGAGGGACGCAGCGCGAGCGCCTGGGTCGACTTCGATTTCTTCGGCCACCAGATCTCGGCGCACCTGATGCCGAGTGCGTGCTCGACCTCGGGAGCGCACGACGTCGACGGCGACGACGTGCCGGTGCGTCACTTCGGGCTCGTGCTTGCGTGGGACGATTGGAGCGTGATGCGCGATCGTCTTCACGCCGCCGGCGCGAGCTTCCTGATCGAGCCCCACGTGCGCTTTCGCGGCGAGGTGGGGGAGCAAGCGACGCTGTTCATCACGGACCCCAGCGGCAATGCGCTCGAGTTCAAAGCGTTCCGCGATCCGTCGCGCCTCTTCGCGCGACCGTGATCCCTTGAAGAAGCAAGACACCCGCCGTGGAAGGCGGGTGTCTTGTATCGGCTCGCGCGCAGGCGCTGCCGAGCCGAAGTCAAGCTTCAGCGCTCCCCACTCTCGGGCGAGTTCAGCCTCATTGTTGTCGAAGAGGACCGGGAAGAAGTGCCTCGGCGGGCTTGTTTTGCCGCTACTTCGAAGCGTAAGCGCGATCGCGAAAACGCGCTAGATGGAAACGCACGGTCACACGAAACAACCCGAGCCGGGTGGTTCCCGGCTCGGGTCGAAAGAGCGCGACTCGCGAGAGTCGAATCACTGGCGCATGTCTCAGCAGAAGAACCACTTCGTGAAGCAGCCCCAGTTGAAGTTGCACTTGCTGAAGTCGAACTTGGGTTCGCACTTGGGCTTTTGTCCACCCAGCGGGCAGCCGAGTTCGTTCGCAGCGGCCAGCTTCTCTTTGGCGCTGCCCACCGTTTCGGGACCCGCGTCGGCGCCGACGCCGTCCCGGTAGAGCGCGATCACTTCGTCGATCGTGTACGGGAAGTTGATGTCCGTGTCTGCGTTCAGCAAAGCGGCGGCCGCATGGCGAGCGAGCGCCGCCGAGCCGCCACCGTTCAAGCCGAGTGCCTCGAGGAGCGACACACCGTTCGAGAGGCACGACTTCTTGGACGTCACGCCGAACGTGGCGTTGAACTGGTCACAGGTCCGGAACGTGTCGGTGTAGTCGTTGTCTCCGTAGCCATTCCAACTGGCGGGATGGGTCTTCCAGAAGCCCGGCGTGCAACCTTCGTCGGCCTGCGCCTCGACGACTTCGAGGCTGAATCCCGAGTAGATCCAGGCCATCTTGCCCCACGTGTACGAGCCGGCGTAGCGTCCGACGCCCGAGTCCTCGAGCGAGAGCTGCACCGATAGCGTGGTCGCGCCGGCCGGGATGAACACATCCTTCTGAACGGTGTCCCACGCGTTGCCGTCGTCGGAGCCGATTTCGTCGACGAGGACTTCCTGCACGTTGCCGTCGACGGCGAGCGTGATCACGGTGGGCGTGTTCAGGAAGAAGCTCGAGAAGAACATGGCCAGGTCGCCGACGCGATCTGCGTCCGCGGGCTCGAAGTTGTAGGTGACGACCGAGCTCTCGAGACGCTCCGGAGTAATCGCACGGCTGAGCACGTCGTTTCCGTCGAAGACCTCGAACTCGACGGCGGGACCGCCGTCGTCGACGAAGGCCACGAGGCCCGCGCCGCCCGGCCACACGAAGTCGACACCCGCGACGGCGATCGCGTTGTTGCCGACGGCGAGCAAGTTCAGCGCGGTCACGTCGGCGCGATAGGCCGCGTTGTACCCGGTATTGAAGAGCAGCGCCGGATCACCGATGCGTTGCCCGTTGACGGCTTGTCCGGCCAGCGTGATCGAATCGGTCGCGGCGAGCTTCGCGAGATCCCAATCGACGACCGCCCAGTAGGCGACGACCTGCCGGATCGTCGCACCGGCCGGGATCACGATGTTCAAGTTCTGCGGTTGTCCGTCGCGCACGCCCTGACCGGCGACGATCATGCGGGTTCCTGTCGGAGCGCCGATCCCGAGCGGCACTCCGAGCATTTGCGAACCGTCGGCGAACGCCGGTGCGGTGGCGCCGAACAGCAAAGCGGCCGAGAGGACGAACGGACGGATGAATCTTTGAGTCGTCGACTGCATGTGTGACTTTCGGTGATTGCCGATGGGATGCGACTTCCGGCGTTCGCGTGCGATGCGCTTGCGCCCCTGCCTCGATGTGAGTCGCTCGGGAGATGGCGGGGCACTCGTGTCACACGGGCTGCCTTCCCGTGACCGACGCGAGCGATTGGATCCCCTCCAGGCCCACTAGAAATCTAGAGCACGATCGGGCGTCACGCGGAGCTGCGCGGGCGCGCGCGAATTCGTTCTGCGCTACTACGTCGCCGACCAATCACTTCCGCATCCGCGGAATTCGCGCGGTGAAAATGGCCGTTCGGAGCGCGTCTCCGCAATCCGTTCTGAACTTGTGGAGTTGCGCGCCGCGCTAGGGAAGAATCTTCGCGAACGCCAGACGGAGGCATGTGAATGGACGCGGTGACGACGAGGGTTCGCGAACAATACGAGCGGTTCCCCTATCCCGCCGGTGCGCCGGCACTGCGTGTCGCAGGTGACGTGCGCCTCTTGCTCTCGCTGGGCGCGCTGGATCGACCGCGCGGCGGCACGCTCCGGGCTCTCGACGCCGGCTGCGGGCGCGGCGTCGGTGTGCTCGGGCAAGCGACGCTGCAGCCCGACGTGCAGTTCCTGGGCATCGATCTATCGCGCGCGGCTCTGTCCGATGCCTCGCGCGAAGCTGTGCGGCGCGGGCTTTCGAACGTTCGCTTCGAGGAAGTCGACTTGATGACGCTCGACGGGCTCGAGTCGCCCGCAGGCGGCTTCGACGCGATCTTCTCGTCGGGAGTGATCCATCACCTGTCCGATCCAGCGGCCGGGCTCCGGAACCTGGCGTCGGTGCTCGCGCCGCATGGCGTGATCTCCCTCATGGTCTACGGGGCGCGCGGTCGCGAGCCGTTGCAGCGCGTCGTGCGCGCGCTCCAGCGACTTGCGCCGCGCTCGCTGCCGCTCGACGAGCGGGTGAACATCGCGCGCGCGTTGCTGGCGGCCTTTCCGTCCGATCCGATCGGATCCGGACCCTGGCGGGATGCGGCGCGACTGCCCGACGCCGAGATCGTCGACCGGTATCTCAATGCTCACGAGGAGAACTACGACGTCGCGGGGCTGATGCAGCTCGTCGAATCGGCGGGCTTGCGCTTCCTGCGCTGGAGTCAACCTGGCGAATGGGAGGCCGATGCGCCGACGCTCGCGCCGCACTGGTCGAAGCTCAGTCCGCTCGAGCGCTGGCAAGTGATCGAGGAAGTGACGTGGCGTCCGCGACTCGAGTGCGTCCTCGGCCATGTCGCCAACGAGCCTCGTCCTCCACTTTCTCGTGCTGGACTTGCAGCGGCCGCGCTGCGCGTGAATCCCGAGGTCACCTTCCGAATCGAGAAGCGCAACCTCGCCGGTCTGCAGCGCACCGAGCGCATCGGTTGGAGGATGCGCGCGGAGGAACCGGTCGACGTGCCGAAGGGCGCGCTGGCGCAGGCGCTGACGCTTCTCGTCGATCAGACGACACCGTTTGCCGGATCCGACTTGGTGGGGGCGCTCACCGAGCGTGGCATCGCCGTGGACGTCGCGCTGTCCGTCGTCGAAGAGCTCGTCGCGCGCGAGATCCTGTACAGGCCGCACGACGCGGACCTCTAATTCGGCGCACTTCTTCGCGTCGGCGTCTACGCGAGCACGCTCGAACGGTGCATCCAACGCGCGCACGTAGCGAGCAGCGCGTCCTTCTCGATCGGTTTCGTCGCGTAGTCGTTGCACCCCGCGGCGAGGCACTGCTCGCGGTCGCCGGCGAGCGCGCGCGCCGTGAGGGCCACGATCGAGCCCGTGTACCCGCGCGCGCGCAGCTCGCTCGCGGCGGCGTACCCGTCGAGCTCCGGCATCTGCATGTCCATGAGGATGAGGTCGAACGGCCGTCCGGATGCCGCTGCGGCGAGCGCCTTGTCGACCGCGATGCGTCCGTCGTCCGCGAACTCTGTCGTGAGGCCCGCCTTCGCCAAGTGCACCGCGATGAGCCGCTGGTTGTCGCGACCGTCGTCGGCGAGCAGCACCCGACCCTCCAAGCGCAGAGGCGCCGCGCTGGGGAGCGCGGCCGGCGGTTCCGGCTTCGGCGGCTCGATCCTGCGAACGCCCGCCAGAGATCCCGTCGCGATCGTCAGCGTGAACGTGCAGCCGCGCGCGGGCACACAGCTCACACGGAGGTCGCCGCCGAGCAGCGTCGCCAGGCGCTTCGACATCACGAGGCCCAGGCCAACGCCGCCGTGGCGCCGCGAGTTCGACGCATCGCCTTGTTGGAACGGCTGGAACAGCGCCGCGACCTCGGCGCTCTCCATGCCCGGACCCGTGTCGATGATCCGGAACTCGATGCCCTCGGGATCCGACGCGGACATCTCGATCTCGATCGTCACGCCGCCGCGCTCGGTGAACTTGATCGCGTTGCCGACGAGCTTGAGCAATGCCAGTCGCAGTCGCGCCGGGTCGGTCGAAATCGTCTCCGGCACCGGCCCGCACGGACTCGAACGGAGCGAGATCGCTTTCACTCTCGCGCGCGCCGCGAGCGTCGCGAGGACCTCGTCGACGGCGCGGATGGGGGACACCGCGGAGAGCTCGACCGCGTGCTCGTTCGGATCGAGGCTCGAGACCTCGAGGATGTCGTCGATGATCGCGAGCAGTTGCTGGCCGTTCTTCTTCACCGTCGCGAGCCACTCCGCGCGATCCTCGGACGCTCGCTCGCTGTCGAGCAGCAGGTCCGTGTAGCCCAGGATCGACGTCAACGGAGTGCGGAGCTCGTGGCTCATGTTGGCGAGGAACTCGCTCTTCGCGCGCGCCGACGCTTCGGCGGCCGCACGCGCTTGCAAGGCCTCGTTCGTGGTCTGGAGCAGACGATCCTCGGCGGCCTTGCGCGCGGTGAAGTCCGCGATCGTCCCGACGAATCCGATGACGCACTCACCGGCGCGCACCGGCGCGATGTTCACGTGCGTCCAGACGACGGCGCCGCCCCGTCGCGCGTAGCGGTGGTCGCTTTCGAGCGAGGTCCCGTTCTCGAACGCGGCTTTCCACTCGCCGAGGACCCGCGTGCGATCCTCCGGGTGGAGCGCCTGCGCCCAGCGATCGCCGAGCGTCTCGTCGAAGGTGAGGCCCAAAAGTTCCTGAAGGATGCGGTTCGTGTAGACACATTCACCGCGCGGCCCCATGTAGAACATGCCCAGCGGCGAAGCGTCGTGCAGCGCTTCGAGCTCGGCCTTCTTGGCGCGCAGCGAGGACTCGGTCTGGCGCAGGTCGTGCGTCCGTTCGTCGGTGAGCTTCAGCGCTTCGACGCGCGCGCGCCCGAGCGACCAGACGAGGATCCACAGGAAGAGGCTCACCAGCGTGCCGCCGATCAGCGCGACGAGCGGCGTGAAACGGTCGGCGGCGGCGTGGAACGCGGGGCGCGTGTGCATGCGCACGAGCCATTGGCGCCCGCCGATCAGGAGGTGCGCCGTACGCGCGATCGATTTCGATTCCAGGTCAGCGAGCGTCTCATCCCACGCGACCGGCGAGGACGCCGCGCTCGATGCGTACACGACCGAGCGCGGCGCGTAGTCGGTCGCGTCGACGATCGAGTAATCGAGCGTGCGCTCGCTCTCGCCGCTGCCGTGGCCCGCCAGCGCTTCGATGTCGAGCGCAGCGTGCACGAAGCCGACGAGCTCCTTCGGCGGAGCTTCCGAGTCTCCGGCATCGCGATCGCGCTCGAACACCGGACAGAGCATCAAGAGACCGAGGCGCGGCCCCCCGGCGCAATCGAGCTCGAGCGGCGCGCTGAGCGCTACGCGGCCTGTATCACGCGCACGCATCAGTGCCTCGCGCGCCCTGGGATCGATGGAGAGGTCGAGCCCGAGCGAGCGCGGATTCGACGCCGCGGGCTCCATGAACTGAACGATCCAGCACTCGCGGTCTGAGCCGGACGTGTGAGCTGCGAAGCTCGGCGAACCCAGCGCGCGCTGCTGCGCCTCGAACCCGCCGAGATCGTCGCGCGCGACTTTGCGCACGAATCCTAGACCGCGCAGTCCCGGCAACTCGCGCGGGAGATCGAGCACGGCGGTGTACCGTTCCCACTCGCTGTGGTCGACGCTCTCGCTCGCGGCGAAGAGGCTGCGCGCGCTGGAGAGAACGCGCTCGCAATCGTGCAGACGCAGCGTCAGCTCGCCGACGATGCCATCCGTCGCTTGGACGAAGCGCTGCTCATTGGCGCGCGCGACCGCGGACTTCGCGCCGGAGTAACCGACGGCGGTCAATGCGAGGCCGCCGACGAGCGCGCACAGCGGCCAATACCGTCGCGAGCCGCCTGTGCGAACTCGTTGAAACGGCGTGGCGGGATTCGAAAGCGCGTCGGGAGGGGACATTCCGGCCGGCGCGCGCGGGGGAAGCCACCACGCGGACCGTCGCAACGTTCATCGGCCTTGGTCGGGACGCGGCCTGCGGGCGACGTCGGGGCGCGGATCACGGATGCGACAAGTGCAACGGAGAGTCCGCTGCGATCCGGAAGTATTTTCGCGCCGACGGATCAGACGGCCGGCTGCGCCTCGCGCCATGCGTACGCGTCGTACGCCTCGCGCAGCGCTCGGACGACGGGTCCGGGCACTCCGTCGCCGATGCGGACCCCGCCGACGTTTACGATCGGCACGACGCCGCGCGTCGAGCTCGTGAGACACGCTTCGTCGAGCCCCGCGAGCTCATCCACGTGGATCGCGCGCCGATCGACTTCGATCTCGAGCGAGCGCGCGAGGCCGTACACGATCGCGCGCGTGACCCCTTCGAGCACACCGTCGCCGGCCGTGCGGATCACGCCGTGTGAAACGCCGTAGAAGTTGGAGCTCGTGCCTTCGCGCAGGCAGCCCGCGCGGTCGACGATGACATGTTCGAAGGCGTCCTGGCGTCCGAGCGGGTACGGACGCCGCTCGATCACGAACTGCGCTGTCTTGATGAGGGGCCGCGGCCTCTCGAGCGTGTGCGTGAGGCCGACATGCACTCCTTCCCGGACGCAACGCTCGGGCACCGCCGAGAACGGTGCCAAGCCGATCAACGTGCGCGACTCCGTCCCCGCGCACGGGATCGGCCGCTCGAGGACGTCGATGCGCACGGTCGAATCCTCCGCCGGTGCGGCTTGCACGAGCTCGTGCAGTGCGCGCCGCAGCCGCGCGCGGTCGAGACGCTCCGGCCACCCGAGCAATCCCATGCAGCGATCGGTGCGGTCGAAATGCGCTTCGAGCGCGACGAACTCGACGTGTCGAACGGTCCGCAGCGCGGAGTACACACCCAGTGGGAGACCGTCGTAGAGCTCGTGCACCGCCGTCGCTTGCGGTGGAATGTCGCACCGGCATACGTCGTTCGGCATCACGGCCCACAGTTGAAGCGCGTCTTTGTTCATGTCGTCTCACGAGGCGCGCGCCGCCCTTCGACGGCGAAGCGCGCCAATAGCGCGATCGCCACGCATGCGGGGAGCGACCACGAAGGGATCCATTCGTCGATGCGTGCGAAGTAGCGCTCGCAGAACCGGTACGTGCCGAACGTGTTGACGGCGATCGCGAGCACGATCGCGGCGAAGGCCCAGAAGCCGATGCGACGGCCGATGCCCGTCGCGACGAGGAGCAGCACGAACGGCATCGCCTCCAATAGATAACGGTTGCCGAACTGCGTGGAGCCGCTCGCGAAGTAGCACAGGAGCGCGGCGACGAACGGCACGATGCCGAGCACGAGCGCACGCGTGAAGGGGGTTCGGTTCCGCCAGGCGAGGAAGGCGAACAGGACCGGGGGTGTCACGAGGAACAAGCTCTGCCCGATCGGGTCGTAGGTCAAGCGGCCGCTCGCATCACGCGGCAGATGGAAGTTCGCGAAGTACACGCGCAGGTTCTCAGCGACGTACCGCAGGCTGAACAGCCCGTGCGCGGCGTAGCGCTCGCGCAGGAGCGGATCCCCGGTCGTCTGGATCTGGATCGCGAGCCCATCGTTCCACAGGCTCCCGAAGCGCGCCGCGTTGTACGCCAGCTGAATGCACAGCGCCACGAGCACCGGCGCAGCGAACGCCGCCATCCGCCGGCGAAAGGCGCGCGCTCGATCGGGCTCGTCCGCGCTGCGAGTCCACATCGCCGTGACGAAGAAGAGGCCGAGGAGGAGTGCGATGTTCCTGCCCAAGATCGCGATGCCGAAGAACGCTCCGGCGAGCGCGGCGTCGCGCACGCGGCTCTTCTCCGACAGCACCGCCAACGCGGCCGCGAGGATCGCGCTCGTGGTGAAGACCTGCGCGGCGAACCACACGAGGCCCGCGCACGCGAGGTAGAAGTGCACCGTGCCGAATGCGAAGAGCAGGGTCAGCCCCGTGCATGCGCCCTCGTCGAGCGTGCACACGCGGGCGCGATCCGCGCGCCGCAGCAGCGCGTAGAAGAGCCCGACGTTCAGCGCGCCGGCGAGGCAGCTGACGAGCGCGTCGCTGACGTCGAGTCCGAGCGCCCACACGAACGGGATCATCACCACCGGCGTCAGCGGCGCCCAGTAGCCGTAGCGGCGGCCTTCGTACGGGCTCCAGTCCTGGAGCACCGTCCGTTCGAGCCGCTCGCCTCGCCAGGCGCCGCGTTCCGCGGAGGAGAGCGTCCGGTCCATCAGCTCGAGCCGGTGGTCCGCGTCGTTCTCGGCTCGCGACAGCACGCGCGCGAACGCTTCGTCGCGGACCGCGAGCTGTCCGTGCAGCATCGCATCCGCCATCAGGACGTGGTGTGCGAACCACGACTGCGCGTACTCGAAGCGAAAGCTGCCCGCGATCAGCAGGTACACGAAGCCGCACAGGCAGGCGAGAAGCGTGGCGCGCGAGGCGATCGGCGGGTGCGGGGCCACGGCGCGGAGAAGCTACCGGACCCTGCCGACACGGGCAATCCGATGCTCAGCGCACTTTGAGAAGCGGCAAGAAGTAGCGGTAGTAGATCTCGAGGCTCAGCACGCACATCGCCGTCGTGTAGCTTCGATCGCCGTCATCGTCCCGCGCGTAACGTGCGTAGATGTCGATCGGACGCCACGAGCCGTCCGCTTCTTGCGCGGGCAAGAGCGTCTTCTTCATCGCGTCGTTCCACGTGGCCCAAGATCCGCCACCCACGCGGAACATCGCCAGCGTTCCGTAGTACCAGAAGTAAAGGTTGCCCTGCGCGCGGTGCACGAACGCGTCGTCGGTCGTGTAGCGATAACTCTGCGGTGCGCGGTTCAGGACGAAGGCGCGCTGCGACGCGTGCTCCTCGGCTTGGATGTCGTCGCCGAGCAGCGACAGCGCGAAGAGCGCCGCCGGCGTCGACGCGGGCAGCGTCGGATACCCCGATCCAAGCCGCTCGGGATCGTGGTTGTAGCGGTAGTAGTCGCCCTCGTCGTCGCGCGCGTTGTCGAGGAACTGCCGCGCCGCGTCGAACGCCGCGTCGGGCACCGCGACGCCGGAGAGACGCGCCGATTCGAGCGCCATCACCTGCCAGACGGTGATCGACGTGCGCGGCCAGCGGTCGAACGATCGCTCGTCGGGATAGAAGTAGCCCCAACCCCCGAAGAAGCGTGGATCGCGCTTCCTCGATTGCTTCTCGAGGATGTGCGCGACCGCCGCTTGCAACGGCGCGCGCAGCCTCTCGTCGCGAGACAGCGCGAGGCACTCGCCGATCGCGAACGTGCCGATGCCGTGGCTGTACGCCTCCGTGTCGCCGAAGTGTCCGCTCTCGGGATCGAGCCTCGCGAGCAGTGCATCGAGCGCGCGCTGCACGACGGGCGAATGAACCGTGCTCGAGACGTGCGTGTGTCCGGCACCGAGGAACGCGAGGAGCGCCAGACCCGTCTTGCCGACCGCGATCTGGCCGTACTTGTCGTCGTCCGCGTCGAGGTCGCCCCACTCGCCGCCCGCACGTTGGATGCGCGCGAGATAGGCCAGGCCGCGCTCGACCGCTTGCTCTGTTTCGACGCTGCCGCCGTGGAGCTCGAGCGCGCGTGCCTTCTCCTCGCCGGCGCGATTCCGATACGGCGTGTGCTCCCAATTGGACCGCGGCGGAACGACGGGACTCTCCCGATCGGAAGTCGGCGGCGCGACGGCGATCTCGAGCGCCGGTGCGGACTCGACGTGCTCGGACCCGGCCCCGGATCGCTGCGTGGCGAAGCGTTCGGGCGCCGCGCTCTCGCCGGTCCCGGATGCTCGATTGCCGGGGCCTGACGCTGCGGGAGCGAGCGATGCGAGCAGGTCGCGGTCCGGACCGGCGACGTCGCTCTCGCGCGTTCCACCGATGCGCGACGTCGGTGCTTCGCGATCTTGCAGCGCGACAGGGTTTTGGCCGTTGCCGTGCGGCTCGAGGCTCGTCGCGCTGCGCGCGCGCGGGCCGCTCGCAGCTGCAGGCGGCGCGACGCCGGAGGAGAGCGCGCTCAGCGCGGGCGGCACCGCGCCGCCTTCACCCTCCGCCCGGCCGCTCGGTGTGTCGAATCGTTCGACGACTTCGTCGCCGTCGGAGCGCCGCGACGAACTCGCACCGCCGGCCAGTCCATCGAGCGCAAGGCCCGGCGCTACGCCGCCGCGGCGGACGGCGCCCCGCGCTCGCGCCGTCGGACGGTGACGCCAGCGCGACCGTCGGATCTCCCGCGCTGCTGCGCAAGGCGTCGGTCTTCGTCGCGGCCGAGCGCGCCGGCGCACGCGCGCTCGGAGCGCGTGCGACGGGGATGTCGAGTCCATGCGGTGATTCCGATCCAACCGAGCCGCCGTACGCGACGTCGGCGCGCGTCGGTTCGCCAGCCGCGCGCGCGGGACCGGCGCCGCCACTGGACGCAGGTGCGAGGGCGAGCTCGCGCGCTGCCCCTGCGCGTCGCTCGGACGGAGCGTCGCGGGAGTCGAGGGCGATCGACGCGCGCGCCGCGACACGCTCGCTCGGCACGAATTCGCCCGGCGCGCGATCGGGAGCCGATGCCGACGGCTCGGCCGGCGATCCGACGGCTTCGAGGAGCGCGTCGCTCGGCGGCGCCGGCTCCGCGTCCGACGAGCGCGCGATCTCGATTCTCTCGGGTACGAGCTCGGTCGAGTCCACCGCGGCGCGCTGCGTCCGCAATCGGCCGTCGCGCTCGGTCATCCGCTCGTTCGGCGGCGCAAGGATCCGCACGCGGTGGAGGCCGGATCGCTCGGGCTGATCGAGGCCGCGGCCTTCCAGCAAGACGTTGCGGAACCACAGGAGCAGCGCGATGTGCACGAGGACCGAGACGAGGAAGCACTTGTAGATCGTGTCGAGCCCCGGCCAGCGCTCCGCGAGGTACGCCATCAGCGCGAGCGCTAGCAACGAACCGAGGATCGCCCAGTCGACCCACGCGATCGGCAGCGCGGGCAACCGGTAGAGCTCGAGCGTGCGTGCGCGCACGACTTCGGATGCGCGGCCGGGAACTTCGCGCGTGAAGTACAGCGTGAATCCGTCGGCTGTCGGTGACGGACCGCGCTCCGACACGTCGCTGTTCAGGCTGTCGAGCGACGCCGGAGCCAGCCAGCCGTCCTGGCCCGAGAAACTGCGCCACAAGTCGAACGAGCCCGCACTGCCCCGGTCCGACGCGAAGTAGAGCGCGCGTCCATCGGCCGAGAAGGCCGGATCGCGCTCGTCGCGCGACGTCGCGAGCGGCGCGAGCAGTGCGACGGTGCCGACGCCCGGGTTCGCCGTGTACAGATCGAAGCCCTGCCCGTCGCGATTCGATGCGAACACGATCTCTTCCGTGCCCGGTCGCAGCGCGGGATCGCAGTCGTCGGCGGGGGAGTTCACCGGCGCATCGAGTCGCTCGGGCGTGCTGAACGCGCGGCCATCCCAATGCGCGCGGTACAGATCGAGTCCGCCGGCGCCGTGCATACGATCGGACGCGAAGTAGAGATCGTCGCCGGCCCACGTCGGCGCGCACTCGTCCGCGTCCGTGTTCAGGATCTCGATCGGCCGCGGATCGGGCGACGCGTCCGCTCCGAGCTCGGCGACGTACAGATCCATGTTCAGCCCGCGCTCGCCGACCGCGAACACCATCGAGCGCGCGTCGCGCGCGAGCGCCGGCCGAGTCTCGGCGGCGGGAGAGTTCACCGCTCCGTCCAGCGTGACGGGCGTTTCCCAGACCGCGAAACGCACCGCCTCATCGGAACCCGGATCGAAGAGCGTCGATCCGTCGGTGAGGCGGCCGGCGTGCGCGATCGTCGAGCGCAAGCCCAGCCACGCCGCGAAGAGCCCGGCCGCGCACAGCGACACGATCATGACGAGGCGCTTGCTGCGTGAGAGCATGGCGGGCCTCGGCGTGCTCACTTCGATCCGATCGTGCGCATGCGCTGGCGCGCCGTCGCGGCGAACGGTGTGCCCGGATGCTTGTCGATCAGCTCGCGGTACTGGCTGCGCGCGCGTTCGACGTCGCCTTGCGCTTCGAGCACCTCGCCGGCGCGGAACAGCGCTTCGCCGACCGCGCCGGCGTCCGCGTAAAGCACCGCCACCTTCAGGTATTCCGACAACGCTGGGTCGAGATTGCCGGCGCGTTGGTGGAGGCGGCCGATCTCGAGGTGCGCGCGCCCCGAGAGAACTCCGCGGTCGAGCGCGAGGACGCGATCGAATGCGGTGCGTGCGCTGCGCGCGTCGCCGAGCGCCGCCAGCGCGCGGCCGCGGTAGAGCTCGGCCTCGGCGGCGTTCTCGAAGTTCTGTGACTCGCGCGCGAGCGTCGACAGCGCCTCCGCCGACTCCTTCCAGTGTTCGAGCTCGCCTTGCGCGAGTCCTAACCGGAAGAGCGCCTTGGGCCGCACCGCGTGGCGCGGCGCTTCCTTGAGAACGCGCGTCAGACTCGCGACCGCTCTCTCGAACTCG
Source organism: Planctomycetota bacterium (assembly GCA_031413895.1). Taxonomy (GTDB): domain Bacteria; phylum Planctomycetota; class UBA1135; order UBA1135; genus JANLUN01. The sequence goes on along the minus strand of JANOFY010000371.1, from coordinate 12,121 downwards.
CCGCGCCGGTAGAGCGTCTCGCCCAGCAAGAAGAGCGACTCGTGGAAGAGCGCGCTCTGCGCGTGCTCGTCGACGAGCGTTTGGAAGCAGCGCTCGGCATCGACGTACGCCTCCGATCGCAGCGCCGCGAAGCCCATCTTGTAGAGCGCGCGGTCGCGCACGGGGCACGACGCGTTCTGGATCGCGACCGCGTAGTCGGCGCCGGCTTTCGGCGCGTCACCCTTCTCGAAGCGTGCCTCGCCTGTGAAGAAGTACGCCTCCGCGACCGCGGGATCGTCCGGCAATGCACGCCGCGCGCGCTCGAGCTCGCGCTCGGCCGCATCGACATCGCCCGCGTCGAGGTGGAGGTAGGCGCTCTCGATTGAAAGGGTCGCGGAGAGCTTCGGATCGCGCGCGCTCTGCGCGAGCTGATCGACGAGTGCGCGCGCGCGTTGTGGATCGCCCGACGTCTTCAGCGCGGCGATCGCGGTGCGCGCGGCGCGCGTGAGCCGCGCTTCGTCGCGGCTGGCGTCGGCGAACGTCTTCCAGGCGGACACGATCGCGTCCGCGTCGCCGACCTTGCAGGCCGACCATACGAGGAGCTCGGCGGCCGCCTCGCGCAGCTTCTCGTCCAGCTCCTTGGACGCGAGCAGCGCGCGCAGCGCGTGCGCGGCTTCCGGGTATGCGCGCTCGTTGTAGAGACACCAGGCTTCGCCGTAGCGTGCCGCGGGAACGAGCGGCGAATTCGGATCGCGGCGTGAGACCTCGGCGTACCGCGCGCGCGCCGCCGCGAAGTCTCCGGCGGCCGACGCGCGCTCCGCCAGCTCGTGACACGCTTCGGCCACGAGCGCGCCGTTCGTCGCGCGATCGCTTGCGAGCGCCTCGAGTCGCTCGTTCGCGCCCGCGGACGGATCCAGGCGTGCGAGACGCAACGTCGCCTCCGCGCTCTTCTCGTGCTCGCCGTGGCGCTCCAGGAACCGCCGATAGGCCGTCAGAGCGCCGGCCTTGTCGCCCGATGCTTCGAGAGCTCGGCCGGTCATCCAGCGTGCGTCTGCGACTTCGGGCGCGTCGCCGCCGCGCTTCGCGATGTCCGCGAACATCGCGGCCGCTTCGGCGTGCTCTCCACGCAGAAACCGGCACCACGCGATACGGCCGCGCGCGGCGAGGTTCTTCGTCTTGTCCGCCTCCGCCTCCGCGGCCGATCGGAACGACGCCTCCGCACCGACGTAGTCCTTCTGCGCGAACAGCGCTTCGCCGACGACCATCCGCGCCGCGGGTGCGTACTGCGAGTTCGGGAAGTCGGCGAGCAACTTCTTCGCGAGACGTTCCGCGTCGGGCGCGCGACCGGCGCCGAGGCTCTCGGCGGCGGCGCGTTGTAGCGCGTAGTCGGAGCCGGAGCGCTCGTACGCGGCGAGCGCGGCCTTCGAATCGCCGAGTGTGCCGAGACACTCTCCGCGCAGCACGCCGACGCGCTGCGCGAGCTCTCCCTGGGGCGACTTCACTTGATCGAGGGATTGCAGCGCCGCGCGCGCGTCGCCGGTCTCGCTCTGCGCACGCGCCCGCCAGTACAGAGCGTCGTCGTTCTTCGGGGCGAGCGGTGACGAGAGCGCCGCGAGCGCGGCCTGCGCATCGCCGGCCGCAAGGCTCTCGATGCCCGCGTGCAGCGCGCACTCGGCAGCGAAGCGCGACTTCGGGAAGCGTTCGAGCAGCGCGCGGAAGTCTTTCGCAGCGCCGGCGTGATCGCCGCCGGCGGCGCGCGCGAACCCAGCTCCGCGCAGGGCGGCATCGGCGAACGGGCCGGATTCGACGGCGCGGTAGGCCTCGAGAGCGGACTCGGCCTGCCCAAGATCGAGCAGGCACTCACCGGCGAGGAAGGCCATCTCGCTCTGGCGCTCGCCGTCCCCAATTAACTCGGGGCGTTCGAGCGCCGCCGCGATGCGATCAAGCGCAGCCGCTGGCTTTGTGAGGCGGTAGGCGCACCACGCGAGACCGCACGCCGCATCGTCGGCGTAGGTTCCGCGGGGTGCCGACGCGAGCACGGCCGAGTAGTGTTTCTCTGCCGCGGCGTAGTCCTTCGCGCGGAAGCGTGCCTCGCCGAGCATCCACGTCGTGGGTTCGCGCAAGTAGTCCTTGCCGAGCGCGAGCACGCGCTCGAACGCGCCGGTCGCGGCGTCGCATCGTTCCGCCGAGAGCTCGCATTGACCGAGTCGGAAAAGGACCTCCGACTCGAGCTCGAACCCGCGCCGCGCGGCGAGTGCGCGCAGGTGGGGGAGCGCGTCCTCCTCGCGCTTCAGCTCGAAGAGCGCCGCCGCGAGCCGATAGCGCGCGTGGTCGGACTTCGCGTGGCGCGGATGCTCGGCGAGGAAGCTCTCAGCCTCCTTCACCACGCGATCGTGAAGACCTTTCTCCGCCAACCCGACGACGTATTGGTATTGATCGTCGGCGGCATCCTGCGCCGAGGCGAAGAAGGAGAGGACCGCGAAGAGCAGCGCGCGCATGAGAGGTCTCCGTAAGTGAAACGGTCCGCGGTCGTGCGCCGCGAGCCCACTCAACTACCTGGGTAGTATGGCGAGGGTCGCGCGAAAAAAAATGGCCTCGTCTGTATGGAATGCGTGCGCGCGGAAGCGGACTGCTACGATGCGGACGTGTCCCGATTCGGCGTGATTCTGGCCGCGGTGCTGCTCGGTTCGGCCGGATGCTCACCCGGCGGCGAGAGCACCGCTCCCTCGGTTCTCCTGATCACTCTCGACACGACGCGCGCGGACGCGTTGTCGTGCTACGGCGGACAGGCGGGAGTGACGCCGGCGATCGACCGGCTGGCGCAGCGCGCCGTGCTTTACGAATCGGCGTACGCGGTCGTGCCGCTGACGGTTCCGGCGCACGTGTCGATGATGACGGGGCTGTACCCGACGCGGCACACAGTGCGCGGAAACGGAGGCGTCAGCGTTCCGGCTTCGGCCGAGACGCTCGCCGAGCGCGCGCGTGCAGCGGGCTACCAGACCGCTGCATTCCTCAGCTCGATCGTGCTCGACCGCCCATGCGGGCTCGACCAAGGCTTCGATACGTACGACCTGCCCGAGTCGGGCGCCGCCGTGACGATGGTGCACATGCTCGACCGCACGGCCGACCGCACGCTGCAGCTCGCACTGGAATGGTTCGAGAAGCGCGATCCGAAGAAGCCGTTCTTCCTGTGGGTGCACTTCTTCGATCCGCACTCGCCGTGCGAACCGCCGCAGGAGTTCTTGGATCAAGCCGGTGGCAACGCGTATCTCGGCGAGGTGTCGTTCATGGACGGCGCCGTCGGGAAGCTGCTCGATGGAATCGAGCGCGCGGGCATCGCCGATTCGACGTTCGTGTGCGTGCTCGCCGATCACGGGGAAGGCCTCGGCGAGCACGGCGAGCTGACGCACGGCGTCTTCTGCTACCAAGCGACGATGCACGTCCCGCTGCTCCTCGCGTATCCCGATCAATGGCGCGCGGGCGAGCGTTCGTCGGAGATCGTCAGCCAGGTCGACATCACACCGACGCTCGTCGAGGCGATGGGGCTCCCCGCGCGCGAGTCGCTCGACGGCCGCAGCCTTTACCGCCGCACGGTGGGTGACGACCGCGGCGTGTACCTCGAGTCGTTTTACGGGTACATGAACTTCGGTTGGAACCCGATCGTGGGCTGGGTCGATCGCGCGGGGAAATACCTGTGCAGCGGGCGCGATGAGCTCTACCGCGTGGCGCACGATCCGCTCGAATTGCGCGACGAGTCCAGGGCCTCCCCCATGGACGTCGCACGCTACCGCGCAGTGATCACGGAAGCCGCGCGGCGCCCGCCGCTCGAGTCCAGCACGTCACGCATCGACGAGACCGCTCGCGATCGCATGCAGGGACTCGGCTACGCGGGAGCGCCGGCGTCGACGATTGCGCTCCCCGCGCCGCTCGAGAACACGGGCCGTCCGGTTCCGATGGATCGTCTCGACGAGCTCGGTCGCTTCCAGTACGCGGTCGCCGCCGGCGCGGCCGGACATCTCGACGAGGCGCGCACGATCTTCGAGGAGATCGCGCGCGCGAACCCTCTGCACGGCGCTGCGCTCAGCCACCTCGGCGGCATCCAGCTCGATCAAGGGCGGTGCGCGGAGGCGGCGGTGACGCTCGCGCAACTCGAGAAGCTCGGCGCGGCGGAAGTTCGAATGCACGGCGCGCTCAGCCGTTGCTTCGAGGCCGAGAAAAACATTCCGGCTGCGCTGCAGCACATGCAGCGCGCGCAGGAGCTGATGCCGGACAGCGCGCCGATCTTGGATGAGCTCGCGCGTCTATTCACGCTCGCGGGCAAGCCCAAGCGGTCCCAGATCGCGGAGCGCGAAGCAGCCCGCATCCGGCGCGCGGGCGCTGGGTCCCAATAGATCGCGGACTTCCTTTCCGAAGCGCGCGCTAGGAGCCAAGCCCGCGGCATCGAACGGCCGATACAGCCGTGATGCCGCCGTCCCCGCTGGCTGGGCGTATCGCCCGCTTTGCCGCTGCGTTTCTCTGGGTGCTCGCGAGCGCGTGCGCTACCGCCGGCGGTCCGCCCATTCAGCAGCTCGCGGACAAGATCAACGCGACGCTGGTCGTCGGCGAGACGGTGATCACGCCCGGCGATCTGCTCGACGTGCACTTCGCGCACTCGGTCGCGTTCGATCAAGAGGTGCTCGTGCAGCCGGACGGCACCGCGAGCCTTCTGCTGGTCGGCTCGCGTCAAGTCGCGGGCATGATTCCCGACGAGCTCACGCGGCAGTTGAAGTCGGCCTACGCCGGTCTTGTCGACAACGCACAGGAGCTCACGGTCGCGATCAAGACGCCGGCGGTTCGCAACGTGTCCGTGCTCGGTGAAGTCAGGACGCCGGGCGCCGTGCCGATCGGCGTCGATGGACGGCTCACGCTGATCGAGGCGATCGCGCGCGCGGGCGGTTACGTGAAAGAGAGCGCGTATCTCTCGAGCACGGTGCTCGTCCGCTGGGACGCGAAGGAACAGCGGCAGATCGCCTGGACGATCGACGCGCGGCCCGAAAACTGGATTTCACCCAAGACGATCTTCCTGCAACAGAACGACCTCGTGTTCATCCCGAACACGCCGATCGACGATGTCGGCATCTGGGTCGAGAACCACATCACGCGCACGATCCCGATGCCGATCATCCTGCCGCTCGTGTTCTGAGATGACGAGCCTCAACAGCCTCTCGATGCCCGACGACGAGCCCGATCCTTTCGAGGACGACGATCGCAAGGGCCCCGATCCGCGCGCGTTCGTCTTGCTGGCGCTCGCGCGCTCGTGGCGCTGGGTGATCGGGCTCGTTGTATTAGGGGCGTTGATCGGACTCATCGTGGCGGCCGCGCAGCCCAACACGTACACGTCGGAAGCGAAGCTCCTACTGCGCCTGGGCGCGCGCGAAGAAGTCACCGCGGAAGACATCGCCGTCGCGGGCGCCGAGCGTCGCGAGTCGCGCCCGACGATGCAGGACGAGCTGCACATGCTGCGCGATGCGACGATCTACGAGTCGGTCGCCGAGCGCCTCGGTCCCGAAAAGATCCTCGCGCCGGCCGATCCGACGCGACACGACGGTCCCGATACACCGGTGCTCGTGCACGGCATGCACCAGATGCAGTCGTTCTTCCTGTCGTTCTCGAACGCGGAGGAGCTCGCGGCTGGAGAGCCCGGTCGCAGCGGCGCGAAGCTCGCCGGCGACGTGATCGTCGACAACACGCTGCTCGCGACGGATCGCGACTCGAACGTGATCACGGTCACGCACACGTCGACGTCGCCCGAGAGCGCCCAGCAGGTCACCGACGCGCTCACACAAGCGTTCATCGAGCGCCACCGCAGCCAGTTCTCGATCCGCGGGTTCCTCGACACGCACCGCCAGAAGGTGCTCGATGCCCGCCAGACGTACGAGTCGGCGCGCAAGCGCTTCTACGAGCACGTCGAGCAGTGCGGTTTCGTCGACATCGAAGTGCAGGGCGAGTCGTTGATGGAGGATCTGGACGCCGTCGAGCGCGACCTCTTCGCCGCGCGCACGCGTCGCGACGAGATCGCTTCCGAGCGCAAGACGCTGGCGGCGCAGCTCGAGAAGACACCGGCGCTTCTCGAGACCGAGACGCAGCCCGTGATGGGGCCGAACCCCGAGTTCGAGGCACAGCTCGACGTCAAGAGCCATCTGCTCGAGCAGCGCGACGAGCTGAAGCTGAACAGCGAAGTGTCGCTCGCCGAACGAGCACGCCGCGAGAAAGAGTTCGATGGGCTGCTGCGGGGGATCGACGAGGAACTCGCCACACTCCCGGCCGTCATCGTCACCGTGCCGCCGTACAAGGTCGCCGCGCCGAACGCGGAGCACGCCACGCTGAAGCGGCGCATCGACGATCTCGACGTGGATGATCAGGGCTTGCTGACACGCACGCGCAAGCTCGACGCGCACTTGAGGGCGCAGCAAGGCCGGGTCGATCAGTTGTCTCAGTGCAAGAACCTGCACGGGATGATGGACGTGTCGATCGAGGCCGAGAAGGACAGCTACCGGCGCCTCGCGGAACGCTACGCCGAGCTCGAAGCGCTCTCGAACATCGATCTCGAAGGCGACGCCAACCTGCGCGTCTTGCAAGCCGCGACGTTGCCGTACGAAAAAGACGGGCCCGACCGCAAGAAGGTGATCGCGCTCGGAATCATCGGCGGCTGTGCTGCGGGGGCGCTGTTGGCGTTCATCCGCCAGCTCGCGGACAGGCGCCTGCGCTATCCGAGCTCCATCGAGCGCCAACTCGACGTGGTCGTGCTCGCCGTGGTCCCTGAGGTGAGCTCGCTCGCGGAAGTCGAGCTGAGGCAAGCCTCGTGAGCACGACCCTGAACGACATCGCGATGCTGCAGTCGATCGCGGACGGACTGTGGTCTTCGATGTCACGGCTCGCGTTGTCGCGCGACAAGTCGCGGATTCTCTTCACGAGTCCCGATGCCGGCGCGGGCACGTCGACCATCGCTGCGGCGACCGCGATCGGGCTGGCGCAGAACCTGCGCATCCAGGTCAGCTTGCTCGAGATCGGCGTCGGCGAGTCCTCGCTCGCACGGCAGCTCGGTCTGCGCTCAGCGCCCGGTCTGTCGGATCTCCTCGACGGCCAGAGCACGCTCGCGCAGTGCATCCAGACCGTGCCGGGAGTCAGCGGTCTACGCGTCCTCGTCGCGGGAACCACGCGCGCTCCCGTCGCCGGCGAACTCGCGACCCAGACGGCGAAGACGATGCTCGCGGAGCTCACGCACGCGCACCGGCTCGTGTTCTTCGACGCGCCTCCGCTGATCGATCACTCGGTCACGCGTCTTGTCTGCCAACAGGTCGACGCGGCGGTGCTCGTGCTGCGCGCGGGCGATTCCAACAAGGCTCGCGCGGCCAGCACGCTGCGCGCGCTCGAGCTGGCCGGGGTGCCCGTCTTGGGCGCGGTCGTCAACCGCTACATAGCGGACTTGCCGTTCGGGATCGGTTCCGCAGCGGGGCGCTGAACCGGACGCGCCCGCGACGGGAAGAACGCGGCGACTCGGTGGCCGATCCGCTCGAACGACTCTAAGCTGCTGGGCCGGCCGGCGCTCCGACGAGCGGCACGAGCGCCGGACCCACGTGCCCGCCCGACCGATCGTCACCGCGGTATTGCCCGCCTACAACCTCGAGAAGGGGATCGCCGAGATCGTCGCGCGCACGCTTCCCTTCGTGGATCACGTCGTGGTCACGGCGGATGGCTCGCGCGACGAAACCGGACGCGCGGCACGCGAAGCGGGCGCCGTCGTCCCGGAGCCCGAGCAGGTCCGCGGCAAAGGCTACGCGATCATCAAGGGCATCGCGGAAGCGAAGCGGCTCGGCTCGGGGATCGTGATCCTCATGGACTCTGACGGACAGCACTTGCCCGAAGAGATCCCGGTCATGCTCGCGCCGCTTCTCGATGGTCGCGCGCAGCTCGTGTCGGGCTCGCGCATGCTCGGCACGCTGCGCACGTCGACGATCAACAAGTTCGGGAACTGGGGGCTGAAGCTGATCTCGTTCGCCGTTACTTGGCGTTGGCTCACGGACACCGAGACGGGCTACCGCGCGTTCCTCGGGCCGGTCTTGTTCGACATTCCGCTGCACTCGCGCGGGTACGAGATCGAGAGCGAGCTGATGATGAAGTCGCTGCACAAAGGTCTGCGTATCGTCGAAGTTCCGATCCACGTCCCTTTCGCGGTCCCCGGCGTCACCGTGTGGGATGGATTCAAAGTCGGTTGGTACAAGGTGAAGACCGGCGTGCGTCTCAAGCTTGGATTGGAGAAGGCGTGAAGCTGTCGGAGCTCGAATCGCGCGCAAAGGTCGCGCGTCAACACGGCCAGGAAGTCGTCGTCGTGCTCGGTCTTGGATTCGTGGGCACGGCCGTGTCTGCGAACCTCGCGCGCACGCGCACGAAGTCGAAGTCGACGTTCTTCGTGATCGGCATCGATCAGGACACGCCCCCCGGTCGCGAGAAGGTCGCGCGCATGAACTCCGGTCGGTCGCCGACGTACGCGTCCGACCCGAACTTGGAAGCGGTCTTTGCCGAGACGGGCCGCGAGGGGAACCTCGTCGCGAGCACCGATCCACACGCGATCTCGCTCGCCGACGTCGTCGTTTCGTGCATTCAACTCGATCTCGTGCGTGAGAGTGGACAGACCGACGTGCTGTCGTGTCCGACCGGCGGATACGCCGAAGCCCTGCGTCTCGTCGGACGTCACATGCGCCCTGGCGCGCTCGTGTGCGTCGAGAGCACGCTGCCGATCGGCATGTGCGACCGCGTGCTCTATCCCGCGCTGTGCGAGGGCCAGACGAGCGCCGGCGTCGACGTGCGCGCGAACCCGCCGCGCCTGGCGTACTGCTACGAGCGCGTGATGCCCGGGCCGGACTACCTCGACTCCGTGAACAATTACTGGCGTGCGTACGCCGGCATCGATGCGCAGAGCGCCGACGGCGCGCGCGACTTCTTGTCGAAGTACGTGAACGTCGAGAAGTACCCGCTGTGGCGACATAAGTCCACGCGCGCCGCAGAGATGTCGAAGCTGCTCGAGAACTCGTACCGCGCGACGAACATCGCGTTCATCGAGGAGTGGGCGCGCCTCGCCGAGGGCGCACAGGTCGATCTGTTCGACGTCGTGCGCTCGGTGCGCGTCCGCAAGGGGACGCACGACAACATGATGCTGCCGGGGCTGGGCGTGGGCAGCTACTGCCTCACGAAAGATGCGCTCCTCGCCGCGTTCGGCGCGCAATCGATCCTGGGGATCGAAGCACCGCTGCCGTTCTCGCGGCGCGCGATCCTGACGAACGAGAAGATGCCGCTGCGCGCGGTCGAGCTCGTTCAGCGGCATCTCGGAGCGAAGCTGAGCGGCAAGACCGCGGTTCTCTACGGCGTGACGTATCGCGCCGGTGTCGCCGACACGCGCAGCTCACCGACGGAGACGGTCGGACGCGCGCTGATGGAGCTCGGTGCGCGAGTGCGCGCGCACGATCCGCTGCTCACGACGTGGGACGAGCTGCCGGAGGTGCCGCTCGTCGCCGATGCGACGGAGGCGCTCACGGGGGCGGAGATCGTCGTGATCTGCCTGCCCGACGCGTACTACCGCACGACGATCGCGCCACTGCTCGCCGAGCGTTTGCAGCGCGGCGCCGTCGTGATCGATCCGTGGAATCAAGTCGGCGACGAGATCGCCGGCGCGCTCGCGGGTCGAGGGGTTCCTGTCGAGGTGTTCGGCCGCGGCGACATGCCGCGCGTCGACGAGCGGCGCTAGCTCGTTGACTTCGAGAGCCCGAGTCGACGCACGACGCGCACGGTATCGCGCGCGATGAGGAGCTCCTCGTCGGTCGGGATGACCCACGCGGAGAGGCGCGATCCCTCGCGCGAGATGCGCCCGGCGCCGCAGATCGCATCGTTGAGCTTCGGATCGAGCTCGAGGCCCATCCATTCGAGCCCGGCAGAGATTCGCGCGCGAACCTCGGGCGCGTTCTCGCCGATGCCGCCCGTGAACACGATCGACTCCGCGCCGCCCATCGTCGCGAGATAGGCGCCGATGTACTCGCGCGCACGACGTGCGAACAGGTCGATCGCAAGGCGCGCGCGCCGGTCGCCGTGCTCCGCTTCCTCGGCCAGGAGATCGCGCATGTCGGCCGTCAATCCGGACACGCCGAGGAGTCCTGACTGCCGATTGAGCATCGCCGTGACTTCCTGGAGCGAGATGCCCTCCTTCTCGCACAAAAACTCGAGCACGGACGGATCGACGTCGCCCGATCGCGTGCCCATCAGCAGCCCCTCGAGCGGCGTGAACCCCATCGACGTGTCGACCGACCGTCCGCCGCGGATCGCGCACGCGGAGCAACCGTTGCCGAGGTGCAACGTGATGATGTTCACGTCCTCGCGCCCTAGTGAACGAAGCTTGCGGTAGCGGTACGCGACGTAGCGGTGCGACGTGCCGTGGAAGCCGTAGCGGCGCAGCTTGAAGCGCCGGTAGTACTGGTAGGGGATGCCGTACAAGTACGCGACCTCCGGAATCGTGGAGTGGAACGCGGTGTCGAACACCGCCACGTCGGGGATTCCGTCGCCGAGGAGCGCGCGCGCGGCGCGGATGCCTTTCAAGTTCGCGGGGTTGTGGAGCGGCGCGAGCTCGACACACTCCTCGATCCCCGCGAGAACGGCCGCGTCGATGCGCACCGACTCCTGGAAGCGCTCGCCGCCGTGCACGACGCGGTGTCCGACCGCGTGGATGTCCGCGACCGAGCTCACGGAGTCGATCCCCGATTCGCTCGACACGACCCAGCGCAGGATCCAGTCCACGGCCGCGCGGTGATCGCGGAGCGGCGCGTCGTCGACCACCTGCGGGCGGCCCGTGGCCTGCAGCGTGATCAGCGCGTGTCCGCCGACGCGTTCGATCTTGCCGTGCGCGAGCCGTCGATCCGCGTCCGACTCGATGCGCTCGAGGTCCGTGTCGATGACCTGGAAGCGGACGCTCGACGAGCCGCAGTTCAGGACGAGGACGTTCATGAGAGCGGTCGACGCGTCGCGAATGTCAGAACCGGAATTCGTATCCGAGGATCGGACCCGCGAACTCGATCTCCGTTCCCGTGGGCCCGCCCTTGTCGTCGTCGACGTCGAGCACGCGATAGCCGGCCCACAGGCGGCCGCTCTTCCCGAACGCGAAGGATCCCAGCGCCTCAGCGTTCCAGGTGAAGTCCGTCGCCGATCCGCCGAGATCGAATCCGCCGACGTCGCCTCCGACGAGGAAGCCGAGCCGGTCCGTGACGTCCATCGCGTAGCGCGCACCGAGCGTGAGATCGAGCGTCTCCGCGGTCACGCCTCGGTCGGGCAGCACGTCGAAGTCGATGTCGTTCTCGATCGCCATGTACCGTCCGCCGACGTACACGTCCGCGACGCGCGCGCGGCCCTTCTCCGTGGGCCGATCGAAGATGCGATACAGCATCCCGAAGTCCACGATCACGAGCTCGACCTCGACCTCGGCGTTCGCCGCGCCCGAATCCGCGTCCGCTTCCAGCTGCCCGTACAGCGGATCGAGGTAGAAGCCGACGTCGTCGTGCCAGGCTTCGAGACGCGCCATCAGCGCGAAGTCGAGGTTGTCCCAGATGTCGCCGAAGCTGGCGTCGAAGCTGGCTTCCGTGTTGTCGATCCGGACGTCTCCGTCCATTCCGAACATCCATAGGTACGGAGTCAGCGAAGTCGTCCAGCCGTCGTTCGCTTCGGCGGACTGCAACTGGACCGGTGGACTTCCGCCCGCGAGCGGCAGCTCGAAGGGTGCGCCGCCTACGAGAGCGAGCGCGAGCATGGGTGAGAGCATGGCGAACGGGTATCTACTTCACCGCGACGGTGATCTTGACGATCTTGCCGGTGAACGCGTTGCTCCCTTGCTTGTAGTCGGGCGACACGTTCGTCTCGGCATCCAGGCCGACGTCGGCTCCTTCGTCGGCCGAGAACGCGAATGGTTGCGTCTTCGGGATGTGACCTTCGGCGATCTTCTGTCCGTCGACGCTCAAGATCGATTTGCCGCCGGTGCCGGGCTTGGCTGCGTCGGGGATGAACTCGTATTGGATCGTGTGCTTGCCGCTCGCGAGCTCGCTCTCCCCGGCGATGTTCGTCCGCTCGA
>JANOFY010000370.1:0-3811 GCA_031413895.1 Planctomycetota bacterium | reverse complement strand
GTTCGAGCCGACCGACGCCTTGTACTGCGCGGTATCCGCCGCATTCACGTTCGTGGCGACCGGGGTGCCCGGGAAGTCTCCGTCGCAGGTGTTCCCGTACCCGTCGTGATCATCATCACGCTGGCCACCCGTCATCGTCGCCCAAGGATTGGCGGTGATGTAGGTGGTCGATCCGGTTGCGAAGGTCCACGTGGTCGGGCGTGCATTCACGACCGTCACGCAGTTGTCGCACAGGTTGCCGACCAGATCGGCGTCGCCGTCTGCCTGATCGGAGTTCGCCACCGTGGCGCAGTTGTCGCAAACGTTGCCGTCCAGATCGCCGTCGCCATCTGCCTGATCCTGGTTCGTCACCGTGGCGCAGTTGTCACACAGGTTGCCGAAGGTGTCGGCGTCCGAGTTCAACTGGTTGGTGTTCGCGATCAGCGGGCAGTTGTCGCTGGCGTTGCAGATCGTGTCGCCGTCGGTGTCACCACCGAATGCGAGGCACGGATCCACCGCTGGCGCGCAGGCCGGCCCGGTCATCGTGAGCGGGCACGACGTGGTGTTCACCTTGACCAGAATGTCCGCGCTGCGAGCAACGAAGACGTTCAAGTCACGGTCGGTGAACGCCGCGACCGTGTTCGTGGTCGGCGGATTCTGCGACGGATTGCCGAAGTACGTCATGGTCGCGGCCGTCGCGTTGCGGAAGTTGTCGAACCTCGGCGTCGATGCCGGGATCAGGGCCGCTCCAATCAGGTAACGGAGCGCTCGGTCATCCTGACCCGTTGCGAAGAACGCACTGGTCTTCGGACCGGCGGTCCCGACACCCAGGCGCTGATCACACGCCGAGACGCCGTTGATGACGTTCACGTTGTCGCCGATGCAGCCCGGAATACCGTCCGGACCCGCGCCGCGGTCATACGTGAGCGCCCAGTCACTAAGCGCGAGGTCGCCGACGCCCGGGCCATACCGGTAGATGAACTTGTCCTCCTGACCGGCGACGACCGTGCCTTCGCAGCCGTCCAACCCGCAGATGGGTCCGCCAATCGCGGCATCCCAGGCGACGTTGGAGCCACCGTTACAGCAGGGCTCGGCGATGTTCAGAGCGACGCCGTTCGTGAACGTTCCGCCAAGACCGATGCCGGCCGAGAAGGGCAGACCGCCGTCGACCGGACCCATGTCCGCGAGATCGACGTCCGGCAGACCCTGACCCGCGATGTCCCGGAAGCTCGTCGCCGCATTGCCGGACGTACCGACAACGAAGAGCGGAACCCGCACGTCCCCATCCTGTCCGGCAATACCGCTTACGCGCTGGCCGGTGACGAGGTCGAGCTCCATGCGACCGTGGGTGTTGTAGCCGATCGGAAGGCCGAGCGGGTTGCCAACCGTGATCGGGCCGTTGCAAGCGCGGCAGCTGGCGCCTTGGGCCGGTGGTACCAAGCACGCGGCATCGCCCGCGGTACCCGGCACGCACGTTCGCGCGCCATCCGAGCAGCGCCCGATCTCGCCGACAGGACTGCCCCAGCCACCCAAGCGGCAGCGGAGATCGTTGTCGATGAGGAAGGTGATCGACGTTACGGCGGCGACGCCGATGGTGTCGCCGGCGCCAGCCTGGCGCCCGACCGCCTCTTCACCGCTCTGGATCGCGAGCTGGATGCCGGCATTCGGATCCTGCAAGCCGGTCTGGTTGAGCTCAGCGAGCTCCATGGTCGAGATGTTGAAGTCCTTGTTGCAGTTCGGCGGGCAGATCCTGTTTCCTCCGCCGTCCGTGTACGCAGCTACCTGCCCTGGGGTCAGATCAGAGCCCCACACGAACGACATCCCGTTGCGCCCGGCCTCGCTGCAGTGCTTCGTCCCGTCGCTCGGCGTGCCGGTGATCCAGAAGACCGGGGGATCGCACGGGTAGACGACGATGTGGGTGTTGAACGTGCCCGAGACTGCCACGGAGATGAACGCCCAATCCGCGAAGTAGGAATCGCCATACCCTTTGATCTTGCGGACGTCGACAGGGTTGGCGCCGCCCAGCGTGGGATGCACGTAGGGCGTGATCTCACGCGCGTCGGTGCCGCGGACCTGGTGCATGGCGCCCGTGCCTTGAGCCGGGCCGCGGGCGATGCTGCCCGCGTCGCGCTGCGGATCGAAGTTGATCGGCGGATTCTCGATCGGATATCCGGGCGTAGAGTCCGGCTTCAGGGAGCCCGTGATCGCGGGTCCCATTCCGGCGAACGACTGTGACCCCGGGCCGCCGAGCTTGAGCTCGACGCCGAGCGCCGTCCCGTAGCCACCGACGTCACGCGTCAGGTCGCCGTCGGAGCAGACCGAAACGCTGCCTCCGCAGATGGTGGTCTCGAAGTCGGCGCCTGCCGAGTTCGTGCCCTGACAGTTGCAGGCCGTCGGTGCATAGGCAGCGCCGAAGATGTCCGTAACGAGGGAGCAGGTCGACGGAGTCAGCCCGGAGCACTGGGCGCTCGTCAGACAGCCGACCTTGATGTTGCCGTCGCACCTTCCGGCCTGATGCGGCCAGACGCAGCTCGCGAGGCCCGTGGCCAGATTTCCATACGTGCAGCGTCCCGCGGGGACGATCTGCAGGTTGCAAATCTGATTGGGGTTGTCCGAACACTTCGTTCCGGTGGCCGTGTAACAGCCTTCCACCGTGTCACACGAGACAGCGTTGGAATCGACTACGTTGTTCGTTCCGGAAAGTCCGACCGTCTCGTACGGAAACAAATCCGCACGGGCAGGCAGGGCAAACGACCCCACCAGAATGAGCATCGCGAAGACTCGTAAAGCGACCATTTCCCCTCCCTTCGAACTCATAAAACTCCCTCGGCGCCACTAGCGCTTCGAACCCTCTCATACCTCGAAGCGGATGCCAAGACTTTTTTGGGGCTTGAACCCCACTCCGTCAGAGGCTCTTCCTCTCCGCTAGAGGCTCTTCCTGTATGGGTGTGGCCGTCCCTGGCGGAACGTGGCGCGGATTTCCTCCGATTGCCGCGCCGACGGCCAAAAGAAAGCCCCCGGAGATCTCGGCGATCTCCGGGGGCTCTTGCCTACCCATTGCCTACCGCATGCCTGCCGCATTGCCTCCGGCAGGCGCTTGCGACAGCTCGGCGAAGGCCTCTCTTACAGCTCGGCGAAGGCCTCGAGCAGCCGCTGCTTCGAAGAGTGGCGCAGCTTCTCGATGGCTCGCGCCTCGAGCTGCCGGACGCGCTCGCGCGACAGGCCCAGCTTCTCGCCGATCTCCTCGAGCGTGTGGTCCTGCTCGCCCTTCATTCCGAAGCGCCAGCGCAGGATGTTCCGCTCGCGCTCGTTCAGCTGCGAGATCGACTCCTCGGTCGCGCGCTCGAGTCGCAGGCGGTCGAGACTCTCGAGCGGCGAAACCGTCCCGGGATCCTTCACGAAGTCCTTCAGCACTTTCGAGTCAGTGCCCTTGACCTGCGTCTCGAGTGAGACCGGCTCACGCGTCATCTTCTGCAGCCGCTCCGTCTGCTCGACGGTGATCTTCAGCTCCTTCGCGAGCTCGGAGGTCTTGGGCTCTCGGCCCAGACGCTTCGAGAGCGCGTTGTACGTCCGGTAGTACTTCAGCAGCGTGTCGTGCATGTGGCTCGGGATGCGGATCGTCCGCGATTGATTCTGGATCGCGCGGATGAGCGCCTGCCGGATCCACCACAGCGCGTAGGTCGAGAACTTGTGGCCGCGGCGATAGTCGAACTTCTCGACGGCGCGGATCAGCCCGAGGTTGCCCTCCTGGATCAGATCCTGGAACGCAATGCCCATGTTCCGGTAGTCCTTGGCGATTGCGATCACGAGCTTCAGGTTGTGCTGGACGAAC
>JANOFY010000369.1:0-2472 GCA_031413895.1 Planctomycetota bacterium | reverse complement strand
GCCGCAGCTCTCGTGCGACGGAGAACTGCAGGTCGACGCGGCGATCGTGCCGGCCGTGGCAGAAAAGAAGGCGCCGCAGTCTCCGCTCGCCGGACGCGCGAATGTCTTGGTGTTCCCCGACCTCGACGCGGGCAACATCGGATACAAGCTGGTCGAGCGCCTCGCCGGCGCGACTGCACTCGGACCGATCGTGCAGGGCCTGCGCAACCCGTTCATGGACCTGTCGCGCGGGTGCAAGGCCGAGGACATCGTGCACGTCGCGTGCATCGCGTCGATTCTCGCGGACTGACGCGGCCCCCGGTCGCCCGCGTGCGAACGATCCGATACGCTCTGAGCTCGCGCGGCGCGCAACGCCTCATGAGTCGAAGTCCGATCCTCCTCGCGGCCCTACTCGCCGTTCTCTCTGCTTGCAGCGACGACGAGATCAACGTCGACGGCGATGCGAACTCGGCGGAGCGCGCTTCGAGCGAGCCGGCGTCGACGGACTCCTCGCTCGTGCGGTCGCGCGCGGACGATCCGCGGCCGCGCAAGCTCGACCGGGGGCGCGGCTGCTACGTCGACCTCTTGGTCGAAGGCCCGGGGCGTGCGCTCGCGGCCGGCGACGAGGTGATCTTCACGTACGAGGCGCGCGTGTGCGGCGCGGACGCGCCGTTCGCGTCGACGCGCGAGTGGACTGAGCCCTGCGTCGCGAAGCTCGACACGACCGGCAATCCACCGCTGATCGCGGGGCTCGTGCGCGGGTTGACGGGGCTCACGATTGGGACGAAAGCCCGCATCGAAGTCCCCCCCGAGCTCGCGTACGGAAAAGAAGGCTTGCCCAGCGCGGGGATTCCAGCCGATGCAGCCCTCGTCTTCGAAGTCGAAGTCCTGGGCATTCGATGATCACTCGACGGGCTCTCTCGTGCGCACTTCTCTCACTGGCCGCGTGCACGCACATCGGATTGCAACGGCGCCCGGTCGAGATCCAGCGCAACACGTTCACGACGACGTCCGGCCTGAAGTACGAAGAGCTCTTCCTCGGTCAGGGCCTCTACGCGGCGACCGGCAACACGGTCACGTTCGATTACACGGTGTGGCTCGAGAACGGGGAGCGCGTCGACTCCACGCTCGACCGCGGCGTGCCGCTCACAGTCGAGCTCGGATCGGCGCCCGTGCCCGGGCTCAACACCGGGCTCGTCGGCATGCAGAGCGGCGGGCGACGTCGACTCACGGTGCCACCGAGCCTGGGCTACGGCTCCGAAGGCATGCCCGACATGATCCCGCCCGACGCCACGCTGATCTTCGAGGTGCACATGCTCGAAGTCAGCGGCGGTTGAACCGCGACAAAGCACAAGGCCGGTCCGGGGAGACCCCGCACCGGCCTTGCAAACTCGCGTGAGTCTTCGGATCAGCCTTCAGCCTTGCCCGTGACCGGGCAAACCTTCTGGCAGTCCTTCTGGGTCGAGCACTCGGCCTTCGCGGCGTCGCTGCACTCGCCCTTCGTCGCTTCGCAGCACTCCGACTTCGGCACGTTGGCCGAGGACGGATCCGCGATCGAGGCGTTCTTGTCGGTCTTGCAGGCGAGCGCGCAGCCGATGAGGGCGACGCCGAGGAGCAGGTTCTTCATGAGTGGTATTCCTTAAGGTTGAGCCGGCGGCTCCGGCCATCGATGGTTCGTGATATGAATCGGACGCCCGCGGCGTCCGGCCGAAGGGCTCTAGATTCCCTTCGAAAGGGCACCAGCCTACGGCCTCGGGCTAGGTGTGCGGGTTCGAAGATCATAAAACGCGGCTCGCGGCCTTCGGCTCGGGGCCCGCACACCGTGATCGAGATCGACCTTCATGGACTCCCCCCGTCGCAGGCCCTCCGGCGCCTGGGCCAGGAGCTCCATGCCTGCCGGCAACGCCGGGTCGACCGTGCGCTCGTGATCACGGGCCGCGGATGGGGTAACCGACTTCAGAAGCCGGTGCTGCGGCCCATGGTGGAGGAATGGCTCCGGGGCCCCGACGGGGCGCGCCTGGGGGTGGTCGGCTTCGAGACGCACAGCCAGGGCGGAGCTCTCCTCGTCCGGCTGCGCTCGGGCGCGTCGGAAGCATGAGCCGCGGCTCCGAAGCGCTTGACGGACGCTATTTCGATCGCACGATGTCGCGCTCCCGGCCGGTCGCCGTGCGCCTCCATAGATGAAGTCGAAGTTCGCGTGTTCGTGGATCTCCGCGGCGATGCTCGCTGCGTGCGCCTCGCCCTCCGCGACGCTTTCACGCATATACGACGACGTGCAGCGCGACGCGATCGAACAGGGCAGCGGCACCAGTGAACCGTCGGAGCAGCGTGCCCGACGCGATTCTCGTGCAGCGAAAGCGCGTGAGATCGTCGACGCGGGCGGCGCGCAGTCGGCGACCGACTATCTGCACGCTGCCGTGATCCTGGTCGAGACCGACTCCGAGGAGAACCTCGCTCTCGCGCTCGAGCTGGCGCTCAAGTCCGCGGAACTCG
>JANOFY010000368.1:0-4639 GCA_031413895.1 Planctomycetota bacterium | reverse complement strand
ACGTCGCGCGCTACGAGCCGCTCGTGGCGAAGAACGCGATCTCGCGTCGGGAGTACGAGACCGCCGTCTCGCTCGAGAAAGCCGCGATCGCCATCGTGGATGCCGCGAAGGCAGTCGTCGAGCAAACGCAGATCGATCTCTCGTACACCAAGATCATCGCGCCCGACGCCGGGCTTGTCGGGCGCACCGAGGTCTACGCCGGCACGCTCGTCGGACGCGGGCAGAGCACGCTGCTCACGCGCATTTCCCGCACCGATCCGATCCACGTCCGCTTCAGCTTCCCCGAGAGGGAGTACCTCGCGCTCGCCAAGAAGCGCGGGCAAGGCGTGCGGTCGGAAGAAGACGACGGTCCGCCGTTCGAGATGTTGATGCCCGACGGGAGCGTCCATTCCGCGCCCGGCAAACTCGTCTTCATCGATCGGAACGTCGACGCGCGAACGGGCACGATCATGGCGGAAGCTGCGTTCGCGAATCCGGGTCAGATCTTGCGTCCGGGCCAATACGTACGCGTGCGCGCCACGATCGAGCAGCGCAAGGGCGCGATCTTGGTGCCGCAGCGGGCCGTGCAAGAGCTGCAAGGTGTGTTCAGCGTGATGGTGCTCGGCGGCGGAGACGCCGTCGAGCAACGCTTGGTGACTCCGGCCGAACGCAGCGGCTCGCTCTGGGTGATCGCCTCGGGGCTCAAGGCCGCGGAACGAGTCGTCGTCGACGGTCTTCAGAAAGTGCGGACGGGGATGAAGGTGAAGGCGACGACGGTGCTCATCGAGGAGGATAAGAGCGGCTCGACTGCGCCGGACGACGCGCTCAAGTCGGACGCAGCAGCTCCGAAACGTTCGACCCCCAAAGCGGACGAGGCGAAGTAGCTCGTGGCCCAATTCTTCATCCGCCGTCCGATCGTCGCGATCGTGATCTCGATCATGATCGTGCTCATGGGCCTCTTCTCCTTGAAGGGCCTCAGCGTCGAGCAGTACCCGTTCCTCGCGCCGCCGACGATCCGTGTGACGGCGAACTATCCCGGCGCATCGGCCCTCGCGGTCGAGCAATCGGTCGCCACGCCGATCGAGCAGGAGGTCAACGGCGTCGACAACATGATCTACATGAAGTCGTCGAACACGAGCGACGGCCGCATGCAGCTCGACGTCAACTTCCAAGTCGGCGTCGACCAGGACAACGCCAACGTCCTGACGCAGAACCGCGTGTCGGCGGCGCAAGCGCGTTTGCCCTCGGAGGTCGTTCAGCAGGGCGTCACGGTCAAGAAGATGAGCCCGAGCATCTTGATGCTCATCTCCGTGTACTCGCCGAAGAACAGCTACGACGCCAACTTCCTCATCAACTACTGCGGCATCAACCTGCGCGACCAGCTGCTGCGCATCCCAGGCATCGCACAAGTCGACCTCTTCGGCGGCACCGATTACGGCATGCGCGTCTGGCTCGAGCCGGACAAGCTGGCGAAGCTCGAGCTGACGCCGAGCGACGTGATCTCGGCGATCAAAGAGCAGAACCTCCAAGCGCCGACCGGCAAGATCGGCGGCGCGCCCGCCCCGCCCGAGCAAGAGTTCACCTACACCGTCAGCGCCCGCGGACGCCTGATCACCGCCGAAGAGTTCGAGAACATCATCATCCGCGAGTCGGAAACCGGCGCGCAGATCCGCATCAAGGACGTCGGCCGCGCCGAGCTGGGCGCGCAGAACTACGACTCGTTCGGCCGGCTCAACGGACAGGAAGCCGGGGGCCATGGCGGTGTACTTGCTGCCTGGCGCGAACCAGCTCAAAGCGTCGGAAGCCATCTACGAAACGATGGCGGAGGCGAAGGAGCTGTTCCCGACCGACATGGATTACAAGATCGTGTACGACACGACGCCGGCGGTCGAGGCGTCGATCGAGTCGATCATCCACACCTTCATCGAGGCGATCATCCTCGTCACGATCGTGGTGTTCGTTTTCCTGCAGAACTTTCGCGCCACGCTGATTCCGCTGCTCACGGTGCCGGTCTCACTCCTCGGGACCTTCATCTTCTTCCCGATGCTGGGCTTTTCGGTCAACACGCTGTCGATGTTCGGCCTCGTGCTCGCGATCGGGATCGTGGTCGACGACGCGATCGTCGTGGTCGAGGCGGTGATGCACCACATCGAGCACGGAAAGAGTCCGCACGACGCCACCGTGCAAGCGATGAAGGAGGTTTCGGCGCCGGTCATCGGCATCGCGCTGATCCTCTCGGCCGTGTTCATCCCAGTCGCGTTCGTCGGCGGTCTGACAGGACAGATGTATCAGCAGTTCGCGCTGACGATCGCGATCTCGGTGTGCCTCTCGGCGTTCAGCGCGCTCTCCCTGTCGCCCGCACTCGCAGCCATGCTGCTGAAGCCGGCGAAGAAGCAGGGCGGTCTGCTCGGCAAGTTCTACGGCGGCTTCAACAAGGCCTTCGACGTCACGACCAAGGGCTACGTCGGCGTCTCGCGCCTGCTCGTGCGCCGCGCGTTCCTCACGATTCTGATCCTCGCCGGCGTCGTGTTCGGCGCGGGCGTCTTCGGAAAGATGCTGCCCGCGGGTTTCATCCCGGACGAGGACCAGGGCATCTTCGGCGTGGCCGTGCAGCTCCCGCCGGCGTCCTCGATCCAACGCACGAGCGCGCTCCTCGCCCAAGTCGAAGAGCTGCTCGCGAAAACCGAGGGCGTCGAGTCGTACCAGACGATCGGCGGCTACGGCGCGGTCACCAGCACGTATCAACCGAACTTCGGGACGATCTTCGTGCGCCTCAAGCCGTGGGCGGAACGCAAGGGCGATGCGCTGCACGTGCTCGGGATCATGCGCGGCCTCGGCGCTCAACTCGCACGGATCCCGGAAGCGATCGCGTTCCCCTTCAACATTCCGACCATCGCGGGTTTCGGCGCGTCGTCCGGCTTCAACTTCCTCCTGCAGGACCGCAGCGGAGCGCTCAGTGTTCCCGAGCTCGGTCAGCAGTCCGCCGCTTTCCTCACGGCGGCACGCCAGCGTCCCGAGCTCGCGAACCTGTTCACGTCCTTCGATCCGAACTACCCGCAGGTGAACGTCGAGCTCGACCGCGAGAAGGCTCGCAAGCTCGGTGTGCCCGTGAACGAGGCGTTCCAGACGATGGCCTCCGTGCTGGGCGGCACCTACGTCAACGACTTCAACCGTTTCGGCCGCTTGTTCCGCGTGTACGTCCAAGCCGAGGCTGCAGCGCGGCGCGAGCCGTCAGACATCGGCGATGTCTACGTGCGTAGCTCGACGACGGGGGACATGATCCCGCTCTCGACGATCGTGACCGTCGAGTCCCAAGCGGGCACCGAGATCACGAACCGATTCAACCTGTTCCGCTCCGTCGAGATCAACGGCGTGCCGGCGGCCGGTTTCACTTCGGGGCAAGCGCTCGCTGCGCTCGAAGAGACGTTCGCCGCGACCATGCCCAAGGAGATGGGATTCGCTTATTCATCGCTCTCGTATCAAGAGAGCGTCTCGCCATCGCCGGTCCCCACGTTCGTGATGGCGATCGTGTTCGTGTTCCTACTGCTTGCCGCGATGTACGAGAGCTGGCGCTTGCCTTGGGCCGTGCTGCTCGGCTCGCCGCTTGTTGCACTCGGCGCGTTCTTCGGCGCGTGGATGATGGGCTACGACAACAACGTCTACGTGCAGATCGGGCTCATCATGCTGATCGGGCTCGCGGCGAAGAACGCGATCCTGATCGTCGAGTTCGCCAAGCTGAAGCACGACACCGAGAACATGAGCATCGAGGAAGCAGCGCTCGAATCCGCGCGTTTGCGATTCCGACCGATCTTGATGACGGCGTTCGCGTTCATCCTCGGCGTCGTGCCGCTGATGCGCGCGAGCGGCGCCGGCGCTGGCGCACAGAACGTCATGGGCACCGCGGTCTTCTGGGGCATGTTGGTCGCGACCGCGTTGGGCGTGTTCCTGATCCCCGGCAACTTCGCGTTCGTCGAGCTGCTCGGACGGAAGAAGTCGATGGCGAAAAAACACGAAGAAGCGAAGGCCGCTGCGGCGAGCGCGCCAAAGACGCCCCCGACTGCCGGAGGAGCGCACTAACCATGTCCACGCGCTCTCTCACCGTCGGCGGACTGACCGCCGTCTTGCTCGCGGCCGGCTGCACGCTCGGTCCCGACTACGTCCGTCCCGAAGTACCGGTGCCGGACGGCTGGCGCGAGGTTGACACCGCTGAACAGGAATCGCTCGCGAACACTCCGTGGTGGGAGCTGTTCCACGATCCGGAGCTGCTCCAGCTGATCGACATCGCGCTGACCGAGAACAAGGATCTCCAGATCGCGGTCGAGCGCATCGAAGAAGCGCGCGCGTTCTACGGGTTCTCGCGCGCGGACCTCTATCCGAAGGTGAACCTCTCCGCTGGCGCGGGCCGCGTTCACACGAGCGAGGTCGGCATCCCGTCGCTCCCATCAGGCGTCGACAACGAGGGCTCGATCTATTCCGTCGCAGGCACGGTGTACTGGGAGCTCGACTTCTTCGGCCGCATTCGGCGCGCGAACGAGGCCGAGCTCGCGCTCGTCTACGCGACCGAGCAAGCCCGCCGCGCCGTCGTGCTGACGCTCGTCGCCGATGTCGCGCGCGTATACGTGGAGCTGCGCAGCCTCGATCAGCGGCTCCAGATTTCGCG
>JANOFY010000367.1:0-7225 GCA_031413895.1 Planctomycetota bacterium | reverse complement strand
GAGCCCTTGTGCCGCGGGTTACGATCCCTCCCTGCATGAAGGAAGCGATGACTCAAGCGAGCACCGGCAGGCGCTTCGAACTCGTCTGCCCGTTCCAGCCGATGGGCGATCAGCCGCAGGCGATCGAGACCCTTGCGCGCGGGCTCGAAGAAGGCGCCGCGCACCAGTGTCTGCTCGGGATCACGGGCTCGGGGAAGACCTTCACGATGGCGGCGGTCATCGAGCGCACGCAGCGTCCGACGCTCGTGCTCTCGCCCAACAAGACGCTCGCGGCGCAGCTGTTCTCGGAGTTCCAGACGCTGTTCCCGAAGAACGCGGTCGAGTACTTCGTCAGCTACTACGACTACTACCAGCCCGAGGCGTACGTCCCGTCGAGCGACACGTACATCGAGAAGGACGCCAGCCGCAACGAGAACATCGAGCGCTTGCGCAACAGCGCGACGAGGTCGCTGCTCGAACGGCGCGACGTGATCATCGTGGCGTCGGTGTCGTGCATCTACGGCCTGGGATCGCCCGCGAACTACGCGGCGATGGCGTTGCCGCTCGCGGTCGGGCAACAGATCGGCCGCGAGGACCTCTTGCGCAGCCTGACGCGCATGCAATACGCGCGGAACAACCTGGACTTCCGCCGCGGGACCTTCCGCGCGCGCGGCGACGTGATCGAGGTGTTCCCCGCGTACGAAGACGACATCGTGATCCGCGTCGAGATGTTCGGCGACGAGATCGAGAGCCTCGTGACGGTCGATCCGCTGCGCGGCGAGATCCTTTCGCACGCGGAGCGCATCGTCGTCTATCCCGCGAACCACTACGTCACGCCGCAAGAGCGGGTCATCCAGGCGATCCAGGGCATCGAGGCGGAGCTCGCCCTGCGTCTGGAGCAGCTCAAGTCGGTGAAGAAGCTGCTCGAGGCGCAGCGACTCGAGTCGCGCACGCGCCACGACTTGGAGATGCTGCGCTCGACCGGCGTGTGCAACGGGATCGAGAACTACTCGCGCTACATGGACGGGCGCGTGGCGGGGGAAGCGCCGTCCACGTTGCTCAACTATTTTCCGGAGGACTGGATCGTATTCGTCGACGAGAGCCACGTGTCGATCCCGCAGGTCGGCGCGATGTACCGCGGCGATAGGTCGCGCAAGGAGACGCTGGTCGAGCACGGGTTTCGGCTGCCGTCGGCGCTCGACAATCGTCCGCTGCGCTTCGAGGAGTGGTCCAAGCTCGCCAAGCAGACGGTCTACGTCTCCGCGACGCCGAGCGCGTTCGAGAAGGAGAAGTCGCACGGCAGGATCGCGGAGCAGGTCGTGCGGCCGACGGGTCTGCTCGATCCGGCGATCGAAGTGAAGCCGGCGCGCACGCAGGTCGACGACTTGCTGGCGGAGATTCGCAAGACGGTGAAGGCGGGCTGGCGGACGCTCGTCACGACGCTGACGAAGCGCTCTGCCGAAGAGCTCACGAACTACTACGCCGATCTCGGCGTGCGCGTGCGCTACCTGCACTCCGAGATCGACGCGATCGAGCGCACGGCGATCCTGCGCGATCTGCGCCTCGGGGAGTTCGACGTGCTCGTCGGGATCAATCTATTGCGCGAAGGCCTGGACCTGCCGGAAGTCGCGCTCGTCGCGATCCTCGACGCCGACAAGGAAGGGTTCCTGCGCTCGGCGACGTCGCTCATCCAGACGTGCGGCCGTGCAGCGCGCAACGTCGACGGCCGCGTGATCTTCTACGCCGATCGCGTGACCGACTCGATGCGCTATTCGATCGACGAGGTCGAGAGACGGCGTGTGCGGCAGACGGCGTACAACGCCGAGCACGGCATCACGCCCGTCACGATCTTGAAGCCCGTGCGCGACAGCATGGAGGCCTTGTACGAGATGGACTACGTCGAGGTCGCGCCGCCCGCCGGAGGAAGGCGCGGAGCGCGCGGCGAGCGCGTGGCCGAGGAAGCCGAGTCGTGGGACGCCAGTCGTCTCGGGGGCGAGATCGCGCGCGTGCGAGCCGACATGCGCCAAGCCTCCGAGCAGCTGCGGTACGAGGACGCAGCGAAGTTGCGCGACCGCCTGAGAGCGCTGGAAGCGCTCGAACTTAGGCTCGCTTGAACCTCGAGCGAACTCGAGCGTCGAT
The DNA here is from genome assembly GCA_031413895.1 of Planctomycetota bacterium. Taxonomy (GTDB): domain Bacteria; phylum Planctomycetota; class UBA1135; order UBA1135; genus JANLUN01. The sequence continues at coordinate 5,107 of JANOFY010000367.1, read as the reverse complement.
CAGACGGCCCTGGGTCTCGGCGGCGGAGGCGGCGGAGGAGGTCGCGGACCCCGCGGAGGCGGGTTCTTGGCTTCCTTGATCACTTTCTCCGGCTTCGCACGTGCGCCGCGAGTGTCCCCGTCCTTGTTTGCTGCGGTCATAGGCGCCCTTCGCTTCTTCGATTGATCCGTGCGTGAATGATCTCGGTCGAGTCGTCGTCTCGAAGGAACTCGATCATCCGGATGCCGGCTTCCTTTGTCACGAGGATCCCCGGCCCTGGGATCTCGATGACGTTTCCATCGTCCCCCAGGTAGGCAGCGTGCGTCAAGAACGCCGAGCCCTCGTCTGGCGAGTCCGCGAAGTGTGCTGGCCACCCCATGATTCGAGTACTGAATTCGAGGTGAACGACCACCCAGCTCTCGAGGTTGTTAAAGGCGCCGCTCCTGAAGAGCTCCGAGCGCGTGACTGAACACTTGCACCTGCACTCGGAGTGAACCGCCAGGTTCTGCTGAGATCATCTCGCGTAGATGTGTCGTGCTCCGGCATTACAGGCGCGGCAGAGGCACGGCGTGCTGGAAACGCGCTCACGGAGCGCTCACCAGTCAACAGATTGCTCCGACTACTTTGAGGGCAGCGATACGAACGCCCGCACCCGTCCAAGCGTGTCGCTGCGGCGAATTGTCTGGCCTTCCCGGGGGTTCGATCCCCTATGCTCAGCGTCGATGCTACGAAGGCCGCGAGACCACGCCTGAGCTGGTTGAGCGCCAGCCCCTACGCATGCTCGAACCGAGACGCGCGGGATCGACTGCGCAACGAGAGCCACCACATGAGACCCTTGGTAATCAAGAACTTCGCCCATCTGGCAGACGTGTCGGTCGAATTTGGAGATCTGACCGTCCTCGTGGGAGCGCAGGGAACAGGAAAGAGTCTCGCGTTGCAGTGGCTCAAGACCGCGCTTGACGGAAAGCAAATCGTCAAGGCGCTAAGAGATGCCGGGCAGGACGTGAGCAATCCCGCGTTGCTCATCGACTTGATCTTCGGCGTAGGAATGGGGGAGGCCTGGAGTAGAGGAACGTCCGTAACGTTCAACGGAAAGAAAATCACTCCGGGGAATATCGGAAGGCTCGGAACTGGCAGGGAACGTGTTTTCTTCATTCCTGCGCATCGAGCGATGCTCATCAGCGACGGCTGGGCAGCCCCCTTTCAGAAACTCACGGCCGAAACGCCAGTCGTTGCTCGCCTCTTTAGCCAGAACCTCTTCGATCGGTTCAGCGCTGGGGAGGGGGACAAACTCTTCCCGTTGGAGCGAGTGCTGAAGAAACAGTACAGAGAGCTTATCGACGACGCAGTTTTTCACGGCGGCAGTGTCGGTCTCGATCAGGATCGGCAGCACGCCAAGCGGCTCAAACTCACTCACGGAGACTCGCAACTTCCATTCATGACGTGGACCGCCGGACAGCGAGAGTTCACGCCGCTCCTACTGGGCCTCTACCATCTGCTTCCACCGCGAAAAATTCTTAAGCAACCCGAGATAGACTGGGTCGTCATCGAAGAGCCTGAGATGGGATTGCATCCGAAGGCAATCACGGTGTTCATGCTGCTAGTTCTCGACTTGCTGTGGCGAGGGTACAAGGTCGTGCTCTCGACACACTCTCCGTTGGTTTTGAGTGTCGTATGGATGCTTCGCCGCCTTGCGGAGAACAAGGCGGATTGGGAGCTCGTGTGTGAGGCGTTTGGAGTTCAAGGCGATCCTGTATCGCTGAAGAAGGTCGCCGAGGCCGCACTCCAGAAGCAGCTTCGGACTCATTTGTTGTCTTTCGACACGCGTGGCCACGTTCAATCCAAAGACATCTCGGCGCTCGATCCAGAAGACGCGGATGATGATGTCTCCGGGTGGGGCGGGCTAGCAGGGTTCAGTTCGAGATTTGGCGACGTTGTACGAAGAGCTGCGAACGCGGCCTCCACGTGAGTACTCCGACTCGCTCAGCGCTCGTGCCGAAGAGCGCCTTGCATCAATTCATCTGCGATGGCTTGAGCGCAGTGAAGGATTCGCACAAGAAGCTGCTCCACGATGCGGTTCGAACCTCGTTCACAGACAGTCTCGATCTGGACGCGGCTCTCCGCGCGGCACACGGACAGGCAAATCGATGGGACTACCTTCTGGGCCACCGGACGAGCAATGCCGTCGTCGGTCTCGAGCCGCATACGGCCAGTACCGGCGAAGTCGGCACAGTCATCGCGAAGCGCAAGGCTGCGATCGAGCAGCTCAAGAAGCATCTGAAGCCGAGCTCGTACGTCGCCGAATGGTTCTGGGTCGCGTCGGGAAGAGTCGACTTCGTACCGTTCGACCGCCACGTGCTGCGCCTGGAGCAAGCGGGCATCAGGTTTGTGGGTAAGATGCTTCGCGAAGAGCACCTGCCGAAAGGTCGCGCGAGGCCGCCGCGGAAGCGGCGACGCGGATGAGCAGTCACGTGCACTGCGCTAGGTGGGGCTGCGATTGAATTCCGCGTGCTACCGATCAGCGTAACTGACGCGACTTCTTCGGCCATCCCCTCGCGATCCCGTTGGGTGCCGACGCGAGCTATCTTCGCGAAATCGTGAGCGAGCCCAGCTGGTCCATCGACGGCGTGCCCGAGAAACCGGGCGTGTACCTGTTCCACGACGCGGACGGAATCGTCCTGTACGTCGGGAAGGCGGCCAACCTGCGCGCGCGTCTCGCGAGCTACCGTCGCGAGGGTGGCGACGGTCGCCCCATGATCCCGTTCCTCGAGCGCGACGCGCGCTCGGTCGAGACGATCGTCACGCGCACCGAGGGCGAAGCGCTGCTCCTCGAGGACTCGCTGATCAAGACGCACAAGCCGCGTCACAACATCCGGCTCAAGGACGACAAGTCCTTCCTGATGATCCGGCTCGATGCGGACGAGCGCTTTCCGCGCTTCAAGTACGTGCGCGCGCACCAGCCGAAGCAAGGCGCGGTCGGGCGCTCACGTCTCTTCGGCCCCTTCGCTTCGTCAGGTGCGCTGCGGCGCACGCTGTCCGACTTGCACCACGTCGTGCCGCTGCGCGATTGCCCCGACACGGTGATGAACCATCGCTCGCGGCCGTGCTTGAAGCACCAGATCGGCCTGTGCAGCGCTCCGTGCGTCGGTTTGATCGGCGAACAGGACTACGGCGTGCTCGTCGACAAGGCGGCGCGGATCTTGTCGGGCGACACGCAAGAGCTCGAGCGCGAGCTCGGAGAGCGCATGCGCGCGGCGGCAGAAGGTCTGGAGTACGAGCGCGCCGCCGCGTGGCGCGATCGACTCGCCGCACTGCGTCGAACGGTCGAAGGACAAGGCGTACGTCCGCGCGACGATCGTGCGCGCGACGTGCTCGGCCTCGCGCGACGCGGCTCACAAGCAGTCGTGCATCGGCTCGCGTTTCGCGAGCGACGACTCGCGGAGAGCCAGAGCCACGTGTTCCGTTCGGAGCTCTCCGACGAACAGCTCCTGCACGACGTCATCACTGCGATCTACGGTTCGCGCGGTCAGCGCGTGCCCTCCGTGCCGGACGAGATCGTGCTGCCGTGCTTGCCCGCGGAGGAAGCGCTCTCCGTCGCCGCGTCCGGTGGTGCGCGCTTCGTCGTGCCGAAGGAAGGCGAGCGTGCGCGCATGCTCGAACTCGCGACCGAGAACGCGCGCACCGAGCTCGAACGTCGCGACCGCGAGGAGAAGAGCGAATCCGACGCGCTCGACGACCTCGCGCAGCTGCTCAGCCTCGACGGTCCGCCCGAGGTGATCGATGGCTTCGACATCTCGAACCTCCAGGGCTCGGCACTCGTCGCGAGCCGCGTGCGCTTTCGTTCCGGCCATGCCGATCGCGACGGATACCGGCGCTTCAAGTTGCGCAGCGTCGAAGGGCAGGACGACTTCGCCTCGATGCGCGAGGTCGTCGCGCGCAGCTTGAAACGCGGCGTCGCCGAGGACGACCTGCCCGATCTCGTCGTGATCGACGGCGGCGCGGGGCAGCTCGCCGCGGCCCTCGAAGCGCGCGAGGAAGCGGGCGCGTGGGACGTCGCGATGATCGGCCTCGCGAAGGCGCGATCGGAGCGCACGGTGGGGAAGCGGCGGCTCGCGAAGACGAGCGAGCGCGTGTTCCTGCCCAATGTCGCGGAGCCGATCGAGCTCGCCGAGCACAGCGCCGCGCGTCACTTGCTCGAGCGCGTGCGCGACGAGGCGCACCGTTTCGCGATCACGTACCACCGCAAGGAGCGTGGGCGCATCCGATCGCAGCTCGATTCGATCCCCGGTGTCGGACCGAAGAAGCGTCGCGCGCTGATCGAAGCTTTTGGCAGTGTCGAGGGCGTGCGTCAAGCCGGAATCGACGACGTCGCGCGCGTGCCCGGGATCGGCCGCGAGCTCGCGCGCATCATCCGCGAGCACTTGAGCGCCGGCGAATGAACGTTCGGCGCGCGCCTCTCGATTTCGAGAGACGCGCGCCGAACAGAATGGAACGGAACCGTCCTAGAGCTTGCTGGTCTGCAGGTAGCTGAGTTGCTGGACCAGAGTCGCGGTGGCGCTGGAAACGTTCTGAGCCCACTGCAACTGAACATTGCCGTCGTTGCCCGCCACGACGACTCCTCGGAGTCGGATATACGTCGGCCCGGTTTGGATGTCGTAGGGCAGGCTGTTGCCGCTGACGCTGACGACGTTCCAGTCCGGACCCGAGTTCAGGATCGCCGTGCTGTCGCCGATCGCACCCCAGCGGAGTGTAGAGCCGGCGGGCACTGTGAACGCGAGCTTGATGTCCGCGCTGCTGCTGCCGCTGACGATCAGGAGCATGTCGAAGACCCAGGTCTGGCCCGTCAACACCGGGAAGAGCATGTGATCGTCGTCCTGCAACGTCGTGCTGCTGACGACGGACTCGTCCGGCGCGGGCTTCAAGATTTTGACGTCGTCCGGTCCGGCGGGACCGATCGGACCGGCGGGACCGATCGGGCCTTGATCGCCTGGCACGCCTTGGTCCCCTTGAGGACCCTGCGGTCCGGCGACCCCCTGAGGACCTTGTGCCCCAGGGCGACGACGGCGCATCGGCGTCACGGTTTATCGCCTGGGCAACACGCTCCCTGTCCTGCGCGATGAGCCTTGTG
>JANOFY010000366.1:0-3221 GCA_031413895.1 Planctomycetota bacterium | reverse complement strand
CGTGTGAGCAGGGCGACTCGTGGTGTTCTCCCAGTCGGCTCGTTCGTACCGCGTCAAGCCTCGAGTGACGCTTCGAGCCGCTCGAGTTGCTCGTCGGTTCCAAGCGCGAGCAAGTGGTCGCCGGTGCCGAGCACCAGGCTGTCGGCCGGGGCCGCCACCATCCCATCGGGACTGCGCAGCACGGCCAGGATCGTCGCGCCACCGCCGCGAGTGCGCAGCACGTCGAGAGGCTCGCCGACCGCGCGCGAACCAGGGGTGACCTGGAGCTCGCCGATCGAGAGCGTCTCCCCACCGCGCCGCAGCGCCGTCTCGAAGAAGTCGACCGCGCGCGGGCTGAGCATCAGGTGGGCCATGCGCTTGCCGCCGATCGCGTAGGGGCTGACCGCGCGATCCGCGCCGGCGCGCTCGAGCTTGGGAACGGCCTTGCTGTCGACGGCCCGCGAGACGATGAACAGTTTCGGCGCGAGCAGGCGCGCCGACATCACGATGTAGAGGTTCGTCGCGTCGTTCGCGGTGGTGACGATCAGCCCGCGTGCGCGCTCGATGCCGGCGGCGCGCAGCGCGTCGTCATCGCTCGCGTCCCCTTTGATCGTCGGCCAGCCGGCTTCGGTGGCCGCCGCGAGGTTCTCGTCGTCGAGGTCGATCACCACCAGTCGCTTGCCGCTCGCTCCGAGTTCGCGGGAGGCCTCGCGTCCGACACGCCCGAAGCCGGCCAGCACGTAGTGGTCTGACAATTCGTCGATCTGCTTTCTCATCTTACGTGTCCTCCTGCGAGCCTGGACCTCGCCGCTCGTCGCCCAGTCGAGCGCGATGGTGAAGCTGTAGAACAAGCTTCCGATCCCTCCGATCGCGATCACCATGGTCAGCGCACGCCCATACCCGTCGAGCGGGTAGACCTCGCGGAACCCAATCGTGGTGACCGTCGTGAAGGTCATGAACAGCCCGTCCGCCAGCGTGCCGCCCTGAGCGCGCCACAGGAGCCAATACCCCACCGTGCCGACGATGTGGGCGATGCCCAGCGTGATCAACGGGACGGCTAGCCGCCGCAGCAGCGGCCGCCACGCCGAATCGTGCAGCGGCGATCGACTGCCCTGTGGGAACTGGACGTACACGCGCATGACCTCGCCACTCAACTTAGCCGATGCGCGTCGTCCCTCGCTGCGGTGCTGCGCGCAATTCCGCGTCGTATTCTCGCGCCAGTGCTCCGCGCTGGCGAGACGAGCCCTAGACTCGAACGGCTCGCTCTCGATCGATCGCGGGCAAGCGATCGCGAGCACTGGGCGAACTCGTAGCGCCGCACTGCACGACGAAATGAACCTCGAAACGATGCTCCGCGATCTCCTCGATCCGCGCGCTCACCCGCGCGCGGCGCGCCCACCTGTGCTCGTGCAGACGCACGCGTCGGCCGTCATCCTGGCCGGAGACGACGTGTACAAGCTCAAGAAGCCCGTCGATCTCGGCTTCCTCGATTATTCGACGCTCGCACGTCGCAAGGCCATGTGCGCGGCCGAGGTCGCGCTCAACCTGAGGCTCGCGCCAGGCGTGTACTTGGGCGTCGTGCCCATCACGGAGCGTGACGGCCGCGCGGTCCTCGGCGGCGAGGGCGAGCCGATCGAATACGCGGTGCACATGCGGCGGCTCGCGGAAGACGCGACGCTCTCCGCGCACGTTCGGCGCGGCCTGGTCGACGCGGCCGTGCTCGAGCGCATCGGTCGCACGATCGCGCGCTTCCATGCCGGTGCGCGGCGCGGACCTGATGTCGCGCGCTGGGCCGAGTTCGAGCCCGTGCGCGACAACTGCCGCGACAACTTCACGAGCCTCGCCCCGCACGCGGGCTCGGTCGCACCGGTCGCAGAGCTGCTCCGATTGCGGCTCGAGACCGAGGCCGAGCTCGACTTGCAGCGTGCGGGCATCGAGCGTCGCGCGGCCCACGACGTGCCGTGCGAGACCCACGGCGATCTGCGCCTAGAGCACGTCTACCTGCTCGACGAGAGCCGCATCGCGATCATCGACTGCATCGAGTTCTCGCCGCGCTACTCCTGCGCCGATCCGATCGCCGACATCGCCTTCCTCGCGATGGACCTGCGCGCGCACGGCGCGTGGCCTGAAGCGCGCGCACTCCTGGCCGCGTACTTCGACGAGTGCGGGGACGACGACGGGCGCGCGCTCGTGCCGCTCTACGTCGCGTATCGCTCGGGCGTGCGCGCCAAAGTGCGCGCGCTGCAGGCGAGCGCCACCGCGATCCCGGCCGATCAGCGTCAGGCAGCGTTGCAGCTCGCGCGCGCGCACGTGCAACTCGCCGTGGGTGAACTCGCCCCAGCCGGCGAGCGCCCGTGCCTCGTGTTCGTCGGCGGTCTGCCCGGCACCGGCAAGTCGGTTCTCTCGAGCGGGCTCGCCGCAGCAGCCGACTTCGTGTGGCTGCGCGCCGATGCGATTCGCAAAGAACTCGCTGGTCTCGATCCACTCGCCTCAGGTCGCGCCGACGTGCGCAGCGGGATCTACACGCCCGAGTGGAACGAGCGCACGTACGCAGAGTGCTTGGCGCGCGCCAAGACGGCGCTGTACGCGGGCCGTCGCGTTCTCGTCGACGCGAGCTTCAAGGAAGAGGCTCGCCGCCGAGCGTTCGTCGAGGCGGCCCGTGAGTGGGGCGTGCCGGCACTGTTCCTGGTGTGCACGTCGAGCCCGGATCTCGTGCGCGGACGCCTCGCGGCGCGCGTGCATGATCCCTCCGACGCCGATTGGAGCATCTACGAGCACGTGCGTAGCACTTGGGAGCCGCTCGGCCCGCGCGCCGCCGCGCTGCATGCCACGATCGACACGTCCGGTTCGCGCGAGGATTCCCTGCGACACGCGCTGGCTGCGCTCGACGTCGCGGGGCTGTACGGCGCGGGGCGCGGAACGTCGGCGGCCGTGCCACCACGCACGACCGCGTAGCGCACTGCGCCCGAGGATCGAAAAGCCCGCTCGGCGCTCGTGGCACTGAGCCCGGTCGCAGTGCTCATCGAAGAAGAGAGCGGCAACGGGAGGGAGCTCCTACGCCCACGCGTCGACTGGGCTACTCTGGCGCGCGATGAAACTCTCCCTCGGTCTCTCCGTGCTCGCGTGCGCCGCTCCGGCGCTCGCCCAAGAACGCCCGCATGCATTCGTCGGCGCGCGCGTCCTCTCTATCTCGTCCGCGCCGATCGACGACGGCGTGCTCGTCGTCGAGCGCGGTCGCATTC
>JANOFY010000365.1:0-7667 GCA_031413895.1 Planctomycetota bacterium | reverse complement strand
GGAATAATAGGCGAAATAGAATGCACTGGCATCCAGGCCTGCGCCGCCCCTAGTGGAACGACTCGCGCGTCCGTGCCATCCGCACGAGCCGCTCGCACGGCTCGAAGCGCGCGACGCCGCTTCCGTTCGGCCGGGCGACCACGTCGGGCGCCTTCGCGATCCGCTCGAGCCGCGCCGTGACTTCCTGCGCGCCGAGCGTGTCGGCCCAGCGCATGAGCCCGCCGTGGAACGGCGGGAAGCCCATGCCGAATACCGTTGCGAGGTCGAGCTCGCGCGCGCTCGCCACGACGGCCTCGTCGAGCGCACGCGCGGCCTCGTTCAGCATCGCGAGCATCATCCGTTCAGCGATCTCGTCGTCGGTCAGTGCTCCGACGCGCGGTGCGCTGGGCGGGAGGAAGTGCGCGAGGTCCGGCGCGAGCGCGGGCTTCTGCTTGGAACTCTTCCTCTTCGACGCGGACTTCGCCTCGGACGGATGCGTGTAGAAGCCCTGACCGGTCTTCTTGCCGAGGCGCTTCTCTTTCAGGAAGCCGTCGATCACGTCGCACGGAGACATGCGCGGTCCATACCCAGCGAAGAGCGACTGCGCGGCGTGCGACGCGATGTCGAACCCGACTTCGTCGAGCAGCGCCAGCGGTCCCATCGGCATGCCGAAATCGAGCGCGGCGCGCTCGAGGCGCGCGGGCTCGACGCCGCCGGCGAAAAGTCGCAGCGCTTCGTCGAGATACGGACCGAGCAGTCGATTCACCAGGAACCCGGCGACGTCCTTCACGACGACCGGCGTCTTGCCGAGCGCGAGCACGAGCGCGGCGCACTCCGCGACGACGCGCGGCGAGGTGTGCTGGCCGCGGATGATCTCGACGAGCGGCATCTTCTTCACGGGATTGAAGAAGTGCAGGCCGACGACGCGCTCGGGGTGCGGCACTGTCTCCGCGATCCGATCGACGGACAGCGACGACGTGTTCGTCGCCAGGATCGCGTCCTTTGAAACTTGCGCCGCGAGCTCTGCGAAGACCTGCCGCTTGACCTCGAGCTTCTCGGCGACCGCCTCGATCACGATCTCCGTGCGCGCGAAGCCCGAGAGGTCGCGCGTGACGTCCAAGTGATCGATCGCTTCATCGGCTAGCGCCGGATCGAGCCGCCGCTTGCGCTTCTTGTCGAGAACGCCGCCGCGATGCTCGGTGAGCGCCACGTCGAGCGCGGCCGGCACGATGTCGAAGAGACGCGTCCACACGCCGCGTTCGGCGCACAGGCTCGCAATTCCGCGGCCCATGACGCCCGCGCCCAGGACGCCCGCCCGCGTCGGCGCATGCGCCGACGATCCATCGGGAAGCAGCTTCAGCTTCTTCGCGTCCTCCGATAGCCGGAAGATCGCGATCAGGTTCTTGCACACCGGGCCGATTGCCAAGTGCTCGACGGCGCGCGCTTCGTCCTGCAGCCCCTTCGCGAGCGACGTGTGCGGGGCGCGCGCGGCGATCTGGAGCGCGAGCAGCGGCGCCGGGTACTTCCCGCGCGTGCGCGACATCACTTGCTTGCGCGCCATCTTGGCGATGAAGCGCGTCGCGAGCGGATCCTTGTCGATGAGGATGCGCGCGACGCCGCGCTTCTTCTTCGGGCAGCGCGTGCGGCCGAGCGCGATCGCGGAGGCGATGCGCACGAGATCCTGTGGGAACGCCAGCCGATCGACGAGTCCGATCTTGAACGCGTCGCGCGCGGAGTAGAGGCGACCCGACAAGATCGCTTCGATCGCGGCCGGCACGCCGATCTTGCGCGGCAACCTGTTGGTCCCGCCCCAGGCCGGCAAGATGCCTAGCTGCGTTTCGGGCAGGCCGATCTTCGTCTCGCGCGCGCTCGAAGCGACGATGCAGTCGCACGCGAGCCCCAGCTCGCACGCTCCGCCCGGAGCCGCGCCGCCGATCGCCGCCACGGTCGTGAACGTGCGCCCGCGCTTCGAAAGGGACGCGATGCGATCGAAGACCTGCTGTCCGACGCCGACGACGCGCCCGACGAGCGCGGGATCGGTAAGCGACGCCAGCGCGTCGAGGTCCGCACCGGCCGCGAAGCTCGTCGTGTTCCGCCCCGTGATCACGAGGCCGCGCAGCTCGCCGTCGCGCTCGATCTCGTCGAGCGCGAGGTCGAGGTCGCGGAGCAGCGGGAGATCGAGCACCGCCAAGCTGCGGTGGGGCGGATCGAGCACGAGCACGACGAGCCCCGGCTCCGGTCGCTCGACGCGGATGCACGCGCGCACGGCGGGGGCGTTGATCGGCATCGGCAAGCCACTCGTGTCGATCATGCCGGGCTCCGTTCGAGGACGACCGCGCCGCCCTGACCACCGCCGATGCACAGCGTCGCGAGCGCGTAGCGGCCCTTGCGCTCCGCGAGCTCGTGCGCCGCGGTGAGCACGATGCGCGCGCCGGTCGCGCCGACCGGATGCCCGAGCGCGATCGCGCCGCCGTTGATGTTCGTGAGCGCGAGATCGAGCTTGCCGAGTGCGCGTTCGCGGCCCAGGTGCTCGCGCGCGAACGAGTCGCTGGCGAAGGCCTTTTGACACGCGAGCACCTGCGCCGCGAAGGCCTCGTTCAGCTCGATCGCGTTCATGTCGGCGAGCGTGAGCCCCGCGGCGTCAAGCGCCTTGGCGCTCGCGAACACCGGCCCAAGCCCCATGCGCGCCGGATCGAGACCGGCGTACGCGAAGCTGGCGATGCGCGCGAGCGGCTTCAGTCCGAGCTCCGCGGCCCGCTCGGCCGTCGTCACGAGCAGCGCGCACGCGCCGTCGGTGATCCCGCACGAGTTGCCGACCGTGACGCGGCCGTCCGGCTTCTCGAAGTACGGCTTCAAGGTTGCGAGCGCCTCGACCGTCTGCGTGTCGCGGATCCCGTCGTCATGTTCGATCGAGCGCGGAGCGCCGTCTTTCGCGCGTGCTCCGAGCGGCAGCACAGGCATGATCTCGCGCGTGAATCGGCCGCGTTTCCGAGCAGCGCGCGCGCGCTCATGGCTCTCGCACGCAAAGCGGTCCGCATCTTCACGCGAGATCTGGAATTCGCGCGCGAGCAGCTCCGCCGTCTTGCCCATGATGAGACCCGAGATCGGATCGGTGAGCCCTTCCATCAAGCCGATGCGGGGCTTCAAGAACGCGGGCCGGAAGCTCGTGAGCGCTTTGACGCGCGCCATCGGGGATCTCGCGCGCGCCAAGTCAGCGAAGAGGCGCGTCATCTTGTCGCCGTAGATCAGCGGGAAGCGGCTCATCATCTCCACGCCGACGCACAGGAACATCTCGCCGCGGCCGGCCTCGATCGACGCGACGGCGCTGGTCAGCGCTTCCATGCCGCTCGCGCAGTTGCGCGCGACCGTGCGCGCCGGCACGTGCGCGGGAACGCCCGCGCGCATCGCGAGCACGCGCGCGACGTTGGCCTGATCGTGCGGCGGCCCGACGCAGCCCGCGATCACTTCGTCGATCCTTTCTGGATCGAGGCCGGTGCGCGCCAAGAGCTCGCGCGCGACCACCGCACCGAGGTGCCCCGCGTCCTCGCCCGCGAACACGCCGCCGGCGCGGACCCACGGGGTGCGAAGACCTGCGGCGAGGACGATGGTGCGTGCGGACGGGCTGGGCGGCATGGGGGCCCTCCTATTTCGGACGAAGGTCGACGAAACGTTTTTCCTTCATCTCGGTTTCCATGCCGAGCAGCTCGGACATCTCCGGCGTCGAGTGGAATTCGAACGCGCTCGGGGAGACCTCGGTGGCGGCGACGAGCTCCTGGCGGGCTCTGGTCTCGAAGGAACTTCGCTCCACCCCCGGGCGGAGCGAGAGGCGCACGATGAACTGATCCAATTCATCCGGATCGTCGTTTTTCTTCTTCAGCACGACCTGCCACTCCTCGATCTCGGCGAAGTTCGAGAGCAGCGTGCCGAGGTGGGACAAATCGACCAGGGTGCCCTTGATCTTGGTCAGGTTCATGGCGCGCTGATCGCTGGCGCGCCGCAGCTCGGACGAGATGCGCGGCACCGTGCGGCCGCAGAACGGACAGGGCTCGTGGGTGATGCCGCCCACCGCGACGTCGCCCGTGCGATACCGGCACACGACGGTGCCGTGACCGGCGATCGGCGTGTACACGAGTTCGCCGGTCTGACCCGGCCCGACCGGCTCGAGCGTCGTCGTGTCGATCACCTCGAAGATGCCGAGGTCGGGGTAGAGGTGGTAGCCGGGCGAGTCGTCGTAGCCCGACGGACACTCGGTGAACGCCAGGCGCGCTTCTGTGAATCCGTACGTACCGAGGATGACGACGCCCTGTGCGCCGCACGCTTCGAGCGCTTCGGCCATCTTGCGTTTCAAGCCGGCCGTGACCTTCTCCGCGCCGAGCGCGACGAGCTTCACCTGCGCGAGGTTCGTCTTGCGATCGCGCGCCTCGCGCAGGAGGTGGTACACGAAGCCCGGCGTCCCGATGAGAACGGTCGGTTCGATGCGCGCGGCGATCTTGAGGTTGCCGGTGGTTCCCATCACCTTCCCGCCGCCGGTGCCGAGCACGAGGCGCCCGGTGCGAAAGCCGCCGAACGTCGTCTGCCAGAACGCCAAGTGCGGCGCGAACGGGAACAGGTTCAGCATCCGCGTCTGCGGATCCGTCACGCCCTGGACGTCGACGAGGCGCGCACCGGTCTCGCCCAGGATGTCGAGGTCGTGCGGCGTGTACGCGAACGCCACCGGATCGGTCGACCGGCCGGTCGTGAACGTCAGGAAGTTGGGCGTGTAGCTGAAGCGCAGGAGCTCCCGCGCGCGCGCGCCACCGAGCACGAGCGCGAGCTTGCGCGCGAAGGGCCAGTGCTCCTTGATCAGCGCCGGGCTCGGGATCAGGACGAAGTCGTGCTTGCGCGCACCGTCGCTCTGCGAACCCAGAAGATCTTGCTTGGTCGTGAACGGGATCCGGCGCAGATCGTCGATGCCCTTGATGTCGCGTGGGTCGACCTTCGCGGCATCGAAGACGTGTCGGTAGTGCGCGGAGAAGGGATAGAGCTCCTCGCGGACGTAGCGTCGCAGCCCTTCCTCCTGGATGCGGCGCTGCTCGGCGGGGCTCGAGCGCGCGAGCTCCGACCAGTTGCGGAAGTGACTCACGAGGCGCGGCCGCTGCGGCGGGCGGTTGGGCCGAGAGCGTTCATGGCCACAGGCTGCAAGTTCGAGCGACCCACCTCAAGGCTGAAGAGGCGCAGCTGCGTCGGCGAGCGGGCTTGAAATTGTCGGCGCGGTTCACCCAATGGAGCTCCGATCGACGATAAGGAGCCGCGGCAGTCCCCATCCAGGTCGCTCGTGCACGTCCCCTCGTGACCCAACAGCCACTCTTCGACACCGGCTACAGCCTCCGCCATCCCGGCCAGAGGTCTCAGCACCGCCCGCGCACCGTTCTCGTGCTCGGCGGCGGCGGGATGCGCGGCATGGCGCACGTCGGCGTGCTGCGCGCGCTGCGCACGCTCGGCATCGAGTACGACGCGATCGTCGGCACGTCGATCGGCGCGCTCGTCGGCGCGATGGCCGCCGGCGGCTACCCGGTCGAAAAGATCGAGTCGCTGGTCGCGGCCGTGCAGAAGGAAGACTACTTCCGGCTCAACTTCGTCAAGTTCCTGCTGAAGGGCATGCGCGCGCGGAGCATGTACCGCGGCGACACGTTCCTCGCGAGCTTGAAGCGCATCCTGCCCGCGATCGAGTTCAAGGACATGGCGGTGCCGTTCTTCTGCAACGCGGTGCGCCTCGAGACCGGCGGGACGGTGTTCTGGGGCACGCCCGGGCTCGACGACATCCCGCTCGTCGACGCGGTCTATTCCTCGTGCGCGCTGCCGGGCATCTTCGAGCCGTACGAGCGCGACGGCTTCAACTACATGGACGGCGGCATGGTCGACTCCGTGCCGCTGCGCTTCGCGAAGACGCTGAAGCCCGACTTGATCATCGCGGTCGACTTGTCGCTGAAGGGCACGTTCAAGGCACCCGACTACAAGAACAAGATGATCAGCACGCTCTACCGCACCTTCGAGATCGTCGAGGAGGTGCTGGTCGAGCAGTCGCTCCACATGCACGTGGACTACCGCGTGGCGCTGATCCAGCCGAAGGTCTCGCACACGTCGCGATTCGACTTCAAGACCGTGCGTGAGGTCGTCGCTCAAGGCGAGGAGGAAGCGATCCGCGTCCTGACGTCGCACGCCGCGACCCGCGACCTCGTCGTGCCGCGCGTCGTCGAGGGACTGACGTGCCCGGTGACGCCGCGCGACTACGTCTCGATCCGCATCGACCCGATGAAGTGCATCGGCTGCGGGATGTGCGAGATGGTCTGCGAGACGGACGCGTACTGGGCGCACGGCGAGAAGGCCTCGGTGCGCAAGCTCTCCAACTACGAGTGCACGCGCGACCACGCCTGTGCGCGCAACTGCCCGACGGGCGCGATCAGCCTCGGGAACTTGTAACGCTCGCGCTCCGCGCCGGGCGAGCCGCTAAGCTCTCCGCCCGTGAGCCGCGAGCGAGACACCGAGCAATCCCTCTCGCCTCTGCACGACGTCGCGCGTCTCGCCCGCCGCGAACAAGTCCGGGGTGGACAAGTGGAGTCGGGTTTCGCGCCGCTCGCCCCGCGCGTCACCGGAGAGATCCTCGACGCCGCGCTCGACCTCTTGTGCGGCCGCGCCGCGTTGCTCATCGGCGTGTGCGCTCTCCTGTGGCTGCCCGTGCGGATCCTGCAGCCCATCTTGGGCGTACAGCCGTGGGAGCCGGGCGCCGACATGAACGCGCTGCTCGGACAGCTCGTCGGCACGGCGCTGGTCGGGATCGCCGGCGCTCTCATGCAGAGCTTCGCGAACGCGGTCGTGACGATCCTCGTGTTCCATGCTGCCCAGGGCGAGCCCCAGAGCGTCGCGTTCGCGCTGCAGCGCGCGCTGCGGCGTTTCCCGGGCCTGCTCGTGATCGCGATCCTCACGGGGATCGCGTCGATGATCGGGATGGCGCTGTGCATCCTTCCCTACTTCTACGTCGCCTGGAAGCTGGCGCTCGCGACGTCGATCTACGCGATCGAGGACGTCAGCATCGCGGAGGCGCTGCAGCGCAGCTTCACGCTCAGCATCGGGAGCTTCTTGCGCTGGGCGGGCATCACGATCGTGACGTTCGTCCTCGTGATCCCGTACTCGGGTCTCGTCGGCGGCGTCGATCACCCGCTCGTGCTCGGGTGGCTGAGCGAGACGGTCCACGTCGATCCGGCGGTGATGATGATCGTGCTCGTCGTGTGCACGTCGCTCCTCATGGGCGTCGCGGCAGCGAGCGCTGGAGTCATCGCGACGGTCTTCTACATCGACTGCCTCGTCCGCCGCGAGGGACGTGACTTGCGCGCGCGCGTCGCAACGCTCGCGGCGGCGGAGTCGCCCGTGCACGCGCGAGCATCGGGAACGCGCACGTGATCGGGCTGGAACAAGAGAGCGCAGCCGCCGCGCCGGCCGCGTTGTCTGCGAGCGATCTCGTGCACGCGGAGATCCGCCAGCGAACGGCCGAGATCCTGGCGCGCCCGGAGTTCCGTCCGCGTTCACGTGGAATCACGGATTGGCTCGGCGAGAAGGTGAGCGAGTTCTTCGAGTGGCTCGGCGGTCTGTTCGAGTTCGACGGCCCGCGCCTCCCGATCCCGATCGAAGTGTTGTACGGGATCGCGATCGCG
>JANOFY010000364.1:0-5371 GCA_031413895.1 Planctomycetota bacterium | reverse complement strand
CCAATCGCAAGATGGAAGAGATCGAGCGCGTCGCAATCCTCGCGACGCTGCAGTCGACACGCGGCAACAAGACCGAAGCTGCACGTCGACTCGGTCTCACGGCGCGCACGCTCAGCAACAAGATGAAGCTGTGGCGCGCGTCGGGGCTCGTCGCCTAGGAGACTGACCATGGACCTCGGCGGCGTACAGCACGATCTCCTGATGAAGTTGCTCTCGGCCTCGAGCCTGCGCGCTCGAGTGATCGCGAACAACATCAGCAATCAGAACGTTCCGGGCTTCAAGCGCCAGGTCGTGCGCTTCGAGGAGTTGCTCGCAGCGGCGCTCCCATCCGGCGCGGAGCTCTCGTCCGGCGCGGACCCGGCGTCCGGCTCGGACAAGCTGCTCGCCGTCGAGCCGCGGATCGACACCGATCGGCTGACGCCGGCCGGACAGGACGGCAACAACGTGAGCATGGAGCTCGAGCGCAACGCGATGGTCGAGAACCGCCTCCTCTACGACACGTACGCGCAGATCCTGCAAACGCGCACCGACATGATGCGCCTCGCCATTCAGGAAGGTCGTTGATCATGAGCAGCATCGAAAAGCTCTTCTCGGGGATGCGCGCGTCCGCCTCGGGCCTGTCGGCCGAGCGTGTGCGCATCGACGTGATCGCACGCAACATCGCGAACGCGAGCGTGACGAAGTTGTCCGACGGCAGCGGGCCCTACCGCCGCCAAGTCGTGCACTTCGCGCCGATGCTCGCCAAGCAGACGGCTGGGCTCGCGACGCAGACGGGAAGCACACCGCTCTCCGTCGGCGTGCGCGTGTCGAGCGTCAGCGACGACGTCTCGTCACCGTTCGAACGCATCCGCGATCCGGGTCATCCGGACGCGGACGCCGACGGCATGGTGACGATGCCGAACGTCAACACGACGCGCGAGATGGCGGACATGATCACCGCCATGCGCGCCTACGAGGCCAACATCGGCGCGCAAGACACCTTCGTGCGCATGGCGGAGCGTGCACTGCGCCTTGCGCAGTGACGTGACCGGCGTCTCCTGAAGTCCCTTTCCCCACGAGAGTTCCCCCATGGTCGACCGCATCGGTTCCCAGACGAGCTTGGCGCAAGCGGCGATCGAAGCCGCGCTGAAGCGTCAGACCGTTGCGCTCGAGCGCCTTTCGCAAGCCGCTGCGCCCGCTGCGGAGTCGGCGCGCGCTGTCGACTTCTCGTCGGCGCTGAAGTCGGGGATCTCCGAGATCGACGCGCAAGTGAAGCGCGCCGACACGCTCGCGCTCGACGTCGCCACGGGGAAGGTGACCGATTTTCACGAGGTTGCGGCTGCGCTGAAGCAGTCCGATCTCTCCCTGCGCTTCGCACTCGAGGTCCGCAACAAGTTCATCGACGCCTACCGCGAAGTGATGCGGATGGGCGTGTGAGTAAGGGCACATGAAAGCGCTGCTGCAAAAACTCTTTTCCGAGCTCCAGTCCGCCAGCGTGGCGACGAAAGTCGTCATCGGGGCTGCGCTCCTCGCGATCGTCGGCTTCGTCGGCTTCGCCGGCGTGCGCTCGCAGGATCCGCACTTCCGACTGCTGTACAGCGGACTCGACGCGTCGCACGCCGCCGCGGTGCAGAACGCGCTCGCGCAGGGCAACGTCCGCTACCAAGTCAGCCAACCGCCGGCGCCATTCGTGATCCACGTCGACGACGGCGCGTTCTACCCAGCGCAGAACTTGGTCGCGATCTCCGGTGCGCTCGACACCGTTCCGGCCGGCATCCAGACCGGCAACGGCGGCGCGTCGTCGGTGTTCCTCTCCGCGCCGGAGCGCGCGCAGACCGTTCTCAAGCGCGAGTGGCAGGAGCTCGAGAAGCAGCTCGCCGAGCTCGACTTCGTCGTCCGCGCGCACGTCAGCACCTCGACACCCGATCCGTCGCCGCTGCGCAAGGGCGCCCCGATGACGGTCGCGGTCACGCTCCAAGTGCGCGGCGGCGAAGAGCTGTCGAAGGCGCAGGCGAACACCGTCGCGAAGCTCGTCCGCTACCGGTTCAACGTGCCGTCCGCGAACGTGATGATCTCGGACCAGAGCGGCCGCAGCCTGTTCGAGGGGCAGCCAGACTCGAATCTCGCCGCTGCCGCGACGGAAGCACTCGAGCATGCGGCGCAGTACGACGGCGAGCTCGCCCGCAAGACGAATCAGGTGCTCGATCGCATCTTCGGCGAAGGCATGGCCTACGTCGTCGTCAACTCCGAGTGGAACTACCAAGAGATTGAGCGCGTTGCGGAGACGCTCGATCCCAAGAATCGCGCGTTCGTGTCGGAGACGACCGTCAACTCCTCGTCCCCAGTCGGCGCCACGGACGGTGTCGGTGGTCCGGTCGGTGTCGACGCGGCCGCTGAGTTCGGGTCGAGCAACGCCGCCGTTCCGGGATCGACACCTGTCGCCGCCGCGAACGACACCCGAGCAACGACGAGCGAAGAGACGAAGAAGACCGCGGTCGTCGGCCGCTCGACGGAGCACACGCGCAGCAACGCCCCGACGCTGACGCACCTCTCGGTCTCACTCTTCCTCGACGAGTCGCTCGCCGCGCGCAAGGACATGCTCGAGGCCAGCGTGAAGACGTCGACGGGGTTCGTCGCGGACAAGCCGCGCAACGACACGTTCAGCTCGATGGTGACGCCATTCGCGTCCATCGCACGCGATGAAACGGGGAAGCTCGTTCCGCCGCCGGCGAAGGAGCCTGTGTCGGAGCCAAATGCGATCGTCGAGACGTTGCTCGAGCGCGGCGTGGAGCTCCTCGCCGCCGTCGCGTTCCTCGTCGTGCTGCTGAAGTCGCTCAAAGGGCTGCCGAAGAAAGCCGACGCGAAAGGCGGCCTCGCCGTCGGTGACACCGCCGGCGACGCGGCGTACATCGAGAAGCTCGCTCAGATCGAGATCCAAGAGCTCGTGAAGAGCGAACCCGAGAAAGTCAGCGCGATCTTGTCGCGCTGGGCCGCTGAAGACCGCGAGCTGTCGAAGGCGGGACGATGAGCGCCGCGAAGAAGCCCGTCGAACAGAGCCAAAGCGGCGTGCAGAAGGTCGCGGCGTTCCTGCTGAGTCTCGACCGACCGACCGCGCAAGCCGTGCTAAAGTCGCTCGATCCGCAGGTCGTCTCCGACGTCGCCGGCGCGATGACGGAGCTCGATCCGAGCTCGACGACGCGCGAGAAGATCGAGCAGCTCTACCTCGAGCTCGCCCGCACGGTTCACGCGCCTTCAGGACCGCGAGCGCCGGACGAAGGCGAGCTCGCGTCGATGCTCGAAGCCGCTCTCGGCAAGAACGGCGCGCAGGGCGTGCTCGCCAAGATCAACGACCGCCGCAAGATCGAACGACCGTTCGCCGCCGTCGAGAAGGAACCGTCGGCCTTGCTCGCCGCAGCACTCGCCGACGAATCGGCCGCGGTCGCGGCGCTCGTCCTCGTCCATCTTTCACCGGAGCGCTCTGCGGAGATCCTCTCGGGTCTCGATCCCGATCGCGCGCTCGACGTCGTGCGCCGCATGGCAACGCTCATCCCGCCTGGGACCGCTGCGCTGTCGAGCGTCGCCGAGAACCTGCTCGAGCGCGTGGCCGTGCTCTCGAAGCGCTCCACGCCCGCGGATCCCGCGCTGCGGCTGCAATCGATCGCGCAGATGCTGAACCTCGCGCAAGGCGAGACCGGCAAGATCGTGCTCGAGGGCCTCGAGACCGACAACGCCAAGATGGCGACCGACATCCGCGAGTTCATGTTCACGTGGAACGATCTCGCGACGGTCGAGAAGAAGGGCATGCAGAAGATCCTCTCGTCGGTCGAGACACGCACGCTCGCGATCGCGCTCAAGGCCTGCCCGGCCGAAGTCGAGGCGAACATCATGGGCAACCTGAGCTCGCGTGTGCGCGAGATGGTGAAGGACGAGCGCGAGCTGGCCGGCCCGCTGCCGATGCTCGAGGTCATCGCGTCGCGCAACGAGATCATGAAGAGCGTGCGGTCGCTCGTGGAGTCCGGCGAGTTCGCTCCGGCGAAGGCGGGAGAAGAACTTGTCTCCTGACCTGCAATCCGCGGCGCTCACCGTCGCAGTGTCACAGCGCGTCGCCGGAGCACTGGTCCATGGGCCACTCGTCACCGGCGCACGCGTCGTCGACGAGAGCGTCGCGACGATGCGCTCGCGCTGGGACGGCGAGGGTGTCGCGAGTGCTTTCGCTCGCGGCGTCGCGCACGGCGAACAACAGGCCCTCGCGAACTCGGCCGGTGCTCTCGACCGCGCGGTTACGGCGCTGGACACGGCGCGCGAACGCGCCGAGCAGGAGCTCGCCCGCGCCGCCGTCGAGCTCGCGACCGAAATCGCACGCACGCTCGTCCGCGTCGAGATCGACGCCGGACGCTACGACATCGAGCGCATCGTGCGCGAGGCGCTCGCCGCATCGGGCGTCGGCCGCCGTGCGTGCGTCGTGCACTTGAACCCGATCGATGCCGAGCGCTTGAAGAGCGTGCCGTTCCGCTCCGCGACCGTGATCGAACCCGATCTCGAGGTCGCGCGCGGCGACGTGCACGTCACGACGCCGCACGGCGTGCTCGTGCGCGACGTCGACAGCGCGCTCGAATCGATTGCGGAACGTATTCGAGGAGATCTCCGATGACGGACCTCCTCGACATGACCGCGTGCCGCGCGCACGTGCAAGCGGGCGCGGCTCCGGTGTACCGAGGGCGCGTCGACATCGTGTCGGGCGTGCTCGTCGAAGCGACGGGCGTTCCGGCGGCGATGGGCGAGCTGTGCCGCATCCAGCGCGGCCGTGGTGGCGCGATCGACGCCGAAGTGGTCGGCTTCCGCGGCTCGAGCACGCTGCTCATGCCGCACGGCGACATCGCCGGCATCGCGCCCAACCAAGAAGTCACTGCGCTGTCGCGTCCGTTCATGGTTCCGGTCGGCCAGCAATTGCTCGGACGGATGCTCGACGGTTTCGGCCGTCCGCTCGACAACGGTCCGAAGCTGTCGACGCGCACCGAGCTGCCCGTGCGACGCGAAGCACCCGACCCGCTCAGCCGTCCCGCGATCCACGAGCCGCTTCAAACCGGCGTGCGCGCGATCGACGGACTCGCGACGCTCGGTCGCGACCAACGCCTCGGCATCTTCGCCGGTTCGGGCGTCGGCAAGTCGTCGCTGCTCGGACAAGTCACGCGCGGTACCGACGCCGACGTCGTCGTGGTCGGTCTCGTCGGCGAGCGCGGTCGCGAAGTCGCGCCGTTCGTGCGCGACATCCTCGGAGCGGCGCGCGCGAAGGAATCGGTACTCGTCGTCGCGACGTCCGATCGCGCGCCGATCGAGCGCTTCCTGGCGCCGTTCGTCGCCGTCACCGTCGCGGAGTACTTCCGGGACGAAG
>JANOFY010000363.1:0-2832 GCA_031413895.1 Planctomycetota bacterium | reverse complement strand
AGCCAAGTGAGCGCGCCGGCCGCGTCTTTGTCCTCGAGCCGCGCGTCGCCGGCACTGAGCAACGCGCTCGCGAGCTCCAGCGAACCTCCCGGAGTCCGCCGCCGTTGAATCGCGATCATTTCCTCGAAGGCCGCGCGCTCCTCGTCGGTCCGGCCGAGCTCGTGGAGGCAGCGCGCGAGCCGCCCGAGGCTGACGGCCACGTCGCGATGGTCTCTGCCGAGCACGCGACGCGCCATCTCCGTGGCCGCACGGAACGAAGGTTCGGCCTGCGCAGGCTTCTTCGCGCTCATGAGCAGGCGCCCCAGCTGCAGGTGCGCTACCGCAACCTGGATGTGGTCGCCCGGGATCAAGCGCTGCCACATCGCGAGCGCGTCGCGCGAGAGCTGTTCCGCCGCCGCCGGATCACCGAGATCGACCGACACCACTGCGAGCGTGTTCATCGCCCGCGCGACGTCGCCGTGGTCGCCGGCGTGCAGCCGCATCTGCATCTCGAGCGCCTCGGCGAGCACGGACTCGGCGTCTTTTGTCTTGCCCGCGTCGAGCTTTACGTTGGCGAGCATGTCGAGCGCGCTCGCTGTCTCGGGATGATCGCCGAGCCGTCTCCGTCGCATCTCGAGCGAGCTCGTCGCGTTCGCTTCCGCCTGGACGAGGTCGCCGTTCTCGCGCTGCACTTGCGCGAGCGAGCGGAGCTCGGTCGCAACGTCCGGATGATCTCCAGGAAACAGCCGCTGCTTCATCGCCAGCGCTTCCTTGTAGAGCGTCTCCGATTCCGAGAGCCGTCCCATCACGCGCCGGATGTTCCCGACGCCGCTGACCGCGCGCGCTACATGGGGATGATCGCCGTGGAAGAGCTGGCGGTACATCGCCAGCGCGCGCTCGAGATAGTCCTGCGCGTCCTTCAGCCGCCCGGCAGGGATGTACTGCTGGCCCAGGTTGTACAGCGACATCGCGAGCTGCGGGTGCACGTCGAAGAGCCGGTCGTACATCGCGAGCGATCGCTCGAAGAGCGCGAGCGCCTCGTCGCGGCGATTCAGTTCGTTGCGGATGTTCGCGAGGTTGTTGAGGCCCATCGCGACATCCTCGTTGTCGCCGGGGAAGAGCCGCTCCTTCATTTCGAGCGACTCGGTGAGCAGCGGCTCGGCCTCCGCGGGGCGCCCACGGTACTTCATCAACAAGGCCAAGTTGTTCAGCGCCATCGAAACGTCGTTCGAGTCGCCGTGATCAATCGCGCGCAGCATCTCGAGGGAGCGTACGAAAAGCGGCTCGGCAGCTTCCAAGCGTCCGAGGTCCTGCTGGATCGTCGCGACCTGACTCAGCTGGCGGGCCACGTCGCGCGAACCTTCCGCGGGCGCGAGCTGCGTGTACAGCTCGAGAGAGCGCTCGGCGAGCGGCAACGCGTCCGCGACCCGACCGTTCCTGAGCAGGATGTTCGCGATCACGCTGCGCAGGTTCGCCTCGATGTCGGGCTCGTCACGGAAGGATCCCTCGTCGAGGAGTTTCACCGCCTGCTGCATCGCCTCGGCGACCGTGATGCCCTGCTCACCGCCGTAGTTGGGATCCGACGACTTCAGCGCGTCGGTCACGAACGTCGCCGTGGTCTCGGCGCGGTTGCGCGCCTTGGCTTCCGCCGTCGCGTTCGCTTCGGCGACGGTCTGAAGGCGCTGGGCTTCCGCGCGCTGTTCGTCGGCGATCTTGCGTTGCTCCGCTTCGGCGCGCTGCGCCTGCAGCGCGTTGTCGCGCTCCGTGCGCGCGACGCGGGCTTGCCATGCGAACGCGATCGCTCCGATGAGAAGCGCGAGCGCGACGGCGGATCCCGCAAGCACGAGCCCGCGATTGCGCGCGACGACCTTGCGGAAGCGATAGGCGGCGCTCGGCGGCGCCGCGACGACAGCCTCGCCGGAGAGATACCGACGCAGGTCCTCGGCCAGGCCGTGCGCGGACTCGTAACGCCGCGCGCGCTCCTTCGCGAGCGCCTTCATCACGATCCAATCGAGCTCGCCGCGCACGAGCGTGCCCAGACGTTTCGGCTCGACGTTCCGGCGCGCCGCGATCGTGGCGAGCATGTCCGCCGACCGTTGGAGCCGCGTAGATGGCTTAGGTGGATCGACCTCGCGGATGATGCGCTGCATCTCGCTGAAGACCGCTTCGCGCAGCGTCCGGTGATCGAACGGCGTCGTGCCGGTCAAGAGCTCGTACAGCACGACGCCGAGAGCGTAGACGTCCGTGCGCGTGTCGATGTCGAGCGAGCCCTCGGCCTGCTCGGGGCTCATGTACTGGAACGTCCCGATCACCTGCTGATGCTCGGTGAACAGCGTCTTGTCCGTCAGCTTCGACAACGTCGCCTTCGCGATTCCGAAGTCGATGACCTTGGCCAGCGGCTTGCCGTCCTGCGTGCCGACGAGGATGTTCGACGGCTTGAGGTCGCGGTGGATGATCCCCTTCGAGTGCGCGTGCTGCACCGCGAGGCACACTTGCTCGAAGAGCGCGAGGCGCTGGTCGATCGAGAGGCTGTGCCGGTCGCAGTACTCCGAGATCGGCTCGCCCTTGACGAGCTCCATCACGAAGTACGGCCGGCCGGTCGCCGTGGCACCCGCGTCGATCACGCGCGCGATGTTCGGGTGATCCATCAGCGCGAGCGCTTGACGCTCCTGCTCGAAGCGCGCGACGACCTGCCGCGTGTCCATGCCGAGCTTGATGATCTTGAGCGCGACGCGGCGCTTGACCGGCTGCTCCTGCTCGGCCATGAACACGACGCCGAAGCCGCCTTCGCCGATCTGCTGGAGCAACTTGTACGGCCCGATGCGCGTACCCGGACCCTCGGCGAGCGCCGCG
>JANOFY010000362.1:0-7493 GCA_031413895.1 Planctomycetota bacterium | reverse complement strand
TCGCGCTTCGCGCGCGCCAAGGCTTCGGGACCCCACGGGTACCAGTCGACCGGGTTGTGGGCGTGCTGGAGGAGGTAGGGACTCGTCTCCTGAGCGAGACGGTTCGTGGAAGTGTTCGGTGTGTCGCTCATCGGCGTTCGTGGCAGCTTCGACGGAAGGATCGCGGAGTCAGCGGACGTAGCCGAGTCGCCGCAGATCCTCGAGTACTTCCGGATTCATCTCGGATTGACCGGTCGGACGCGGCGCAGGTGCGACCTTCAACGCGTCGGCGAGCCAACGGTCGAGGCTCTGCGACAGCCGATCCGCTACGTCGGCTCGGCTGCGAGCGAGATCCTTGGTCTCGAGTGGATCGTCCTTCATGTTGAACAACATGCGCGCGCCGCCGCTGGCGCGGAACAGTTTCCAGTCGCCCTCGCGGAACGACTGGATCGACGTGTCGATGCGCGCGAAGTCGAAGTCCTTGAGGTGGGGATCGTTTTTCAATGTCTGAATCGGCCGGTGATATTCGGACACGAGGTTGCGCGTGAGATCGATGTCGTCGTCCACGTGCGGCAGGGCGCGCGCGCCCGGCGGAATCTTGTTCAGGCCGAACTCCGGCGCGCCCAGCGTCACGCACGTCGCGAACAGATCCTGGAGCTGCACCGGGTGCGGGACGCGCGCCCCGCGCGGATACAGGAACGGCGCATGAACGACGAGCGGCACGTGCAACAGCTCGTCGTACAGATTTAGGCTGAAGTTCGCTTCGTGACCGAGGCGGCCGTGCTCGCCGACCTGCTCGCCGTGATCCGATGTGACGATGAACAGCGTGTCGTCGAGCATCTCGAGCTCGCCCAAGAGGTCGAAGAGCTCGCCCACGCGCTCGTCGAGGTAGCGGATCTCAGCGTCGTAGAGACCGGCGAGCATCGCGAACTGCCGCTCGTCGAGCTTCAATCGGCCGACATCGGAGGCGGCTGGATCGCAAGGGACCGCGAGCGCTTCCTCGAAGGTGGTGGACGCCGGCAAGAAGTCTCGCGCCAAACCGGCGGGGGGGAAGTACGGGTTGTGCGGCTCGATGTAGTTGACGAACAAGAAGAGCGGGCGGGCGTCGTCCCTGTCTTTCGTGAGCGCTTGGCGGATCCTCGAATTGGTCTCCGCGGCGCCGGCGTCCTGCGTGCCGTCGTCCACCGGCATGCGGCGGCGGCTCTGCACGTACCCCTGCTCCGTCCGTCGAGCGACGTGCACGATGTAATCGGGCTCTCGTTCACGCCGGATGAGGTTGACGAACTTGTCGAACCCGCGGTGAAGTCCGCTGCTGGGGCCGATCCAACTGTTGTTCGAGAAGGCGAGCGTGCGGTACCCCGCGTCGGAGAGAATCGTCGCGAGCGTGATGATCGACGAGTCGAGCATCAAGTGGTCGGTCGTCGCTCCGTGGCTGCTCGGGGGGAGCCCGGTGAACATCGAGGCGTGCGACGGCAGCGTCCATGTGGACGTGCTGAACGCGTTCAGGAAGCACGCTCCCCCCGCGGCGATCCGCTCGAGGTTGGGGGTCGTGGGCGCCTGATGACCGTAG
Organism: Planctomycetota bacterium; assembly: GCA_031413895.1. Lineage (GTDB taxonomy): Bacteria > Planctomycetota > UBA1135 > UBA1135 > JANLUN01. The sequence goes on along the minus strand of JANOFY010000362.1, from coordinate 5,944 downwards.
AGCGAGAGATGCCGCGCCGCGGTCGTGTCCATCACGATCAGGACGATGTGGGGGCGCTTCTGGGGTTCGCTCGCCCGTGAGCAGGACGCCGCGCCGAAGAGCACTACGAACGCGACGAGCCACGCGACTCGACTCGGAGCGGCGAGAGAATCGACTCCAAATCCGGCGGGTCGCATGCGCCGGAGCATACTTCTGGGCGACCAGTGCGGGCAGAGTCCTACCGAAATGAAAAAGCCCCGCGACGCGCGCGGGGCTTTTTCTAGTCGGCTTGATCCGCGCGGCGCGCGAACCAAGGCATGACTCGATGGATCAGAAGGAGACGACCAAGCCGAGGGCGAACTCGTCGACTTCCAACGCGGCAAGATCCGAGTCGCTCGACGCGAACTGCGCCATCCACTTGATGTCGTGACCTTGCGTGTAGCGGTTCACACCGACGCGCCACAGGGTCGTGTTGTCCGAGTCGTCCACGTCTTCGTAGCGAAGCGCAACTTCATACATGTCCGTGAACATGTACGAACCGGTGACGTCCCACGGGGTGGCATCACCGATGTCTGTATCGAGGTCCACGATTTCTGCGGCCAGCGCGAAGGGCCCGGTCGTCATCGCGACTTCGCCTGCGAGGGCCATGCCGTCGGAGAAGGCACCGTCATCGGAAACCGCGACGCCGGCCGTCAGGTTGGTTTCTTCGCCGGCGCCGTACGCACCCTCGACCTTGCCGACTCCCGCGCCCATCAGGTTCGCGGTGACGCGGCCGGTGAAGAGGTACTCTTCCGCGATTCCGTCGGTGCCGTTTTGCGCGGCAACGTGCCAGTCGATCGTGTCGAACTGACCGCTGAACATGATGCCGAGGTCGCGGCCGCTGAAGAGCTCGCCCAGGAGGGTGCGCTCGAGGAACAGCAGCTTGTTGTCGGAGACGAGCCCGCTGCGCAGGAAGGGCTGTTTGAACTGGCCCATCTTGCCGGTGACCATGTCGCCGATCTTCCAGGTCGCGTAGGCGTCCTTGAGCGTTGCGAGCTGACCGGTGCTGGTTGTGAACGTGAACGTGTCCCCGTTCGTGTCAACGCCGCTGGCGGAGATGGTCTCCGATTCAGCGAGCTCGACGCTGATCTTGTAGGAGTAGCCGCTGCCGGCGTCCCCGGAGACTTCCAAGCGAGCTTGGTCGAGTTGGAACCCGTTCTCGTCGTCCGAAGACGGCGTGCTGGGGTCGGCGTCGATGTCGTCGGAGAATCGCCACGAGGAGATGATCCATCCCCCGACCTTCGGTCCGGTATTTTGAGTGTTGAGGCTGGACGTCAGGCTTGCGATCTCCTGGTCCAGGCTCGACCACTCGTTTTCAGATGCGACGCCGGGCGCGCTGACCAGGGTCAACGCCGCGGCGCTGTAGACGAGCTTGTTCATGCGTAGTGCACTCCAGAAAGAGACAGAGAGAGTCGGTGAGTTACGGGATGGGGGTGTGAGCGGGCAGAGGATGCCGCTCATCCGAGGCCAGGAAAAGGGCGCGGTGGTTTTTTTTGCCGTGATCGAGCCCCTGGAGCGATCGGCGCGCGGCCCGTTCAGGCGCCCCGCAATCTGTCGGCGCCCGCCGATGATCTCGTAAGTTGCTTTGCTAAGGCTGTTTATGTGCTCATCTCGTGCCGTTGCCGGGCTCGATCGAGCACCGCAGACACCCCTGTAAAAACAGTTTCCAGGCCGGTCCGCTGCGTTCACCTGAATTGCAACATCTTAGTATTGCGTTCCTTCCGGACGCCGGGAAGGAGCCGCGGGAAGGGGCGATCGGCTAGTCGCCGACGGTCCGATCCTGCCCGCCACGCTGCTTCCGTTCGTCGAGCCGGCGCAGGTGCGGGGCGAGGAGTTCGTCCGCCTCGACGACCTGCTCGAGGAGACCCTCCGCAGGTCCGATACCGAGCCGCTCGGCAGCCGAGAGCCGGGCTTCCAGCCGTTCGCGCGCCGTGACCGTGTACGCGAAGTCGTAGCGGGGATGGCTCAGGAAGCGCGGGTCGACCGATCGCACGAACTCGGTCGCGGCGAGCTCGAGCTCCTCGCGCACGACCGCCTCCCAGTCCGCGGCGAGCTCGCGCACCAACTCAGCGACGCGCGCCACGCCCGCCGTCACGCGCGCGCCGTCCTCGACCAGGATCTGCTCGCCGAGCGCGACCAAGATCGCGCGTGCGTGGAAGCGGGACGGCTTGCGCTTCTTGCGCAGCGCGGCCGCCAGCTCGGCGAGCGCTGCCTCCAAGTCTATTTCGCCGTCGTTCATCGCGTACCGATCATTCGTCGTGGGATCCGCGCCGGCCATGTTTGAGCGTCGAGCGCTGGCTTTTCACGGCGCGTCTCCGTTTTTGCGACCCGCGCGTCGGGCGTGTCGCGCGACGCGCCTTCGGCTCGGTCAACGCCGTGCGCAGCAGTTCCGCGAGACGTTCGCGGGCATCCTCGACGTTGCGTTCGCGTTCGCGATAGCGTGATGCGTGGATCAGGATCTCGCCGTTCGTCGAGAGCCGGCTCGCGAGCTTGCGCTCGATCGTTGCACGCTGGGCGCCGGTGAGCGACGGAGAATCGAGCACAGCGAAGCGCAGCAGGGCCTTCGTCTCGACCTTGTTGACGTTCTGGCCGCCGGGGCCACCCGCTCGGGCGAATTCGAGCTGCAGCTCGCGGCCCGGCAGTTCCAGACCCGGGCGTATCCACAGCGGATCCGTGCGCGCCATCGCTTCAACGACCGTCCGGGTCGTTCTCGCGCAGGTACTTGAAGGTGTAGATGCCCGTGTGGTGCCCGTCGGAGAAGCGCATGGAGATGCCGTAGTTTCCGACCATGGCGACCGCGGATTGCTGCAGGTCCGCCGCGATCCGGCCGACGTCGAGTGTCCTCACGCCCGTGAGCTCGTTCACGCACTGCGCGCACGGGCAGAGCCCCCGCAGCTCCGCCGGCGTGTACTTGCTCGTGTGCCCGTCGCTCCAGTCGATCTCGATCCGAGTCGGATCGGTGCGGCGAATCACGGTCGGAGCGAAGCTGGCCATGTCGTCGATACTTCGCCGGGTTACCGGCGGCGCGAACGAGTTCGACGCGGAGCGATCCGCGTCGATTCGTCCGCGCACCGCGCGTGCCCCGCGTGCCCCGCCATGATGGTGGGCAGAACCGGACTTGAACCGGTGACCCCTTGATTTTCAATCAAGTGCTCTACCAACTGAGCTATCCGCCCGAGTGACCCGCGAGGGGCCGGGATTATGGTCGCGGCATCGGGCAGCGTCAACGCGCTGCGTGCGATCCGCCGCCCTCCGTCGCCGAATTCAGCGCCCGTGTCCAGCGATCGGCGGCGCGTCGACACCGAGCACGGTTCGTGCGGTCGCCACGTCTCGCCCGATCTGCGCGGCGAGCTCGGCGAGCCCAGCGAACCGCGCCTCGTCGCGTAATCGAGCGACGAACTCGACCTCGAGGAACTCGCCGTACAAGTCTCCGTCGAAGTCGAGCAGGTGCACTTCGACGCGCGCCATCGATGGTTGCACGTCCGCGAGCGTCGGCCGAAAGCCGATGTTGGCTACCCCCGGGTGCGCCTCGGGAACACTCTGCCGCGCGCGATGCACGCGACACGCGTAGACACCCGGAGGCGGCCGCAGCTCGTGGTGCAGGTCCAAGTTCGCCGTTGGAAAACCCAATCGGCGGCCGACGGCTTCGCCTGCGACGACATCGCCGTACACCGCGACCGGCCGACCGAGCATCCGCGCGGCGCCTTCGAGGTCTCCGAGTTCCACCGCTTCGCGAATCGCGGTGCTGGATACCGGCCGGCCGGCGACGAGCACCTCGGGCACGACGTCGACGTCGTATCCCAGCGTGCGCAGGAACTCGGGCGTCCCCTCGCGATCGCGGCCGAACTTGCTGTCGAACCCGAGCACGAGGCGGCGGGCGGCGAGCGCTCCCGCGAGGAGATCGCGCGCGAAATCACGGGCGTCGATCTGCCGCAGCTCGTCGTCGAACGTCAGCGCGAGGGTGTGCTCGACCCCAGCGCGGCGAAAGAGCTCGAGCCGGTGCTCCAAGCTCGTCAGCGTGCGCGGGGCGTGGCCGAGCAGCACCGCCTTGGGATGCTCGCGGAACGTGACCACCGTCGACTGCGCGCCGAGTTCACGCGCGTGGGCCGTATTACGCGCGAGGATCGCTTGATGTCCGAGATGAACACCGTCGAAGACGCCGACGCTGACGACGGATCCGCGCGCCGGTGGACTCGGTAGACCGAGGCGTTCGAGGGATACGATCAAGGATTGCGCGCCGGGACGCGCTGCGAGTTCTTCTTCTTGAACTTCAGAACCAGCTCCGCGAGCGCGGTCTTGTTCGCCAGCTTGTCGGCCGGCGACATGCGGTCGACGAGCAGCACGCCCTCGAGATGGTCGTACTCGTGCTGGATGATCCGGCTCACGAAGCCGGTGTACGTCTGTTCGATCGGCTGGCCGGCGATGTCGAAAGCCTTCACCGTGCAGGCGTCGGGGCGCCGGATCTCGGCGTAGATCCCGGGGAACGACAGACAACCCTCGTCGTGCAGCGTGACCGGCCCGAAGCGCTCGACGATCGTCGGGTTCACGAGCACGAGGTCGTCCGCGGGTTCCCCGCTGTGATTGAGCACGAGGATGCGCTTCTTGAGACCGACTTGCGGCGCCGCGAGTCCGACGCCTTTGCTCGCGACCATGCGCGCGAACATGCCTTCGACGATCCGCGCGAGCTCGTCGTCGAACGCCTCGACGGGGTCCGAAACCTTGCGGAGCAAGGGATCCGGATACAGGGTCAGGCTGAATTCAAGTTCTGCGCTCATTGGGGAGAGGTCTCGAGCGACATCGGCGCCATCCGACGGCGTCGACATGCGGCCTCGATTCGAATTGTAGTTTAGCCCGGGCGTCCGTCCGAGAGGTTCGTTGACGCTCCGGAGCACCACGCCTATCCTTCTCGCCCCCCAATTGCAGAACATGGGGGCCAGAACGCGCACCCGGAGGCAGTTTCGCGGGTAGGGCCATGCTCGCGCTGGCGCCGGCCAAGTCCCACGTGGATTACTCGAAGCAGCTACAGAAGGCGGAAGAGGCGGTGCGCCGCCGCAACTACGATTTCGCGGTGGAGCTCTACCAGTCGATCCTCGAGATCGAACCGGATCAGGGCGACGCGCGCGCGGGACTTCGCCAAGCGCTGCGCCAGCGCGCCGAAGGCAAGAAAGGCGGCGGGTTCCTGCGCGCGATCGGTGGCGCGGGACCGCTCGCCGTCGCCAAGGCCATGCGCAAGGCGGGTCGCCACGACGCGTGCATCAAGGCGACCGAGACGTATCTCGCGCTGCAGCCGCTCGACGAGGAAGCCAACTTGATGCTCGGCCTCGCGCTGGAGGACGCCGGTCATTTCAAGTCGGCGCGCGCCGTGTACGAGTTCGTCGCGCAGATCGCGCCGCGCAATCCCGACGGGCTCAAGCGCGCGGGTGCGATGACGTATCGACTCGGCGATCACGCCAAAGCGCTCGAGTACTACGAGCGCGCGCTGCAGGCCGACCCGCGCGATCAGGAGGCGATCAAGGCGCGCAAGGATCTCGCCGCCGAACGCGCGCTCCACCAGAGCGCGTCCGATCACGTCCAGCACAGTCGCGATCAGATCAAGGACAAGACGCAAGCGCAGGCGCTCGAGCGCGCACAGCGCGGACATCTCTCGGACGACGAGCTGCGCAGCGAGCTGACCGCGCTCGAAGCGCGCTACGCCGAATCGCCCAGTCCCGATCTCATGATCCGCTTGGCGGAAACGCACGAGAAGCTCAGGGATCCGGAGTCCGCGCTCGAGTGGGTGGAGCGCGCGTGGAGCTACCGCAAGGACTCGTTCGAGCTGTGCTGCCTGGCGGGCGATCTGCGCACGAAGATCCACAAGAAGTCGATTTCGAAGGCCAGCAAGGCGGGTGACGAAGCGCTCGCCGAGAAGCTCGAGAACGAGCTCGCG
>JANOFY010000361.1:0-2014 GCA_031413895.1 Planctomycetota bacterium | reverse complement strand
GGTAGCCAGGGCAACTTCGAGCTCAACGTCTACAAGCCCGTCATCATTCACAATGTGCTGCAATCGATCCGGCTGCTCGCCGATGCCACCGACAGCTTCCGCACGAATTGCATCGACGGCCTCGAGATCGATCGCGAGCGCGTCGACCGCTTGATGCGCGGATCGCTGATGCTCGTGACGGCGCTCAACCGTCACATCGGCTACGACAACGCGGCGAAGGTCGCGAAGCACGCGTACAAGGATGGCACGACTTTGCGCGAGGCCGTGGTCGCGCTCGGGCTGATGACGGGCGACGCCTTCGATCGGGCCGTGAAACCCGAGGAGATGGTCGCGCCGAAAGCCGGTGTCAGCGGCGGCGGGGGCTGAGCGCTCGATCGGCGACACGAGGGCCGGCCCGTCGCGCGCGTCGTCGACCTCTCTGCCTCCGGCGTCTCGAAGCCGAAATCGCGATTCGGGTCCCCGGAAGCGCCCCAGGCTTGCATGCCGGGCGGCTCGCTCTATCTTGGTTCCCCTCCATACCCGTCGATCGCGCGCGGCCAAACTGATCTCGGCCCGCCGGCCCCACTCAATACGCCGCCGCCATGCACATCAAGATTCGTAAGAGCGCGCTGAAGCACAAGAAGAAGACCGGCTACCTCACGCGTCAAAGGACCAAGGGCGGACGCAAGACGAACCGCCGCCAGCGCGCGCGTCACGGCAGCTTCTAGGCGCGCCGCGCAAGCGGTCACCCCTCGGCGCGCTCGGCGCAAGTGATCGCCAGTAGAGTCCGGCTTCCGATGAAACGTTCCGCTCCCGCTCCTTTCCTTCCACGCACGCGGGACGAGATGCAGGCTCGCGGCTGGGACGAGCTCAACGTCCTGATCGTCACGGGCGACGGCTACGTCGATCATTCGTCGTTCGGCGCCGCCGTCATCGGACGGGTGCTCGAAGCGCGTGGGTATCGCGTCGGCATGCTCGATGCGCCTGATCTCGAGCCCGATGGTTCGGGTTGGAAGCGGCTCCCGACGCCGAAGCTCTTCGTCGGCGTCACCGCCGGCACCATCGATTCGATGGTGACGAACTACACCGCGGCGAAAAAGAAGCGCCGCATCGACGTCTACCGTCCCGGCGGAACTCCGGGGCGTCCGAACCGCGCAACCATCGCGTACACCGCGCTCGCCCGGCATCACTTCCCCGGCGTGCCCGTCGTCATCGGCGGTCTTGAAGCGGGGCCGCGGCGCCTCGCGTACTACGACTACTGGGAGGAGAAGATCCGCCGCTCGATGCTCGTCGATTCGAAGGCCGATCTCCTGGCGTGGGGGATGGCGGAGCGGCAGGTGATCGCGATCGCGGAGCGCATCGCGCGCGGCGAGTCGCTGTCGGGAATTCCAGGCACGTGCGAGATCGTCTCGGCCGATCGTGTGCCGGAGAACGCGCGCCTCGCACCGTCTTTCGAAGAGATCCACGCCGACTGGCAGAAGCTGATCGAGCTCTTCCATGTCGTGCGCGAGGAGAACAGTCCGAGCTCGCGTCCCGTTGCGCAGGCGCACGGCTCACGCTTCGTCGTGCAATACCCGCCCGACAAGCCCGCGTCGCAAGCGGAGGTCGACAGCTTCTACGACCTGCCGTTCCGCCGCGAGTGGCACCCCGATCACACGGCGGCGGGCGGCATCGCCGCGCTCGAGCCGGTGCGCTGGAGCCTCAACACGCACCGCGGCTGCATGGCCGATTGCTCGTTCTGCTCGATCACGTTCCACCAAGGCCGTGCGATCCAGGGACGCAGCGAAGAATCAATTCTGAAAGAGGCGGCGTCGATCGCGGCGCAGCACGACTTCCGCGGCACGATCACCGACGTCGGCGGACCGACGGCGAACATGTACGGCCTGGGCTGCAAGCTTCTCGAGAAGGGTGAGCCATGTCTCGGTCGCGATTGCCTTACGCCCGATCCGTGCCCGGCGCTGCGACTCGACAAGGCGACGGAAGGCTATCGACGATTGCTGTCGCTCGTGCGCAACACGGCTGGCGTGAAGCACGC
>JANOFY010000360.1:0-8437 GCA_031413895.1 Planctomycetota bacterium | reverse complement strand
CAGCACCGTCGCCCTTCCTCGCCGCCATCGAGCACCTCCTGCCCGAGATCATCGACGGCTACCCGAGCGTCAACCAGATGCACTTCGCCGGACGGTTACACCTGATCAGTGGATCAGCGCAACACCATTGCTCAGGTTGATATCCGACCCTGAACAGAAGCTGATGTTCGGATCTCGATAGAGCAATTGGTAATACTGAGTTCTGGCAGACGGTGGCCAAGTGAAGGTGACGCTGGTAGTGCCTCCCGCTGCGGACTGAGAGCCGAAACGGTGCCTCCTTCCACTTAGGCACAACAATCCGTCCCCGGCAAACACGGGCACGTTCAAGTATCCCGTTGCACCGATATAGTGCGCGAACGCACCGCCAGGAAGTCCTTGGCACGCGGCGACGAACGTGTTCGCGTTGACTCCCGGCGCGATGGTTAGCCTCGCTCCAGTGCCGACAAGCGAGCTTCCGCATCCGTGCCATTCGGCGCCTTGATTTGCACAACGGCAGGCGCCATCGGTGCCATCGCCGAAGCAAAACGCCACAGGACTGGATCCAAGCTCGTACGCACCCACGTCGACCTGGCCATGGAGCTTCCGCGTACCTCCATCGAGGTCGAATGGAAGAGGCTCGCTCGTGTTGTTGTCCGAGTCGAGATCCGCGAGATCCGCGGGTAAGAGGTCGTCGTCGCCCGTGTCTGCGCAGGGCGATCCTACGCGCAGGCGAACGTCGTCGTCGATCGTGCCGAGGACGTTGTCCGCGCCATTGGCATCTTGGAAGTCTGGATCGGCGCCGAAATTGGCAATACCGCCAAGACTGCCGGTCCATCCCTGCACGCAGCAGTGCCGGAACGTTGGAAACGTGCCGAAATTGAAGAACTGCGCCGCTTGGCCGGAACCAGACTGATCCGTGTTGGCGACGAGGATGGAGTTGTTGAAGATCGGATTCGTCGCAACGGTGCTCCCTATGCTTGAAGCGTGCACTCCGCCACCGTCTCGAGCGGCATCGTTGTAAGCGACCGTGCAATTGACGAACGTGGGTCCGTCACCGTGGCTCTTGCGAATGAAGATCGCGCCGCCGTCAAAGGCGGACGAGTTCCCCAGAAAGAGCGAGTTTACGACGGTGACGCGGTTCCCAAACGGCGCAACGCTGTTCGCTTCGCAGTAGAGCGCGCCTCCGAATGCGCCGCAGTGATTGTTGATGAACGTGCAATCCTGGACCAGGCCCTCTTCCCATACGGTCAGAGCGCCACCATCTGAATTAGAAGAACTGTTGTCGATGAAGCGACACCGAATGAATTCCGTGAGCTCGTCGGCCTGCACAGCGCCCGCAATCCCCGGTGTGGAGTTTCCGATGAAGTCACAGTCCACGAACATCAATGGGTCATCGTCCGACGAAATGTCTGTACTCACTGCACCGGCGTAGCTGTTGGAATAGTTTCCTTCAAACACGCAGTGTTCGAAGCGTGGGGCAATTCCGTTTGTTCCGTATGCGAGGGTAACTGCGGCGCCAGACCCAGCATCCCAGTTCGCAACGAACCGACAATTGCGGACGGTCATCCCTGCATTCAGAAGTACAAGGCCCGCTACAAGCGGATTCGACCCGCCGGGTGCGTGCGCTGCGGTGATGGTGCAACCGTCGAGAACGACACTTGGCGTGAATCCGTTGCCAACAGCTCGCAGTATCGTGTAGGAGTTTTCACTCGAATTGACGAAGTTCGGGCCGTCATCGCCGGCGATGTCGCTACTGAAGACTGTGACGTTCGTCACCGGATCTTGCTGGGAGAGCAGCGTCTCCGTTCCGTTGAATCCGCCGTAGATACTGACCCCAGGAACGAGCACGAATTCAGCGAATGGGTCGTTGATGTTGGTGGTCGGCTTGTACGTGCCAGCGGCCACCCAAATCTGCTTCACGACTCCTTGGGATTGCGACGCGTCTGTGAGCGCATCTTGGAACCGCGCATAGGCCGTAGCCCAGGAGAGCCCATCGCCTCCCATAGGAGCGTCTGCACGGACGTGCCGTCTTCCGGAGAGCATCTCTGCGGCACCAGCGGGGGCCGGCAGGAGGAGTAGTGGCAACAGCGCGAGGCAATGGAGGTGCATAGCGTCGTTCCGTCAGGTTCGCGCACGAGCGCCCGCTCGATGCGACAGGAGAGATGGAAACTGCCCTAAGTGAGGCAACGGCCCCGCTTCCGCGCCTTGCATGCTAGCATCATGCGGCGCATTCCGGGTGGTCGCGTCGTGAGGCGTGCAGACCCGTGAACCGGGGAAGCGTTAGGGGGCCACACATGCATCGCCGTACCGAGGCTCGATCTTTTCCCGCGACCGCTGTTGCGCTTCTGCTGCTCACCGCCGTCGCACAGTCCCAGCATTCCGCCGTCCCGCAGATCGGTTCTCGCAGTCCGGCGGTCCATGAAGCACACCCCCCGGCAGTGTGGCTTCCCGCGGAGCAACCACTCCTGTCGTTTTCTGTCCCCGACGACACGATTCAGGCGCTAGCTGTCGATGGTGATCGACTCTACATCGGCGGACGGTTCGGCTGGGTGGGGCGCTACACAGGCGCAAGCGCGAGGATGGACATCAACACTGGGGCGCCCGCCTCGAACTGGCCACGAATCGCCGGACAAGTGAAAGCGGTCGTCATCGATCCGTCCGGAGGTTGGATCGTCGGCGGAACGCTCGAGAGCGTCAACGGCGAATCGCGACAGGGGATCATTCGCATCGCACCGGATGGATCTCTCGATGCATGGGATCCCAAAGTCCCCAATGGAGTGCGAGCTCTAGCTCGTCGAGGTTCGACACTGTACATCGGCGGCGACTTCCCCGAAGTCATCGGAGGCGTGCCCGCCGCACTCGCCGCGATCGATCTCAACACGGGTGATGTGTTGCCGTGGCGACCGAGTGGGCTCAGCGGCTGGACCTCCACCGTGATCGTAAATGCGTTGGCGGCGTCTCCTGCTGCCGTGTACGTCGGCGGCTTCTTCGCGACGACGATGGGTGGATCATTCCGTCGCAACTTCGCTGCGCTCGACCCGGTATCTGCCGTGGCACTCGCGCCGAATCCGGCGCCCGAAGGAACCGTCGAGGCGCTACTCGATGCCGGTAGCGAGGTGCTTGTGGGTGGGAGCTTCGGTTTCATCGGCGGCCGACCGATTGCCTACTTGGCCACGATGAATCCCGCGAACGGCGCGATCGACACGTGGAATCCTCAGCTTGACGGCTCGGTTCGCGCGCTGGCGCGCTCGGCTAACACCGTCTACGTGGGAGGATCGTTTCACACGTCCGGTTCACAGCCGCGCAATTGCGCGGCCGCGTTCAGCCTTCCTTCCCACAGCCTTCTCGCGTGGAATCCGAATGTCTCGGATCCGGCTGGGTACCCAAACGTACAGTCTCTTGCGGTTGCTTCGAACGGCGTCTACGTCGGCGGCGAGTTCCGTGGCGTCGGCGGTGCCGCGCTCAGAAGTCTTGCGCGGGTTGATCCGACGTCGGGGCTGGCAACGGCCTGGACCGGAGACGTTGCTGGAGAAGTCCATTCACTGGCACCCACATCGACAGGAGTCGTGGTCGGCGGGCGATTCGAGCTAGTGGGTGGAGAAGCGCGAGCCGGACTGGCTGCAATTAGTCTGACAAGCGGCGATCTGTTGCCTTGGGCACCTGGCGTTCATAACAACCTCACCCCTGAGATCATCGGCAGCGTGACCGACATCGTGCCGGCCGGCGGCAAGGTCTATGTGGCGGGGGGGTTCCGTTATGTGAATGGCGAAGTCCGCGAGCAACTGGCGTTGATTGACGGTCAGACCAGCGCGCTCGATCTCTCGTTCGATGCGCAGTTGGCGCACGGGTTTGTCATCAGGGAGCTGGTGCATATGGGGTCCGTGCTGTATGCCGCCGGCTCGATGATGATCCCAGGTGCAGGTCAGCGGACGCTTGCGGCGTTCAATTCAACTACCGGTGCGTGGATCCCCAGTTGGGACGCCCAGACAAACTCCACCGTGTACTCGATCGAACTGTCGAAGGCTTCGCAACAACTCCTGATCACAGGGCCGTTCGTAGAAGTTGGCTCACCGCCGCAACCTCGAGCAGGAGTGGCGGCAGTGGATGTGCTGACTGGACAAGTGACCCCCTGGGATCCACATCCCAACGGTCCAGTGACTGACGTCGCGCTGTTCGGAGAGAACACTTGGATTTCGGGTGACTTCGACGTGCTCGGGGGAACTCACCCACGAGAGGTACTGGCGCAGGTCGACGCGACGACAGGTATCCCTTCTCGGTTCGAATTCGACCCGCATCCGGGCAATCCAGATGTCATCTCACTCGCTAGGCACGGCGTCGTGCTGTACGTCGGCGGCCGATTTGAGGTCGGCCCGCTTCCGTACACCGTCAATCTGCTCGCACTGGACACGCGCACCGGACAGCCGTTTGGGTGGAGTCCGCAACCAAACCGTGAAGTTGGACTGATGCTCGCCTCTCAGTCGCATCTACTCGTGTCCGGGGACTTCACGTCGATCGGCGGCGTCGGTGTTGCGAGGCTCGCCGTGTTCCCTCTCGAGCAAGTCGAATAGGAATTTTCGTAGCGCGTCTAGCTCGAATACCAACCGACGCTTCGAATCGACCTTGCCGAGTTCAGCGTCCGTGCCCGCCGCGTTTCGCGCTCATGACGATCCAGGCCTCAGCGGCCGCTTCGTACCGCCCCTCGATCGGCCCGAACTCGCCCGGCTTCCCATCCGAAGTGACCCACGACATCCGTTCGCTACCGTCGGCCTCGGTGATCAACGGAGCGAACTCAATCATGTCGCCGGGCCTCAGCCGGCCGATCGCCTAGTCGCTGTCCAGGATCCCGTCGTCACGGAAGACGCGCACGATCACGTCAGTGTGGGGCGTAACGATATCTCTTCCTATTCGACGTTACCGCGCCCGCTTCGCGTGATCGTTCACGACTTGCGCGACGCACGACGTGAGCCGCTTGCCGGTCGGAATGTGCAGGAACTCATTCGGCCCGTGCGCGTTCGAGTGCGGGCCGAGCACGCCCGTGATCAGGAACTGGGCCTTCGGGAACTTCTTCCCGAGCATGCCCATGAACGGGATCGAGCCGCCTTCGCCCATGTACACGGCGTCCTTGCCGAAGTACGTCTTCGACGCGTTCGCGACCGACGTCTCGAGCCACGGCGCGAGCGCCGGTGCGTCCCATCCCGACGCGGACTTCTCGCCTTCGAAGCGCACCTTCGCGCCGTAGGGCGGGTCCTTCTCGAACAGCGTCTTCAAAAACGCCGTCGCCTTCTCGGCGTCGCCGCTCGGCGGAACGCGCAGCGAGATCTTCACCGCCGTCATCGGACGCAGCACGTTGCCCGCGTCGTTGAGGTCGGGAATGCCGCGCACGCCGGTGATCGACAGCGCCGGACGCCACGTGCGATTGAGCATCAGCTCGACCGAATCGCTCTGGATCGGCTTCATGCCGTCGACCCACGGGTACTTGCTGTACACCGCGTCGCCGAGCACGGTCGCCGCCGCCTTCGCTTGCTTCACGCGCTGATCGGGGATCGGCATGTGGAGCTCCTTCGGCAGGATCGCGCCGGTCTTCTCGTCCTCGAGACGCGAGAGCAGTTGGCGCAGGATGCGGAAGCTCGACGCGACGATGCCGCTGCCGTCGCCGGAGTGCACGCCTTCCTTCAGCACCTCGACGACCAAGTTGCCCGCGACGAGGCCGCGCAGCGACGTCGTGCTCCAGAGTTGATCGTAGTTGCCGCAGCCCGAGTCGAGGCAGATCACGAGCGACACGTCGCCGATGCGCTTCTGCAGCGCTTCGATGTAGTACGGCAAGTCGTAGCTGCCGCTCTCCTCGCACGCTTCGATGATGATCACGCAGCGCGCGTGCTCGGCTTTCTGACGCTTGAGCGCTTCGATCGCCGTCAGCGATGCGAACGCGGAGTAGCCGTCGTCCGCGCCGCCGCGACCGTACAGCTTGTCGCCGCGCAGCACGGGTTCCCACGGACCGAGTCCTTCCATCCAGCCCGAGAACTCGGGTTGCTTGTCGAGGTGGCCGTACAGGAGGACCGTGTCGTTCGACGTGCCCGGGATCTCCATGAAGATCACCGGCGTGCGCCCTTCGAGCCGCACGACCTCGATCTTCATCCCCTCGATCTCGCGCGAGCGACACCAACCCTCGATCAGCTTCACCGCGCGGTCCATGTGACCGTGCTTCTGCCAATCGGGGTCGTAGTACGGCGACTTGTTCGGGATCTTGATGTACTCGGTGATCGCGGGAACGATCGACTCGGTCCAAACGCGGTCGACGAAATCGGTCGTTTGCTTCTTGTCCATGGGATCCTGCGGGGTGTTGGAGTGGGCGGGACAGGATAACGCGCGCGCAGCGAATGCGGCGTCACCAACCGAGCGGTTGGTTCGCTCCGACACCGGGTCCGTACACGATGGCGTTGGCGAGCAGGCGCGTCGTGGCCGGGAACCACGCGCGGAAATCGGGCGGCGTCGCGAAGAGGATCACCTGACCCGCGCCGGACGATTCGACGGTGGCGTACGCGGAATCGGCGAGGCGCTCGCGCGCCTCGGGCCACAGGAGCCCCGAGAGCCTCAGTCGATCGGCGGCGGCGAGTCGGATCGCGGTGCGCACGGGGAGCTCGGAGACGAACACGCTCGATCCGTCGAAGAACACGCCCATCTCGTCGTCGCAGCCGGCAGTCAACCAGATGTCCGAGTTGACTTCGCCGCGCACGATCACGCCGTGCGGGGAGAACGTGCGCGCGTATCGATCGCGGCGTTTGGCGTCGGACTCGGCGGCGGGCGTCGCCGGTTTCTTCGAGTCGTCCTTCTTCGCGGTGGCGTCACTGGAGGGAGCCGCTGCGTCGGTGGGCGGCGCGCTCGCGTCCTTCGGTGCACCGTTGTCGGTCGCAGGCTTGTCGGTCGAGGGCTTGTCGGCGGCGGGCTTGTCACCCCAGAGCGCCGCTTCATCGACCGGAGTCTTCCCCGCGTCGCGTTCGCGGCGCACCGAGACTGCGAGGTTCTCCAGATCGTCGAGTGCATCGTGCCGCAGGCGCACCGAGCTGAGGCCGAGCTCCTTGTTGCAGACCGTCGCCGCCGCCGAGCCGCTCGCGATCAGCGTGCCTCCGCCCTTGATCCAAGTGCGCAGCGTGTCTCCGTTCGCCTTCAAGATCGAATCGAGATCGCCCCACGCTTCGGGAACGATCAAGACGTTGTAGCGCCGCAAGTCGTACGACCCGAAGCTCTGCGCGTCGATCAACGTGCACGGCAGCCCGATCTCCGCGTCGATCAAATGCCACGTGTGACCGAACGAATCGGTTCCGACAGGCGCGTTCGAGAGCAGCGCGACGCGCGGGCGCGCGAGCAGGTCGAAGTGTTGACCGCCGAGATCGGGCCCTGCGTCGCGACTGCGCGCGCTCGACGTCGCGACGGCCTCGACGTGCGCGGCGCGGGCGGCTTCGGCGACTCGCTCGGCGACGTCGGCATCGTTCTCGTGACGGCGCACGAGCAGGCTCCAGCGCGGGAACTGACGACCCATCGCGCTGAACGGCTCGTCGGAGATCTGGACCTTCACGCCGAGCTCCATCGCGTGCGCCGCAAACACGACGGCCGCGTCAAGGCTGCCGTCGACGACCCAGCCGTACACGGGATCCTCGGCGCGCGCGAGAGGAACCACGCCGCTCGCACGCGGATCGAGCGACTGCACGCGCTTCATGCCGACATCCAGCGCATCGCACCAGTAGCCGTCGACGTCGAAGCCGTGCGCCGGTGACCAGCCCGTGACGTCGTAGCTCTTCGAACGTCGCTTGCGTTCCAGCTCCTTGCGCTCGCGGTTCAGCGATCCGCTGTCGTAGCGCTGATCGAACATCAGCGTCGCCAGGACGAGCGACGCGAGCGGCTGACGCGACGGCACGAGGAAGCTCCCCTTTGGAAACGCGCGCTCGTCTTGCCTGCCTTCGAGCGTCGTCTCCACGTTGCGACCCGTGAACGCCGCGTCGGCGCGATAGACCTCGATGCTCTGTCCGAGGAGCATCTCGACGAGGCGCTGCTCACGGTCGGCGTTGCGTCCGGGCACGAGCACGAACACGCGTCCGTTGCCGGGGCTTTCCGCGGAGACGTTGCGGCGTCGCGCTTCGACGTAGTCCTTCAGGATCTCGCGCCGGTTTTTCGCGAGCGTCGTCACGTTCGCGAGGCTGCTGACCGCTTGGCGCTCGACGGCTTCGCGGTACGTTGCGATCTCGCCCGACTCGCGCCGGACCGACTGGCCCATGAAGCGCGCTTGCTCGTACAAGATGCCGATCGCGCCGTTGAACGTGCCCCACGAGTCCGAGTAGCCGATGTACCAGGAGTCCGCCCACTCGCGCGTGTAGTAGCTCCAGCCGTGTGCGTCGAACGCGCGCGCTTGATCGTCGCCGAAACGTTGCCACCACTTGCGCGTGTGCGCGGGAAAATGCGGCGT
>JANOFY010000359.1:0-4960 GCA_031413895.1 Planctomycetota bacterium | reverse complement strand
AGCTTCGCCTCGACCTCCGACTTGGGCATCGAACGGCACGCAGGCAGCAGCCCGATCGCAGCGCAGAGAGCCGCAAAACCCAGTGAACGCTCTATGGAACGCGAGTGATTCATACAGCGAGCCATTCGCGCGCCGGGTTCGTGTGGATGCAGCCGCATCCGCAGCGGGTACCCGTGCGAACATGTCACCATGAGAGCTCTTGCTGCTTTGCGCCGCGCGCCGCTCGCGGTCGCGTTGCTCACGTACTGCGCGGGCCTCGTCGCGTGTACCTCCACCCTTCCCAATCGCGATCCGACGGGCGAGGCGTTGCCGCAACTCGAAGGCAAGGCGCTCGACGACCAGCCGATGCGCCTGCCCGACGATCTGCGCGGGGCGCCCGCGATCTTGCTCGTGGGCTT
Source organism: Planctomycetota bacterium (assembly GCA_031413895.1). GTDB lineage: Bacteria > Planctomycetota > UBA1135 > UBA1135 > JANLUN01. The sequence continues at coordinate 4,562 of JANOFY010000359.1, read as the reverse complement.
CGAACAAGACGCACAGTTCGATGCGGACCGCTGGCTGTTCGGTCTGCTGCAATCGAAGACACCGGTCCGAGTGCTCGAAGTCCCGACCATCGGCAGCAGGATCGCGACGGTGTTTGCCGGTTCGATCGACTCAGGCATGCGCGGCGGCATTCCGAACGAGGATTGGGGCTCGGTCGTGACGGTCTACGGCGCCGGCGCGCGCACGCTGCGCGAGCTCACCGGCAGCGAGCGCGGATCGAACATGCGCGTGCTGCTCCTCGACGCGGACGGCGTGATCCGCTGGTTCCACGACCGCGGGTTCTCGGCCGGCAAGCTGTTGCAGTTGGACGAACGCGCGCGCTCGCTGGTCGTTCCGCGTCCGGATTCGTGAACGAAGGGGGGAACTCCGAACGGCGGCGCGTTGCGATCTCGTGCCACCGGCCAGGGCAGAGTTCTACTTGCGCACGCCGTCGAACTTCCCGCCGCCCTGGTGGAGCACCACCGACGCGCCGTCGGCAGCGAAGACCACCCGGACATCGGTGTCGAACTCGGCGCGGAACTCCAGGTTGCCTTGCCACAGGAGTCGAAACGCGCGCTGTCCGCTGCCCTGCAGCATGAGCTTGCCCTCGCGCTCGAAGACGATCGCGTCCAATTGGATGCCGGCGAACACGTAGTCGCCGGTCACCTGGTCGATCAACTCGATCGAGATCGGCTCGTCCTTCACGGCCGCCGGCTCGATGCCGAGGACTGCATAAGCGATCGCGTCCGCGAGCTTCGCGGACGAAAGCGGTTCACCGTTGCTGATCACCGCGATGTGCAGGTCCTCGCTCGGCAACCAGACGAGCATCGAGTTGAAGCCGAAGATTCCGCCGCCGTGCTGCACACGCGGCTTGCCCGCCCATTCGTCCATCCCGAGTCCGAAGCCATAAAGCGTGTCTCGGCCGTTCGGCAGCACGGTCGACGTGCACATCCTCTTGAACGACTCGGGCTTCACGACCTTGCCCGAGCTGAGCGCCATCTGCCAGCGCACGAGATCACCAGCGGTCGAAAGGATGCCACCCGCCGCGCCCGGCTGCGCCATGCCGATCATCTGGTCATTCACCAGTTTCTCGCCGTCCAGCGTGTACCCCTGCGCGCGGTTCGGAATCAACTCGCGATTCGAGTCGTACCGCGTGCGCGTCAGCCCGAGCGGCGCGCACACTTCCGCTTGCAGCGCTTCGGCGTAGCTCTTGCCCGCGACTTTCTCGATCACCATGCCGAGCAAGTAGTAGCCAGTGTTGTTGTAGCGGAAGTCGCTGCCGGGCTCGAAGTCGAACGGTGCGTCTTTGACCAGCGCGAGCAGCTCGGCATCCGTCAGTTCCAGCGGCCAGACTCTCTCCCACGCCGCGCCGATGTCGGTGTAGCTCTTGATGCCTGAAGTGTGCTGGAGCAACTGCTCGATCGTGACTTTGCGTCCCTGCAGCGGAAAGTCAGGCACGAACTTCGAGAGATCGTCGTCGAGCGCGAGCTTCTTCTGCTCGACGAGGCGCATCACGATCGCCGCCGTGAACTGCTTGGTCACGGAGCCGATGCGGAACATCGTCTCCTCGTTCGCGGGCACGTCGAACTCCGCGTCGGCCGTGCCGTAGCCCTTCGCGAGCAAGATCTTCCCGTGCTGCACAACCGCGATCGAGAGTCCGACACCGCCGGGCTTGGCGAGCTGCTCCGCGGCCAGCGCATCGATCTTCTGTGCCAGATCAGGCTGCGACGATTGCGCGCCCGGCTCGGCCCAGGCGCTGACGATCAGCGAGAACTGAAGGAACAGGGACAGCAGCACGACGAGCGGGCGGTTGTTCATGGGGCGGGATGATGGTGGACGAAAGGCGCCGGCTGCGCCGCTGGCAAGAGTTTATTTCGACGAGCACGCGCAGAGACTGCGGTGTCGCGGGGCGACGTCCACCCGTAATATCACCCGTCGAGGACCGACCCACATGACCGAAGCGACGCGCACCGTACTACTCCCCTTCCTCTTCGTCACGACGCTCGTCGGCGGTTGCGCCGCGCCCGAGGGCGAGGCGAACGCCGTCGGACGTGGCGACGCGCGCCCACGTGGCGACGTGCGCAACGTGTACGAAGGCGCGAGCTCGGCGGGTTCGATCACGATCGCCGCCGCGACACCGGCGACCGCGCCGAAGGCCGCCCCGAGTCCGCTCAGCGCCGCGATCGACGCGCACATCGACACCGGTCGCGAACAACTCGTCGCCTGGCGTCGTCACCTCCACGAGCATCCGGAGCTCGGCAACCGCGAAGTCGAGACCGCGAAGTTCGTCGCCGAGAAGCTGCGCGCGATGGGGCTCACGCCGCGCACGGGCGTCGCGAAAACCGGCGTTGTCGCGGTGATCGAAGGCGGCCAGCCTGGCCGCGTCGTCGCACTGCGCGCGGACATGGACGCGCTTCCGGTGAAGGAAGAAGTCGACTTGCCGTTCGCGAGCAAGGCTACGGGCACGTTCGAAGGCAGGACCGTCGGCGTCATGCACGCTTGTGGTCACGACGCGCACACGGCGATGCTGCTCGCGGCCGCGGAAGCGCTGCAAGCGAATCGCGCGCAATTGGCGGGCAAGGTCGTCCTCCTCTTCCAACCCGCCGAGGAGGGCGTGCCGATCGAAGAGCAACCGGCCGGCGCGAAGCTCATGGTGCAAGAAGGCGTGCTCGACGATCCCAAGGTCGACGTCGTCTTCGGCCTGCACGTGTTCGCCGGAATGGAAACGGGACGCATCGGCGTGAAACCCGGCCCGCTGCTCGCCGCCGCCGATCGCTTCGAGATCATCGTCAAAGGCCGTCAAGCGCACGGCTCGAAGCCCTGGGCCGGTATCGATCCGATCGTGATCGGGAGCGAGATCGTCACGGCGCTCCAGACGATCGTTTCGCGCTCTCAGGACCTCACGCAGGAGCCCGTCGTCGTCACCGTCGGCCAGTTTGAATCGGGCGTGCGCAACAACATCATCCCGGACACGGCGCGCCTCGTCGGCACGGTCCGCACGTTCGACGACGCGATGCGCGCGGACGTGCACGCGCGTATCGAACGCATCGCGAAGAACATCGCGGAAGCGCACGGTGCGACGGCGAGCGTGCAACTCGAGCCCGGTTATCCCGTGACGTCGAACGACGCGGACCTCACGCTGTCGATGCGGCCCACGCTCGAGCGCGTCGCGCCGGGCCGGGTCGTCGATGCGCGGAAGATCACGGGCGCGGAAGACTTCTCGCTCTTCGCGCGGAAAGTGCCGGGGCTCTTCGTGTTCCTGGGCATCACGCCCGCAGCGCAGTGTGCGACCGCCGATTCGAATCACTCGCCGCGCTTCTTCATCGACGAGAGCGCGCTCCCTGTCGGAGCGAAGGCGCTGGCGAATCTGGCGGCGGACTGGCTCGCTGCGCACGCTCGCTGACGCGGCCAGCGTCGAAGCGCGCCCTGCGATCGATCCAGGAGCGTGCGCGCGGAGCTCGCCGCGTCAGCGAGGCTGCCGCCCGCGACGTCAGCCCGAATAGATACGGTGGCAGTCGTCGTGGTCGTCGATGCGCTCGAGGAAGTCCTCGTGCGCCTGGCGCTGCTCGGGCGTGATCGACGCCCGCTCCTTAGGTCGGTAGCCCATCTCGGACAGGCTCACGGTCCAGCCCGCACTGCGCAATGCACTCGTGACCGAGTCGAGGTCGGACGTGAGCGTGTAGAAGCGCCCGCCGCTCTCCTCCGCTTTAATGTCCTCCAGCGGCTCGACGTCCTGCGCGCCCCCTTCGAGCGCAGCGGTCTCGAGGTCGAGGTCGGCCTGCTCGTGCGTCGCCTCGACGATCCCGACGTGGTCGAAGAAGAACATGACCTTGGCGCCGAAGCGCGCATCCCTGAAGAGCGAGCGCATGTCGGGCGCCGTGCGATTGCGGTTGTCCGTCAGGCATTCGATGATCACGGGCACGCTCTGCGGCGACATCCCTTCGAAGGTCACGAGCTCGAAGCTCGCGTTGTCGGCGCCCTGACCGCTGCCCTTTTTGACCGCGCGCGCGATCACGTCGTTCGACACGGACTGCTTGCGCGCCACCTCGATCGCCAGCGCGAGGCGCGGATTGAAGGCCGGATCGGGCGCGCCCATCTTCGCGGCGACCGTGATCTCGCGCGCCAGTTTGGACGTGATCTTGGCGCGCTTCTCGGAGTTGATGCCGCGCTTCTTCTGCAACCATTGACGACCCATACCGCGAGTGTAGTCGGAGACCCGTCGGTCCGCTTGCGCGGAGCGAGCCGGAGCAACGGGGCCTGCTTCGTGAGCGACCCCGCGGCGTGCGCGGATCACTGCGCGCGCGACGGCGCGGGCTCGAGCACGCGCACCGGGAACTGCACTTCCCAGTAGCGCTTCGCGTCGGGGACCATCGGGCTGTTCCAACCCATCATGCGCGGAGGCCCGAGGATTTCGAAGCGATCGGGTCGAGCTTCGATCCAGGCCCTCAGGCGCAGAACACCCGAACCCCGTCACGCTTGAATGTATTGGCGGCATTGCGCGACAAGGTCATCAATGCCGATTTGGACGCGGAATAGGTCGAAAGATTCGGCGGGCCGCCATAGG
>JANOFY010000358.1:0-2164 GCA_031413895.1 Planctomycetota bacterium | reverse complement strand
CTTGATTCCCGAGGATCTTCGCCTGGTTCTTCTGAATGGCGCCTTGGTTCGCGAGGATCTTGGCTTGGTTGTTCAGGACTTGCTTGTCGGACATCGAGGGAGCTCCAGGTCGGTTGTGCCAGTTGTGCCGATCGTGATCGGTGCCGCGGTCTCGGTCGACCGCGCATGCGATCGATATACGTTGCGCGACGATCGTTTGTCGAGAGTCGAATCGGCCCACGGAGTCCCTGCCGAATCCGCGCGGTGACGGCAGCGATGCTGGATCTCGTTGGAAGAGGCGAGATGTTCCCGGCGCGAATGCCCGACTCACGAGCGGCGTTCACGCGATGAGTCACGTGAGCTCTGCGTGAAAGCCGATGCGCTTGCGCGGCGCCTCGGCCGGCGGCTCGAGAAGCGGCTTGAGCTTCGACCACAGTGTTCGGAGGGCTCCATCGTGCGCGAGAAGGGTCTCGTCGATCTCGGTCAGCCGCTTCAGAATCGCGGCGTTGGCGGCCAAGTTCTCGCGCATCCGTACGAAGGCCCGCACGACGTAGACACTCATCGCCACGGCCTGGGGACTGTTCAGGATCGTCGCGGCCATGATGGCCCCGTGTTCGGTGAAAGCGTACGGCGGGTACTTCGCGTGCTGTCCGCGCTTTAAGGTCGCATTTTGCGACCTTGAAGACCGTCCTCGATGGGTCACGAGGGACCGATCCAGCTTGAAGGACGCGAGCTCGTCAGCGGTCAGCTGGAACTCGAAGTCCGACGGGAAGCGCTTGGCATTGCGCTGCACCTGTTCGTTCAGTCGCTTCGTCTGCACTCCGTAGACCGCGGCCAGGTCTGCCGCCAGGATCACGCGCTGATTCCGGATCGTCAGAATCCGGGACTCGATCGAATCCTTCGGTTCCATCGACAGATCAATTCGGTCGTGCTGCAGCGCGGTGCGTCATGGCGTCCGCCCTCGGGGGCAGGACTGCATCGCTTCGCGATGGTTTCGCGAACACGTGGAAATGCGCGCTCAGAGCACTCAGCGACCGCCCCAGAACACCCTGCCATTCGACGACACGACGTCGAGATCACCGTCTCCGTCGATGTCAGCTGTCTGCAGCGCGAAGACTCCGGTCGCCTCACCGGGGTTTCCCAGCACCGTCGGTATCGGGTCGAAGCGTCCCGGACTGATTTGCCAGAACACCTTCAACGTGCCGCTGAACTGCTCGTCGGTGCAGGCGACATCGAGATCTCCGTCTGCGTCGAGGTCCGTCAACTGGAGCGCGGTCGGGTCATTCGAGAGGGACCGACCACCATGAAAGCCGCCCAGCACGAGCGGTACGGGATCGAAACTCAAGGCACCGACGCGCCAGAAGATCGTGACTGTGCCCGTGCCGTTCTCGCCTCGATTCGCGGAGGCAAGGTCGACGTCGCCATCCCCGTCGATGTCGACGGCCTGCACATCTGCAGGTTGATTCGTGCCAGGGAAATGACCGCTCACGACGATCGGGGCCGGAGCGAATGAACCCGCAGCCGTCTGGCGAAAGACAGTCAACGAGAATGAGTTCGCGGACGCGAGATCCAAATCACCGTCGAGATCGATGTCGACGACCTGGACCGATCGCACGTCCTCGGTCGTCTGGTTCGAACCCATCTGAGTTGGGATCGGATTGAACACTCGCGGGCTCGTCTGCCAGAACACCGCGATCTTGTGCTGCCATCGGTTCCGTACGACCAGGTCGAGATCGCCGTCGCCGTCGACGTCGGCCGCGCGCGGCGGTCCTTCCGGAAAGGTCATGCTGCCCGCCAAGCCTACCGATGTCGGGCTCGTGTCAAATTGGCCCTCTCCGACTTGCCAGTACACCTTCGCGGGCGTCGTGTCGGTCACGATTGCGAGATCCACCAGTCCGTCGCCATCGATGTCCGCTGCGGTCACGCTACTCGCGGCGAGACTCGGAAGCACGGTCGGATGCGGATCGAACGCCCTGGGACTCGAGTTCCAATGCACCGCGAGCGGAACCGCGAGATCGACATCGCCATCGCGGTCCACATCGGCCGCTTGCACCGAGGATGCGCTGAAGCCGACGATCGTGGGGGCGGGATGGAACTCTCGCCGGCCGGCTTGCCACAGGATGGAGAGTCCCGCGCTCGCGTCTTGCGTGACGAGATCAGCGCGGCCGTCGCCATCGAGATCTTG
>JANOFY010000357.1:0-1522 GCA_031413895.1 Planctomycetota bacterium | reverse complement strand
CGGGCACGATGCACGCGCTCTACTTCAATCAACCTTGGATGCAGAAGCGGATCGCCGTCGGCGATCGGCTCGAGCTCCGTGGGCGAGTCGTCGACTCGCGCGGACCGTCGCTCGTGTCGCCGAAGATCGGCACGCCTGAGAAGCCGCTCGCCGCACCCGGCACGATCGCGCCGCGCTATCCGGTCGCCGACGGAATCGGTGAAGACTGGGTGCGGAGGCTCTGTCAGCTCGCTGCGCGCGCGCACTCAGCGGAGTTCGTCGAGCCCTTGCCGAACGACGTACTCCGCGAACGGGATCTCGTCCCGCTTCCGAATGCGCTGCGCGCGCTGCACGAGCCGTCTTCGGAGCAAGACTTCGTCGCGGCTCGCCGTCGCGTCGCGCTCGAGGCGTCGCTCGCGTTGCAGACGCGGCTTTTCGAGCGACGCCGTCGCCACGCCGGCGGACGAGCGCTCGCGGCCAGCGTGTCGGACGCCGAGCACGGCGAGATCGTGGCGCGGTTTCCGTTCGAGTTCACCGCTGGCCAGCGCGCGGTCGCCGCCGACTTGCGATCCGACCTGGCTCGCACGATCGCGATGCGTCGTCTTCTGCAAGGCGACGTCGGTTCGGGAAAGACCGCGCTCGGCATGTATGCGTGCATGATCGCCGCACGCGCCGGCGGACAGTCTGCGTTTCTCGCACCGACCGAGCTCTTGGCGGAACAGCACTACGACGGGCTGCGTTCCGTGTTGTCGCGTGCAGGTCTGCACGGAGTCTTGCTCACTGGATCGCTTCCATCTGCCGAACGGCGCCAAGCGCTCGCCCAGATCGAGAGCGGCATGGCCGACATCGTGTTCGGCACGCACGCGCTGTTCAGTGCCGACGTGCGCTACCGGAGGCTCGTGCTCGCCGTGATCGACGAGCAGCATCGGTTCGGCGTCGCGCAGCGCACGGAGCTGCTCGACAAGGGCATCGACGTGCACGTGCTGCTGATGAGCGCGACGCCGATCCCGCGCACGCTGGCGCTTTCGGTGTACGGCGATCTCGAGACGAGCGTCTTGTCGGACCGGCCGCCCGGTCGCGGACGCGTGCGCACACGCTGGGTGCGCGGTCACGATCGGCGCCGCGTGCCGCAGTTCCTGAGCGAGCGGCTCGAGGACGGCGATCAGGTGTACTGGGTCGTGCCGCGCATCGGAGCGGAAGGCGAGGACATCGACGAAGCGGTCGCGAGCGGGCGTTCGAGTGCGGAAGTCGCATTCGAGAGGCTGCGCACGTCGCCGCTCGCGCATCACGACGTCGAGCTCGTGCACGGACGACTCGCAGCGGGGGAGAGAGCGCGCCGACTCGAACGGTTTCGCAGCGGCAGCGCCAAGATCTTGGTCGCGACGACGGTCATCGAGGTCGGTGTCGACGTTCCAGCGGCGAACGTGATCGTCATCGAGAACGCGGAGCGGCTCGGCTTAGCGCAACTCCATCAATTGCGCGGCCGCGTGGGGCGCGGTGCGCGGGACGCGTGGTGCCTGCTCTTCGGAAAGGCTTCCGCAGC
>JANOFY010000356.1:0-17231 GCA_031413895.1 Planctomycetota bacterium | reverse complement strand
CGACGGTGCCGATCTCGTAGAAGAAGGCGATCTGGAACGCAGTGCGGATGTCCCTCATGATCATCGCGCGTACGGACGTCGAACGCGCGCGACTGGAACGGCTGCGCGAGCTCGTCCAACAAGAGGAAGTCGGCGGCGCCGTCGACTTCCCGGCGTCGCGCCCGTACGAGGAGTACCGCCGCTCGCTGTACGGCTATCACATCTTCCTCGCGCCGAGCTTGCACGCGTCGAACGGAGATGCGGAAGGCGGCGCACCCGTGTCGTTGATCGACATGTCGGCGACCGGGATGCCGATCGCCGCCTCGCGTCACTGCGACATTCCCGAAGTGTCGCCGGATGGAATCGCCGGCGTCCTGTTCGACGAGGGCGACGTCGAGGGCTGCGCGCAAGCGCTGCTCACGATCGCGCGCCACCCCGAGAATTGGCGCGAGTGGGGTCGCGCAGGCCGGGCTCACGTGGAGCGCGAGTACGAAGTGTCGCGGCAAGGTGCCGCGCTCGAGACGATCTACGACCGAGTGACTGCATGAAGACCGCCCCCAAACGCCCCGTCGACTTCTTCGACCCCAAGAAATTCTGGACGAAGCCCAGCCTCACGAATCCCGGTTGGGCGGTGTGCCGTCGCGCGTACGGTGCGATCCGCGAACGCGCCGAGCTCCATTTCAAAGGCCGACTGCTCGAGATCGGCTGCGGCGAGAAACGGATGCAGATGCTCCTGGGCGACCTCGTCGACGAGTACATCGGCCTCGATCATCCGGGCTGCATCCACGATCAATCGAACGTCGACGTGCTCGCCAGCGCGTACGAGACGACGCTCGCGAGCGGATCGTTCGACTGCGTGCTCAGCGCGGCGGTGATCGAGCACCTCGAAGAGCCCGGAGCAGCGCTTCGAGAAGCGGCGCGCGTGCTGAAGCCCGGCGGAATCGCGCTGTACACCGCTCCGTTCTTCTTCCACCTGCATGAAGAGCCGCGCGACTTCTTCCGTTACACGAAGCACGGCTTGCGGCATCTGTTCGAACAAGCGGGCCTCGAAGTGATCGAGATCACACCGCTCTCGAGCTACTGGCTGACGAGCCTGACGCAGTGGAGCTATTACCTTCAATGCGTGCGGCGCGGACCGTTGAAGCCGTTCGTCCGCCTCGCGGTCGCTTGCAACAACCTCGTCGCGCGACTCTTGGATCGTGTCCTTCCGCGCGACGAACGGTTCACGTGGATGTACCTCGTGCTGGCGCGCAAGCCCGTGCGCGCGCAGACGAGCGCGGCCTAGATCGCGACGCGGCGCTTCACGAGCGCCGGAAGAGACGGCGGCCCATGCGCGCGATGCGCGACAACCTCGGGATCGCCGCCAAGTCGCGCGCTCCGCTGCTCTCGAGCAGCTGACGCGCTTGCCGGAGCGCGGGCTGATCCGCGCCCGCGGGCCAGCTCGCGCACGCGTCGGCGAACGCCCGCTGCGCGCGGCCTAGTTCACCGCGATGGACGAGAAACGGCACTTGGCCGAGCGCAACCTGGCTCGCGCCGAGATCGTCGCCGATCTGGCGCAGCGCGTCCGCCGCGCTTTCGATCTCGCGGCACGCGCGATCGAGGTCGAGCTTCGCGATGTGGTCGGGAATCGCTTCGATCCGCTGCGCGTCGAGCGCGCGCGTGAGCCGGAACGACACCGTAGAACCGCGCTTGACATCATGGACGCGCTCGATCGAGTCGCGCACTTGCCAGAGGAAGAGCGGCACCCAGTACGCCGCCCAGTACTTGTAATCCTGCGCGACGAGGAGCGCATCGGGGACGAGCGTCGATCGAACGGTGGCGAGCAGGTGCCGGATCCCGCGCCAGGACTTCGCGCCGTCGACGAAGAGGATCTCGATCGGCTCGCTCGCGGGCCAAGCGAACGGTGCGACGCTCTCATCCGCTCGGCTGCGCACCTTGGTCGTCTCCACGTCGCCTTCGACCGCTTCGTCGGGCAGCGACATCGTGTGGACGGCGATCCGATCCGCGAAGCGCGCGACGTTTGCACGGAAGTGAGACTCGAACGAGTCGCCCGCAGCGAGCGGGAGGTCCGCCATCCTCGACATGAAATCGCGCCACAGGAAGTTGTCGATCGCGTGCAAGCGGTGTCGCGGCGCCGCGTGGCCCGCGCTCATCCCGCTGGCAAGACACACCGTGCTGCCGCCGAGCCAAGGTCCGATCTCGACGACGTGACCCACGTCGCGCCACTGCGTCCGGCCGAGCCAGTGCAAGTACCGGCGCTCCTCGCGCGAGATCATCGTCGGAATCGTTCCGACGTCCGCCGCTTCGTCGCGCCAGGCCGTCCGCGTCACGTCGCCTGACCTCGGGCGCGGCCCGACTGCCGCTGAAGCCTCGTACGGAGCGTCGACCGCTGGGACCAGATCGAGAACTCGATGGGAGACGCTCCGAACGAGCGCTTGAAGCTGTCGACGCCAGCGTGGCCCCCGCTGGGATTGAAGTCGAACAGATCACAATCGCGCGAGCGCGCCTCGTCGATCAGCGCGTGGATGAGAGCATTCGTGGGCGCAGCTTCGGTGTGCTTCTCGCGCATCGCCCCGTGCCACCAAACGCAATGCCGTGATGAAAACAGGAACGTGCCGCAGGCGGCGATCTCTCCGGTGGGCAGGCGCGCGACCCACAACTCGGCGGACGGCGTGCCGTAGAGATGCTGGAAGAGCTCGCGCGGGTAGGCGCGAGCGACGTCCTTGCCCCAACGCCGAACGCTGTCGAGGTAGGTGTCGAAGTACTCGTCGACCTGGCCGAGGCTCTCGAGCCGTCCGCAGCTCACGCCCGCCCGCTTGGCTTTGGTCAAGGCGTGTTTGCACCCCTTGCTGAACGTCGAGCGCGAGTCCGTCGAGAGGTCCTTCAACGCGATCGCGTGCGTCGTACGCGCGCTCGCAGCGAGCGCCGCGATCTGTTCGGTGGGCAATGGATCGAGGACGCTCCCGAAGCAGTCGATGCGACCGAACGGAAGCGATCTCGACACACGAACGAAGCTCGCCCAATCTTCCGGCCCGAGCGGTCCTTTCGACGAGAGCGGTCCACCGTACACACCCGGTTGCATCGCCACGGCGCGCGCGAACGGCCCCTTGCGCAGCAACCCGCGCCGCACGAGGAGAGGCATCAGCACTTCGTGACCATGCTCGAGTCGGATCGCCAGCGCGCGCGCGTCGAACCGGCGGTCGAACGCGGCGTAGGTTTCGCACCACGGACGGCCGTGGAACGGAGTCGCAGACGGACTCTCCCCGAACATCTCATCCCATTCTTCGGGGGGCGCCCAGCGCCAAGATCGCAGCGATGTGGTCATGCGGCTTGCCGCATATGTTACCAATTGAAGAACTCGCGAAGACGACCATGCGCGTCCATCTGTTCTTTCGTCCGCCGTACGGACTCGCCTACGCGCGTGCGGCATCCGACGCAGGTCGCGCGAACGGGATCGAGATCGTCGGCGTGCTGTCCGAGCGACGCCGCAGTCCGTTCGCGCGCGCCCGGCGTGCATGGAAGCGCGGCGCCCTCGCCCGCGAGCTCGGATTCCCCCTCATCGGAACGGACGACGTCAACTCGCCGGCGTCGCTGTCCAGGATCCGGCCGGGCGACCACGGAGTCGTCGCCGGTTTCAACCAGATCTTCTCCGCGGACGCGATCGCGCGCTTCGCCACGTTCGTCAACTTCCACCCCTCGCTCCTTCCTTATTACAGGGGCCCCGTGCCTTCGGTCTGGTGCCTCCGCAACGGCGAGTCCTCGAGCGGCTTCACGCTCCACCGCGTCGCCGAGCGCATCGACGCAGGCGAAATCCTCGATCAAGGGGTCGTCGCGATCGACGGCGTGGGCTCGGGTGACGAACTCGACGAGCGCATTTCGGTCGCGGGCGCCGAATCGTTGCGACGCTGGCTGCAACATCTATCGAGCGGCGAGCGTTGGCAGGCCCGCGTCGTCGATGCGCACGCGGTGTACCGCGAGCACGCCGGCTACCTTTCCTTTCCAGAAAAGTGAGCGATTGTCTTTGTCGCCCGTCGCTCCTAGTGTTGCCAGAAGATGAGCCAGACGCGCGCGGACTCGACTGTCATCGAGCTCCTGCAGCGCGAGCGCCCTGGGCTCGTGCTCGACATCCCATCCGGCGGCGGGCCCGTCACTGAAGCCGCGCGCTCGATGGGACACCGCGTGGTCGAAGTCGACTTGTTCCCGCGCCCCGGTCTCCGCGGAGTGCGGGCGGACGCGTGCGCACCACTACCGTTTCGCGACCGCGCGTTCGATTCCCTGCTCTGCATGGAGGGCATCGAGCACTTCGAGAACCAAACCGGTTTCGTGCGCGAGTGCGCGCGCGTCCTCAAGCCCCGCGGCCTGATGATCCTCTCGACACCCAACGTCTTGCACCTGGGCTCGCGCGCCGCGGGATTCTTGACGGGGCAGCGGCTCCTGCACCACGGATTCATCAACGAGCACAGCACGCTCCGTCAACGGAACGGTGAGCATCTCTACCACGGACACGCGTACCTGATCGACGCGTTTCGACTGCGCTACATCCTGCGTGTGGTCGGAATGAGGCTCGAAAGCCTGCGCTGCACGGCGCTGAGCAAGAGTTCGCTCGGACTCGTGCTCTTGTATCCGGCACTGTGGCTTGCGACGCACTACACGCTGAGGCGCGGTCGAGCGTGGAGCCGGCGCAACCAGCGCGCGGCGACGCCGCCGGAGGTCGAGCGCGAGCTCGCCCGCGTGGCGCTCTCGCCCGCCGTCGTGTTCGGCAAGAAACTCGTCGTCGTCGGCCGCAAGGAGAGGTGAGCTTCGTGATCGCCGCCCGAGGCGCTTGCGGAAGCGTGCGCCTGCCCTCCGACCGTTGATCCAGCCGACGGGCGAATTCTCACCCCCGCCGGGATCGAAGGAGAGCGGCGCACGGTCTACACGTCAGGCCGTGAATCCAAAGTCGAGTCGGCTGAGGTCGTGCATACTGGAAGTCCGAAAGGTCGAACGGCCCCGATGACTCTCGCCCTCGTACTCTCGTGTGTCCTGCTCGTCGCGCTCCTCGCACCGACGTGGGGACCCGGTCACCACCTCGAGTTCGCGGAGCGCGTGCTGCGCCGGCGGAAGGAGCTCCTGCCGTCGAGCGTCGCGAAGCTCATCGAATCCGAGCGCGCCGCCTATCAGTACGGCAACATCGCCGCCGACATCATCAACTTCAAAGCGTACGGCGGCGCGTACAGCCACTGCCATCGCTGGACGATCGTCGACGACATGCGCAGCCACGCGACGAGCGATCGAGAAGAAGCGTTCATCCTCGGTTATCTGTCGCATCTCGCAGCTGACACGATCGCGCACAACCATTTCGTGCCGTATCACCTGGCGCGCTACGCGCGGACGAAAGGTCTCGGCCACCTCTACTGGGAGATGAGCGCCGACCGATTGGTCCCCGAAGATCGATGGGAGATCGTGACCGCGCTCAAGTCCGACCGCGAATTGACGGAGCTCGACGAGCTCGTCAACCGCACGGTGGCGAAGAAGGCGCTGTCGATGAGCACCAATAAGCTCATCTTCAACCACGTGCTGCTCGTCAGCGAACGCCAGCACTGGCGCAACGGCATGGCCAAGATCCATCCGATGACGCAGGTCGCGCTCTCGAAGGGCTTCCTGGCGCTCTTCCAGAACGCCGCGGTCGATCGCATCCGCCTCGCGTTGCACCCCAAAGGGCTGCGGCAACTGATCGCCGTCGATGCGAACGGCAAGGACGCGCAGAAGGCCGCGATGAAGATGCGCCAGAACACGCTGCTCCGCTGGACGTCGTCGCGTGCACGTGCGGAAGAATCGGCGGGCAGCGCTGCCGGCTTCTTGCAGGGCATGGAATCGCCCCCGCGGCGCACCGACGCGCACGAGCGCGCCGTCTGATCGGCTACGCCGCGCCCGAACGGCGCTTGCGCGCGATGTCGGACATCACGCCTTGCAGGAACGAGACGACCTCGCCGCCCTGGACTCGCTCCTCGACGCGCGCAGGATGCTCGAGTGCGTCGCGCACGGCTTCCGCGAGCTCGACTTCGTCGAGCACGAGGCGCACGAGGCCTCGATCGGCGAGCTTCTGCGCAAAGAGGACCTGGTGATCGTCGACGTGCTCGTCGAACTTCTTCTGCCGCGGCATGACGATCGGCCGCTTGCCCTGCTGGAGACACAGAAGCGTGGAGCCCGCGCCGGCGTGCGAGATCACGACCTCCGACTCCTGGATGCGCTTCACCATCTCGCGGAACTGCACGAAGCGCACCCATTCGCAGGACGACGGCTCGTACTTCGATGCGCCGATCTGTAAAAAAAACTCTTCCGCCAGCTCGGTCTTGCGCGCGATCGCATCGATCTCCTCGATCATGCGGTGGAAGGAGAACTTCTCGGTGCCGGTGATGACGGTGATCATAGGATCCGCCCCTGGAACTGAGCGCGCGGGTACTTCCGAGACAGCTCCTCCCATTGCACGAGGAACGTGTGCACGAACGGGTACACGAGGTAACCCGACAGCGAGAGTTCCGAGATGCGCGTGATCGATTCGAGGTACACGGTGCGAATCCCGAGCAGCCGGCCGAGGAGCAAGAAGGGAACGGCGACTCCGGCGCCCGTCGAAACGATCACGTCCGGTCGCTCGGTGCGCAGGATCTTCCACGCGAGCCAGAGGTTCTTGATCAAGTTCTTCAGGTTGCGATTCGTCGGGTAGTGCGCCCAGTGCACGCGCTCGTCAGCAAGGAGCGACTGCGCGTCGGGTGTCGGGAACGAAACCCAGAAGCGCTCGCGTTCCTGCCACACGCCGCGGATGCAGCACAGTTCGAACAGGTGGCCGCCGGAGGATGCGATCAGCGCCATCTTGATCGGCGCCGGCTCCGCGCCAGGCGACGTGTGTTCGTCGGAGAGCATGCGGGCGTCCGCCTTTTTTTCGGCGTTCAGAGGCCTCTTTCCGAAGTAGTGTTCACGCGGGTCCACGCATCACGTGCGCAATTTTCGCGCAGTGCGAAATCCGTTCTCGCTCGCTCGCTCAACTCTTCGAGTGCACGTCGACGCACTCCAGAAAATCGAGATACGGTTATTCCATCGGCGGTGATATCCGGCTCCGCAGCCCGCTCGCTGATCTGATCCGCAAAAATTGGGGAAGGCAGTTCGACACATGATTCCGACTCAATCGACGCTCGCTGGGATGATTCGTCGCGGCGCGTTGGCCGCAATGGTGCTCACGATGGTGATGAGCACCGATGCGTCCGCCGGCTGGAAGAAGGCGCCGAAGAAGCACAAGCCGCACCACAAGCCGGTGCCGCAGAAGCAGCTCGGCGCGCCTGAGATCGACCCGAGCCTGCTCGCCGGCGGGGCCTTGCTCATCGTGGGCGGCACGCTGGTGCTGCTCGGCCGGAAACGCGCGCCGCAGTCATAAAGCACAGGCAGCCTGCCGATACGTGCGACGGAATGGGCACGGAGGGACGGAAGTCCGCTCCACGCTCGCCGCACCGCCGTGTCCAGCGCCGCCGCACCGATTCGATCGCACGCCCGAGCCAGGAGCTTCGGGCTGCAGATCTTTTCGACGTGCCTCGCCGCCCTGCTGCTCACTGAGCTGTGGGTGCTGCGCGAGCGTTTCACGACCGACGCGCTCGACTTGCGGCATGGGCCGTGGGCCGCGATCGTCCGTTCGACGCGCTACGCGACGCCGTTCGTGCTCTCGTGCTTGGCCGCCGGATTCGCGCTCGGCGGCCTGCGACTGCGTGAGGAACTGATTGCGCTCGCAACGCACGCGGCGCTTCCGCGCCGTTTGTGGCCGTTTGTCCTCGCCAACCTCGCGGCCGGCACGGCGTTCGGCGTCGTCAGCCTGGCCTTGCTCGAGGGCCCGGAACCGGGCGCGGCGTTCGAGATCGCACTGACGCTCGCGTGGTGGTTCTGCGGCGCGCTCCTTCCACTCTCGCTCGTGAGCAGCGTCCTGCCGCTCGGCGAGCTCGCGCGCACCGCCTGGCGCGTGCGGTTCACCGTGTGCGCGGGCATCGCCGTCGGCAGCCTGGGTTTCCTCGGATATCGACTGACGGAATCGGCCTGGCCGTTCTGGCAACCGCTCGCGCACGGAACGCTCCTCCTCGCGCACGAGCTGCTCTCGGTGTTCTTCGACGACTGCCTGCTCGACCAGGACGCGCTCGTCCTGGGCCTCCACGGTTTCGAGGTCGTGGTCACGAAGTATTGCTGCGGCTACGAGGGCGTCGGCCTGTTCCTCATCTTTTTCTCGGCGTTCCTCGCCATCGCCCGCGACCGGTTGCGATTCCCGCGCGCGCTCGTGTTGCTCCCGATCGGATGCTCCGTGATCTGGCTCCTGAACGGCGTGCGCATCGCGGCGCTCGTCGCGATCGGCGGGCTCGTGTCGCCCGAGATGGCGATCGACGGTTTCCACGTGTACGCCGGCTGGCCGCTCGTGTCGGCCGTCGCGCTCGGTTGCGTGGCCGTCGGAACCCGCACGCCCTACTTCGCACGCCGGGCCGCGGAGACTCCCGACGTCGACGCGGACAACCCGACCGCCGCGTACCTCGTGCCGCTGCTCGCGCTCATCGCGACGGCGCTCGTGAGCGGCGCATTCGCGGAAGATCCCGCCGAGATGTATCCGCTGCGCATTCTCGCGGCTCTCGGAGCGCTCGCGACGATCTCGCGCCGTGTCGCTCGAATGGAATTCCAGCTCGCGCCGAGCGCACTCGCCTGCGGCGCGCTTGCGTGGGCGATCTGGATCGGACTCGATGCGCCGACGTCCGCTCCCTGGAGCGAACTGGAGTCCTCCTCGTCGGCCGTGCGGATCGCGGCGCAGTGGGTCTTCGGATCGCTGGGCTCTTTCGTCGTCGTCCCGATCGTCGAGGAGCTCGCATTCCGCGGTTATCTCTACCGCCGGCTGACGTCAGCCAACTTCGAGCGGGTCGATCCGCGTGTGTTCGCGTTCGTGCCCGGCCTCGTCTCGTCGCTCGCGTTCGGCGTGATGCACGCCGACTGGCTCGCCGCCACCCTCGCGGGGATGGTGTACGCCGCGGCGTACATGCGGCGCGGACGGCTCGTCGACGCGGTCGTAGCGCACGGCACCACGAATCTCTTGCTCGCGCTGCAGCACGCGGTCTTCGCGGCATGACGCTCGGAAGACTTTTCTGCTTCGGCGCCGATCGCGCACGAATCGAATCGAGATTGCCATTCGCGGTTTCCACCGACGCGGCTCACGACGCACTCGCCAGGAATCGAAAAGAGGAGTGAGATGAGGATCGACTCAGCCGTTGAACGTGTTCTAGCCAGTGCGCGCGCGATCGGCGCTGACTGCCGCTTCGCAGGTGTGCTCGTCCAGCGCGCCCTCGGGTTCCGTCCGCTCAGCTGCCGACGAGTCGTCCGCGTCGAGATCGTTCGCCGCCAGATGCGATCGATGTGAGCGTCACGCACACAGGAGTGAACCCAGAGTGAAGAGCACCAAGCTCAAGAAGACCGTGTCGAAAGTCAGCGCGCCCGAACGCGGCCCGCTGCCCGACCTGCTCTCGTCTTCGGAGTTCGAACGGATGGTCCAACGCGAGCGCGAGCTCGCGGACCGTCACCACCACGGATTCGCGGTCGTCGTGTTCGTCGAGCACGGCCAGAAGGCGGCAGCGCGCGAGACGCTCGCCACGCTCCTGCTCGAGCGCATCCGCTTCTGCGATTTCGTCGGCCGATTGGACGGCGAACGGCTGGCCGCGCTCCTGCCGTGCACGTCGGGCGCGCAGGCCTGGGTGCTCGCGGACGACATCTTGAAGAAGCTTGCGCTGGCCGGACTGAGCTTCGATTGCAAGGTGCTGAGCTATCCGTCGTCGCAGGAAGCCGTCGACGTGCCGCGCGCGTGTGACAAGGACGACTTCGACGACACGCCGCCCGAGGACTCGAACGATTCGCGCCCGAGCCGCACCGAGAAGCGCGAGACCGCGCCGTCGTCGCAGACCACCCCGCTCTCGATGTCGCACATCCGTGACGCCGCCGGCGTGCGGCCGGTGTCGAGCATGGACGAGGAGCTCGTCATTTCGCTCTCGAAGCGCAAGCGTCTGCTCGACATCGTCGTCGCGGGCGGGATGCTCTTCGCGCTGGCGCCGCTCTTCGCCGTCGTCGCGCTGCTCATCAAGCTCACGTCGCCCGGCCCCGTCGTCTTCAAGCAGATGCGCGCCGGCAAGGGCGGACGTCCGTTCGCGTTCTACAAGTTCCGCTCGATGTACATCGATGCCGAGGCACGCAAGGCCGCGCTGCGGGGGCAGAACGAGGTCGACGGCCCGATCTTCAAGATGAAGAACGACCCGCGCATCACGCCGGTCGGACGGACACTTCGCAAGTGGAGCATCGACGAGCTGCCGCAGCTCTGGAACGTGCTCAATGGCGACATGACGCTCGTCGGTCCGCGGCCGCCGACGCTCGACGAGGTCGCGTCGTACGAACCGTGGCAGCGACGCCGCCTTTCGCTCACGGGCGGACTAACGTGCATCTGGCAGGTCAGCGGCCGGAGTCAAATCGGCTTCGAAGACTGGATGCGCATGGATTCGCGCTACGCCCGGCACCGCAGCTTGCGGATGGACCTCAAGATCCTGTGCCAAACGGCCGGCGCCGTCCTGGCCCGCCGCGGCGCCTACTAACGGACCTACGTTCGGCGCAGCGTTCCGGCCGATGAAGGGGATTCTCGCGCGCACCCGCGCGCGGCCCCCGACATCGCATGGAATCCGTGCACATCGCTTGGATCGTCGTCGGCTCGTGCCTGGCGCTGCTCACGCTGCCGGGAACGATCGAGCTCGCGATGCTCACGATCGCGGGGATCTTTCCTGCGCGACGGCGCGTGCGAAGCGGCACCGGAATCACGAGGCCGATCCCGACGGCGATCGTCGTCCCCGCGCACGACGAGGAAGCGGGGATCGCGCAATGCGTCGCGAGCCTTCGCGCCTGTGAATCCGACGGCGAGGCGTTCACGGTCCTCGTCGTCGCGGACAACTGCAGCGACAAGACAGCCGACGCGGCGCGCGCAGCGGGCGCCGAAGTGATCGTGCGCTGTGACGCGGAACGGCGCGGCAAGGGCTACGCGCTCGAGCTCGCGTTCGATCACTTGTGCTCACGCGGGTTCGAGATCCTGGCCGTCGTCGACGCCGATACGAGCGTCGCGCCGAACTTCGTGGGCGAGATCCGGTCCGCGGTCGCGGCCGGCGCGGACGCCGTGCAAGTGCGCTACGTCGTCGCGAACGCGCACTCGTCCATAAGAACGCGGCTCGCGCACATCGCGTGGCTCGCGTTCAACGTGCTGCGGCTGCGCGGCCGCGCGACGTGCGGTTTTTCCGTCGGCATCCTCGGCAACGGCTTCGCGCTGACGCGCGCGACGATCGAGGCGGTCCCCTACCGAGCACGGTCGCTCGTCGAGGACCTCGAATATCACTTGATGCTCGTGCGCGCCGGGCGGCGCGTCGACTTCGTCGAAACGAGCGAGGTCTCCGCCGCCGCGCCCACGAACTCGAAGGCGATGAGCTCCCAGCGCGCGCGCTGGGAAGGCGGGCGCATGCGCGTCGCGCGCGACACGATTCCGGCGCTGTTCCGCGAGGTGCTCGCCGGACGCGTGCGTCTGTTGGAGCCCCTGCTCGAGCTCGCTCTCTTGCCGCTGTCGATGCACGTCGGGCTCTTGGCGCTCTCGCTCGCCGTTCCGTGGACTCCCGTTCGCGCGTACGCGGCGTTCGCACTCGCGCTCGTCGGACTGCACGTCGTTGCCGCGCTCGTCGTGGGGAGAGCGAGCGCGCGCGACTGGCTCGCGCTCCTCGCCGCGCCGGGATACGTCGCGTGGAAACTGGCGCTCGTGCCGGCGATCGCGAGAGCGAGCAAGAAGTCGGCGAACTGGGTGCGCACCGAGCGCGAAGTCGAACCGGCGCCAGCGGATCGCTGGCGATCGGCGGGATGAGAGACGATCGATGAACCAAACCCTCCTCCGCGCGCCTCGCAGCGCAGCCGTCGATCCGTCCGCGACGACGCGGCCGCTGCGCGTCGCCTACCTCGTCAATCAATACCCGAAGATCAGCCACAGCTGGATCTGGCGGGAGATCCAAGCAATCGAGGAGCTCGGCATCGAAGTCGATCGCTACTCGATCCGCGCCGTGAACGAGCCGCTCGTCAACGAGCAAGACGCACGCGAACGCGCGATGACGCGGGTCATCCTGGCGCGCGGGATCTTCGGGCTGATGCTCGGCGCGCTGTGGGCGGCCGCAACGAGGCCCGTCCGATTCGTGCGAGCGTTCTGGCACGCGATCGCGATGGGACGCTGCAGCAGCCGCGGCCTCCTGTACCACTTCGTGTACTTCGCGGAAGCGTGCGTGTTCCTGCGCTGGACGAAACAGCGCGAGGTGCAGCACGTGCACGCACACTTCGGAACGAACTCGGCCACGGTCGCCGCGTTGTGGCACGTCTTGTCAGGACGCCCGTTCAGCTTCACGGTGCACGGCCCCGAGCTCGCGATGCTGTCGCCGTTCGGCGAGCTGCAGCACAAGATCGAGCTCTCACGCTTCCTCGTGGCGATCAGCCACAACGGACGCAGTCAGATGTACCGCGACGCCGCTCCACACAACTGGGGAAAGATGCAGCTCGTGCACTGCGGCGTGGACGAGATGTTCCTCGAAGAGCCGCCCGCCGAGTTCCCGTCGCAGCGCCGTTTGGTGTGCGTCGCGCGATTGAGCCCGGAGAAGGGACACTTGCTGCTGATCGAAGCCGCGTACGTGATCGCGGAAGAAGGCCACGACTTCGAGATCGCGCTGGTCGGCGACGGCGAGTTCCGACCGCAAGTCGAAGCACACATCCGCCGCTTCGGACTGGAGAGGCGCATTACGATCCTCGGTTGGCTCGGAAGCCGCGCGGTGCGCGACGAGATCCTCCGGTCGCAAGCGATGGTGCTGCCAAGTTTCGACGAAGGCCTCCCAGTCGTGTTCATGGAGTCGCTCGCGCTCGGACGCCCGGTGATCAGCACGTACATCGCGGGCATCCCCGAGCTGATCGAGACCGAGGTGAACGGCTGGCTGGTCCCCGCCGGTTCCCTCGACGCGCTCGTCGAAGCGCTGCGAGCCGCGGTCACGACACCGCCTGCAACGCTTCAACGGATGGGACGAGAAGGCCGCGAGCGCGTATTGAAGCAACACGACTCGCGCAAGGAAGCCGCGAAGCTAGCGACACTGTTCCGCCAGTCCGCGTAGCAGCCCGTCACGTCTCCCGTAACCGTCCGCACTGCGCATTGCCCGTCTTCGGGCGATGCGCAGTGCGGACGCTCGTGGCGTCTTCGCCACGAAATCAGCTGCCGTTCGCACCGCATTCCGCCATTGCTCCGCAACGGCGAGTTGCCCGCCTCCAGCGTTGCGATCCGCGCAGGCAAACCTCAACGCACAAGAGTGCTTCCACGGCGGCCGAGGAACGGCCGCCGGCGTCATCACTCGAGAGCGCCGCGGCGGCACTCTCGAATGATGACGGTTACGAAGACGTGCGGCGTCGCGGTGGCCTCAGCGGCTCACCACCAGCGCGGGTTCTGCGCGACGAAGTTCACAATCGCCACGTACTTGTGCGCGCGCAGGCGGTTCGCGTCCATGAACTCCATCATGCCCCAGCTGCCCCACTTGCTGAACACGTCGACGCAGTTGAACACCGCGAAGAGTTGCCCGCCCTGGCTCTTCCACAAGTTCAGATACTCGCCGTAGATCTGGCCCATCCGCGGATCGCGGTTCGCGGCCATGAACAGCGCGTTCAGCGTCGCGTTGTTCTCTGCTCCTCCGACGCCGACGAGGTGTTGGCCACCTTCGTACGTGATCAGCGGCAAACCACGCGCTTGCGCGGTCGCCACGTTCTGCGCATTCGTGGCCATCGTCGAGATCATGTTCGTACGCAGCTCGTCGAAAAGACGCGTCAGCGTCCACGTCGAAACCGATCCCTGCGTCGACGCGTTGCCGAACACGCCGCCGAAGTACGGCGCCACCGCGTACGCGTCTGCCGACTGGTTGGCGTTGTTCCAATCCAGGATCGTCTGACCCGTCCACGGATTGCCGGCTTGTCCGGCGAGGACGCGCACCACTCGGCCACTCTGGCTGCCGAACACCGTCTTCCAGATGTTGAAGACCTCGACCGACCGTTTCGAATAGAAGCGCAGCTGCGCTTGGAACGCGTTCGTCGAGAGCCCCTGGGCCAGGCCCTGCTGCTGCGCGTACGTCGCTTGCGAGAACGTGCCGTTCCACACCTCGTTCGAATACTCGACGTACACCTTGCGCGTCGGGTCGAGCGTGTCGCGCACCAGCGTCGCGTACTGCGTGACGTAATCGTCGCTCGCGCGGTGCGGCACGCAGAACCACGGGTCCGACAGGGTCTCGTTCGCGAGCGCCACCATCGTCTCGACGGCGACGCCCTTCGCGCTCGACTCGAACGCGCTCTGTGCGGTCGTGCGATCGGCCCAGTTCACCAGTGGCGAATTGTTCGTCCGGCCCCAGTCCATGAAGCGCAGGACGCTGAAGTCCTTGATGATGTCCAGGAACACCGGGTTGAACGGCTGCGTCGCGTACGTCGCGAGCTGGCCCGGCATCGCCACGCGGATGTTCCGGATGTAGTTCGACGGCGTCGTCGCCGTGATCTTCAGGTAGATGCCGGCGTCGCTCGGGCTGGTCACCTGGATCGTCAGCTTCCCAGGTTGCTGACTGACGATCGTCGCGTCATGCCCGATCACGATCGTGCCGGTTCCGTCGTACAGCACCGTGTACTGTCCCGCGGGATAGCGCCCCTTGTTGCCGTTGAACATCAAAGTTCCCACGGATTGCGTGGGAACCAGCGAGCGCACCCAGCCGTTGCTGTCGAGATCCAGCGGCAGCGACGAGCTCCACACGGAGCCTTGGTGCGAGATCCAGCCGCGCGCTTCCTTGAACGCGTCCTTGAACGGCTGCTCGGTCGTCCAGTCGGTCACGACCATCGGATTGATCGCGAGCGGCGACGTGGCCGCGAGCGAAAGGTTGCACGTGCGTGACGTCGCGCCGATGCCCGTCGTGACGTTCGCGATGTCGACGGATCCGGTGTAGTCGCCCGCGCCCAGCGTGGGAACTACCGAACGGTCGACGTACACGACGAGCTGCGTCGACTCACCCGGCGCGAGCTCGCCGCCGGCGGACGTGAGCGCGAGCCACTCCGCCGACGCGGAGGCGCGCCAAACGAACGGTGCCTCGCTCGTGTTCGCGATGGTGTACGTCGTGCTGCTCGGTCTGAACGGGTCGTCCGCGCGCCGGCGCGTGACGAAGTCGTCGCCGGGGGAGACGGAGAGACCCGGCTCGGGCGGGAGAACGCTCAGCGTGCATTGCACGTGGCGGTCCTCGGACTCGTCGGCCAAGTTTCGGAACAGGATGTCGGCGGCGTACTCACCCCCCGCGAAACCGTTCGCCGCGACTGGGTCGATCTGAACGACGACGTCGGCGCTCTCACCGGGCTCGAGGTCGCCACCCGAGGGAGTGATCTCGAGCCAGTCCGTGTCGGACATGCCGGCCCAAGTGATCGTCTCCGCGCTGAAATTGTTCAGCGTGTACGTGTGCGAGCGCGCCGGGAACGGCCCGCCGACCTGACCGCACGTCGAGAAGTCCGCCGAGGTGGTGACCACGAACCCGGCCAGCTGCAGCCCGCTGACCGCGGCATGCACGGTGGCCGTGGCCACCAACAGCCACGCGATCAGCGCGGGAATCATCCCGATGAATCGACCTGCTGACGGTCTCAACTGAGACCGGTCTTGCATCCCCATGACGCCTCCTCCAAGTGTGGTGCTATCCCGAAGGCCGCCCTGCAGGCCGCGCCAATGGAATGAAATATCCTAAGGGCACTCGACGCTGAGCGGCAAGACTTTCCGTAATCAAGTCGCCCGCGCGGGTGCCATCCATACCGTGTCGCACAGGCCCGCTCAAGCACGGACAGCCACTCTTCCGATCGAGAGCTCCGAGAGTCGCGCGCGCAGAGCCGTAAGCCCCCCCCCGTGCGCACGAACGCGACGGTCCCGCGCGCGTCCCATGAGCCCGACCGTCCCGCTCGCGCTGATCGGCTTTGCACTGCTCGCGCTGTCCGCCATGGCGTGGCGGCCGGCGCCGCGGACGGTGCTCGCGCTCTACATCGGCGGATTCCTCTTCCTACCCGTCGCGAGCTTCGACCTCCCCGCGTTCTCGAACTTCACGAAGGTGTCCGCGATTGCACTGTCGGTCGCGGCGGGCAGCGTCATGTTCGACGCGCGGCGGGTCGCGCGCTTCACGCCGCGCTGGATCGACTTGCCGATCGCCGTTTTTTGCGCGTGCCCGATCGCAACGTCGCTCGCGAACGGCCTCGGGCTCTACAACGGTTGCGCGTCCGCGCTGCAAGAGAGTGTCACGTTCGGGCTCCCCTATCTGACGGGACGTCTGTACTTCACGGACTTGAAGGGCCACCGGCTGCTCGCGACCGGAATCTTCATCGGGGGCCTCGTGTACGTCCCGCTGTGCCTCTTCGAGATCCGCTTCAGCCCGCAGCTCCACCGCCTGACGTACGGCTTCCACCAACACGAGTTCGTGCAGACGATCCGCTACGGCGGCTTCCGGCCGATGGTGTTCCTGAACCACGGGCTGATGCTGGGCATGTGGATGTCGATCGCCTCGCTCATCGGGATCCTCTTGTGGCGTTCGGGCACGTTGAAGCGTGTCCTCGGCATGCCGATCGCGCTGCTCGTCCCGGTGCTGGTCGCGACGACCGTCCTCTGTCGATCGACCGGGGCGGTGCTCCTCCTCGCCACCGGACTCGCGCTGATGTTCGGAGTGAAATGGATGCGCTCGGGACTGCCGATCGCTTGCCTCGTCGCGACACCGATCCTCTACATCGCCGTGCGCGCGAGCGACGTCTGGTCGGGCAAGCAAGCCGTCGAGATGGCGCGCTCGTTCGGCGAGGAGCGCGCGCAGTCGATCCAGTTCCGTTTCGATGCCGAGGACATGCTCGTGAGACGCGCGCTCGAGCAACCCGTCTTCGGCTGGGGCGGATTCGGACGCAGCATGCTCCGTGACGATGCACCGGATCCGAACTCGAAGCACATCGTCGTCGACGGACTCTGGATCCTGATCTTCGGCATGTACGGCGCGGTCGGTCTCGCCGCGCTCGTCGGCGTCTTCGTCGTTCCGATCGTCGCGCTGTGGCGGCGATTGCCGCCGCGCACATGGACGCATCCGAGCGTGCTCCCCGTCGGACTCGGATGCCTCGTCGCCGGTTTGTTCCTCGCG
>JANOFY010000355.1:0-3427 GCA_031413895.1 Planctomycetota bacterium | reverse complement strand
CCATCGCGAGGTCGAAGAAGCTGACCTCGCTGAAGCACGGTCCGTGCTGCGTGCTCGAATAACTGAGATACACGCCGTGCCGACCGGGCGGAAGGTTCGCGCACGCGAGCCGGCCGTCCTTGATCGGCGTCCACGAGCCCGCCGCGACGACCGCGCCCAACGTCAGGTGCGGCGTGACATCGCGCACGACCTCAGAAGTTGAATCGATCCATCCCGACACGATCACGAACGCACCGCGCTGGAGGACGACGACGCGCGGTTCAGGATCGACCGGGAAGCCCTGCGCTTCGAACGCCATGAAGTCGGGATGCTCGATTCGAAACGCGACCTGGCTCGTCGGCCGGTCGGGATCGATCCAGAGCGGGTAGCGCAGCCTCAAGCTTCCGTCGGCACCCGTGACTCCCGAGGACGGTTCACCGATCCAGTCGTTCGTGATCCTCGGATTGCTCTCGCTGTACAAGCCCGTCATGCGAATCTCGGCGTCGACGACCGCCGCGCCGCTCGGGTCTTGAACGAAGAGATAGATCGCTCCGATCGCGTCGGGGTCGAACTTGCGGCGCGCCGGACGCGACACGGGCGCATCGACGGGCGTTGTTTCCTCTCGAGCGGTGTCGACCGGAACGGATTCCCGCGGTGCTTCCGCGGTCAGCGGCTCTTCGGTCGCGAGCGGCGGCGGCGTTTTCGGTGTCTCGACGGAAGCCGTCGGAATCACGGTCTCCGGCGTAGGCGCGACCAAGGGGTCCTCCGCACGCATGAGCCACGCGAGGAGCAATAGAGTCGCCGCGAGTGCAGCGAAGACGAGGAGTCGCTTCATCGGATTGCCGCGCCTGCGGCGAGGACGCTCAGTGTAAGTCGTGCGTGCGGCTCGTGCAGGGGCTGCAGACCTCGTCGCACGCGCAGATCGTAACGACCGCACCGCCATCGACGACCACTTTGAATGGACAACGAACCCCGCTCCGCAAACTCATTGGGTAGATTGCAGCGCCAGAGACGCCGAAACTCCATTCCCTATCGAAGTAGAAGCGACGGAGACCCGAATCCCATGAACCACTCGAGCAGCGACGACGAACGAGGACCGATCACACGGCGGCTGGCACTCAGTGTTCTCGGGGTGGCCGGCGCGTCGTCGCTGATCACTCGCGGAACCGCGCGCGCGGCATCGAGCGACGAGGTGGTGCTCCGCGGATTGTCGATTTCGCCGGGCGCACTGGAACTCCCGTTCGATCCCGCCCAATCGATTCACATCGCGCGTGTCACGAACGCGACGCAGAGCATCACCGTCACGCCGACGTCCTTCGGGCGAGGAACCACGATCACGGTCAACGGGATGACGGTGCCCAGCGGGTCGCGATCGAAGCCCATCGCCATCGGAACGGGTCTGAATCAGATCACCGTCGTCGTCACCGACGTGACCGGCGCGCCTCTGCGCACGCACACGGTCGTCGTGGCGAAAACCGGCACGAGCTGCGTGCTCATTCCTTCCGAGACCGCCGGTCCCTATCCGTTGTCATCGATCCTCAGCGATCCATCGATGGTGCGCAGCGACGTCACCGAGGGGCAAATCGGCGTTCCGCTCGTGCTGCGTCTGTCGCTCGTGAACGTCAATCAAGGTTGTGCGCCGATCTCGAATGCGGGCGTGTACATCTGGCAGTGCAACAAGGACGGCGGGTATTCGGGCTACCGCGGCGGGCTGAACGGCAACTTCCTCGGTCAGACGTTCCTGCGCGGTATCCAGTTCACGAACGGCGCCGGGAACGTGCTCTTCACCACGATCTACCCCGGTTGGTATCCCGGTCGGATCACGCACATTCACGTGCGGATCTACCTCGGCGGTACTTCGTCTCCTGTGTCGGCGACCACGCAGATCGCTTTCCCGGTCGCCGCAACCGCGGCCGTAAACACGTCGCCGCTCTACGTGGCCAACGGTCAGAATCCGGTCGTCAATTTCTCGCAGGACAATGTGTTCAGCGACGGAGTCGACTATCAACTCGCGACGCTGAGCGGAGACGTGACGAACGGCTACACCGCGGACCTGACGATCGGCATCGCCGGCTGATCGGTCTCGGGTCGCGGTGCGGGTTTCCTCGCCAGCGATTCGTGCGAGGCCAGGCTGGAGTGCTCGCTCGCCACGCCGGCGCGTGAGGCTTCTGTTCGCGACATGCAATCCATGTCGCTCACGTCGGGACCCATTCGGCCGCGCTCGGTGCACGAAACCCTGACCGACAGCGAGCTTCCCCAGCTGATGCTGGGCGTCACAATGCCGCGGTCCGTGAACCGAGGAGAGTGTGACCATGTTGCCCGACTGCGTGACGATGACATGCCTCGCGATCGCATGTGCCCCGAGCGTCGCCGAGTCCTTCGACGTGCAAGATCTCGGCGCGGGTGTGTACGCCGTCATCCGCCGCGAGCCGCCGGGGCTGATGTTCGATGCCAACTGCGTGTTCATCGTCAACGACGAAGACGTGGTCGTCGTCGACACGAACATCACGCCGAGCTCGGCCACAGCCACGCTCGCCGCTCTGCGTAAATTGACCCCGAAGCCGGTCAAGTACGTCGTCAACACGCACTGGCACCCCGATCACATCTCGGACAACCAGGTGTATCGCGACGCGTTCCCCGGCGTCGAGTTCATCGCGCAGACCACGACGTTGGAAGACTTGCCAAGCATCGGCGAGTCGAACTATCGCGAGCTGCTCACCCATGGCCCGGGATTCGTCGCCGATCTCAAGGGCGCGCTCGAGCGAGGCACGAGCCTCGCCGGCGGTCCGATGACGGACGAGGAGCGCGCGAGCTGCGCCAGCGATATCGAGCAGCTCGAACGGCTTTTCGCGGAGGCTCCCGCCACCAAGATCCTGCTCCCGACGATCACGATCGAGGACCGACTGACGCTGCATCGCGGGAGCCGCACCATCGACATCCGCTACTTGGGACGCGCACACACGCGCGCGGACCTGGTCGTGCACCTGCCGAAGGAAGGCATCGTGATCACCGGCGACATCGTCGTGTGGCCCGTGCCGCTGATCGGTTCGACGTCGTATCCGCTCGACTACGCGGCGACGCTCGAGAAGCTGCTGGCGCTGCGCGCGACGACGATCGTGCCTGGTCACGGGCGAGTATTGCGCGACGAGACGTACGTGAAGCAGCTCGTTCGATTGTTGCGCTCGATCCAGGAGCAGACCGAGGCCGCGGTCGCTCGAGGTGAGACGCTGGAGCAGGTGCGTGCGAGCGTGGACCTTTCGGAATCACGTCAGGCGATCGCGGGTGACAACGCGTTGCACCGATTGATTTTTGCGAGCTACGTCACCGGACCGGGGGTCGAGGCTGCCTACCGCCAAGCGACGGCGAAGAGGTAAACAAAGGACTCGTCCGAAATAAGGTGTAATACAAAATTATACGCCCCCCCACAACGCGGAAGCGGGGCGGGTGG
>JANOFY010000354.1:0-3060 GCA_031413895.1 Planctomycetota bacterium | reverse complement strand
TCGCCCACGCGCAGATCCTCGCCGAGGTGACACACGTTCTGGCCCGGTGAAGGCGCATCGTCGAGTCGCACGCGATCGCCGGCCAGCGTGGTTTTCTCAACCATTACAACGGCGTCGCACGAGCTCGGAACCTCGGCGCCGGTGTAGATCGCGACGCATTGGTGCGCCGCGACCGCGCGTGGAAACGGCGCGCCCGCACGCGATTCGCCGATCACTTCGAAGCTTTCGGGGCGCGGAGCGCGCGTCAAGTCGACGCTGCGCACGGCGTAACCGTCCATCGCGCTCTTTTCGAAGGGCGGCAGATCGATGTCCGAGGCGACGTCTTTCGACAAGACGCGATCGAGCGCACTGGAGAGCGAAACGTCCTCACTCTCCGCAATGGGTTCCACCCGGCGTAGAATCTCTGCAATAGCCTCGTCGGGTGTGCGCATCGAGGCGGAGTCTACTGTCCACTACTGGAGTTGGCGCCGTCCCCCCACTCCCCACAGCTCGCGCGACAGCGCGGCGACGTCCGGAATGACTGATCGAAAAGAGTTCAAGGCGCGCGCCTTCGTCGCGTGCGCGATCGCCGCAGTTCTCTGCACCGCTTGCGACAGCGCCGCCGATGCGAAGGCGCCGAAGACCGGCGAGCTCAAGCGTCGCGAACCCGTGCGCGTGCGCGTCGCACCGGTGGAGCAGCGCGAGATGCGGCGTGTGCTGCAGACGACGACGACCGTGCACTCGGAGAAGGAGATCCAGCTCTTCCCGCGCGCCTCCGGCATCGTGACCGAGGTGTTCGTCGAGCAAGGTGACACGGTCAAGGTCGGCCAGGAGCTCGCTGCGGTCGACGATCGCGAAGCGCGCGCGATGGTCGCGGATGCGCGCGTCGCGATCGCGGAAGCCAAGGATGCGATCGCGCGCGCGGAAGTCGCCATGCGCGAGGCCGAAGCCCGCGTCGAGCAGACGAAGCTCGAATGGGAGCAGGCGCAGCGCGACTACGACCGAAACGACAAGGCGAGCCTGATCTCGCAACAAGCGCTCGAAGCACTGCGCACCGCGCGCGACACGCGCGCCAACGAGCACGAAACGGCGAAGCTCGGCCGCGATCGAAGCGTGATCGAAGCGCGATCCTCGGTGACTGCGCTCGAGCGCGCGCAGCTCTCTCTCGCGCGCGCCGAGCTCGAGCTCTCGTACACGCGCATCCAGGCTCCGATCGCGGGGATCATCGCGCAGGCCAACGTGCGCGTCGGTGGGACGGTCGGACGCGGAACGAGCGTGCTCGAAACCTCCGGCGCGGCCTTCGTCATCACGGATCTCGACGACCTGCACGTGGAGTTCAATCGCCCCCAGCGCGAGATGGCGTGGTTCGTCGCCGCGTCGGGGCTCGATGCCCACGCCCAGGCCGGCACCGTGGACGTCGATGGCAAGGTCGCGTCCACCGTGCAGATCCGCGCGACGGCGGAAGCGCTCCCCGGCGTCGAGCTGCGCGGGGTGATCGACCGCATCTCGCCTTCGATCGACCCGCAGTCGGGATCGTTCGGGGTTCACGCCGAGCTCGAGCCGCTGGCGCCCGCGAACGGCATCACGAATGGAAGCGGCGCGCACGCGGAGCGCGGCCCGCGCCTCCTACCGGGCATGCTGGTGCGGCTCGAGATCGTCACCGACCGACACCCGAACGCGCTCGTCGTGCCGAAGCGCAGCCTGCGCCGCGAGGGCGAGACGAACCTCTTGTTCGTCGTGCGCGAAGGTCGTGCGTACCGCATCGAAGTGACGGAAGGCTTCACCGACGACGCGGCGGTCGAGGTGTTCGCGACGGGCGGCACGGTCTTGGCCGTCGGCGATCTCGTCGTCGTCGTCGGCAATCGCGATCTCGAGGACGGCGCCGAAGTCGTCTTGGAAGAAACGGCGACCGGAGCGACGGCGGACGCGGCAGCGAAGGAAGGCTAGACACCGCGTGTCGAGCTCTGCGAACGACGAGCCTGCGAACTCGGGCGAGGCTGAGCCCAAGGCGCAGCGCCTCCAGTCCGGAATGCTCGCGTTCATCACGCGCCGTCCGGTCGCGATCACGATGCTGATGGTGGCGATCGGCGTTTTCGGCGTCGTGTCGCTGTCGAAGCTGCCGGTCGATTTGCTGCCCGAGATCAGCTACCCGACGCTCACGGTGCGGACGACGTACCCCGGCGCGGCACCCGAGGACATCGAGGACCGCATCTCGGAGCGCATCCAAGAAGCGCTGTCGACGCTCCCCCACCTCGTGCGCTCGACGTCGATCAGCCGCGCCGAGACGTCCGACGTCGTGCTCGACTTCGACTGGGGCACGCCGATGACGTTCGCGGTGCAGGACGTGCGCGACAAGCTCGACACCGTGTTCCTACCGAGCGGCGCCGAGCGGCCGCTGATCCTGCGCTACGACCCGAACCTCGATCCCATCTTGCGCATCGCCCTCTCGCTGCCGCACAAGGGCGACAGCGAAGTGAAGCAAGCGGCGGGCGACGCGCCGCTCGCGGCCGAGCGCGACCTCGTGCAACTGCGTTGGATCGCCGAGCACCGCGTGAAGCGCGAGCTCGAGACGCTCCCTGGCGTCGCCGCCGTGCAAGTGCGCGGCGGCTTGCAGGAAGAGATCCGCGTCCGCGTCGATCCGTTCAAGATGTCGGCGCAGGGGCTCGACCCGCAGATCATCGCGACGCGGCTCGCGCAAGAGAACCTCAACGCGTCCGGCGGCGCGATCCGCGAGGGATCGACCGAGTACCTCGTGCGCACGCTCAACGAGTTCCGCGACGTGTCGGAGATCGCGAACCTCTCGATCGTGCGCCGCGGCAACGCGAGCATCCGCATCAACGACGTCGCGACGGTGACGCGCACGCACGCGGAGCGCGACGTCATCACGCGCCTCGACGGCAAGGAAGCGGTCGAGATCGCGATCTACCGCGAAGCGGGCGCGAACATCGTTCAGCTCGCCGACGACGTGCGCAAGCGCGTGTTCGGCGACGAAGAGCAGCAAGCGTTCGCGAAGACGCTCGAGGGCGGCGGCACCGGAGGCGCTGGCAGCACCGGCGGCACCGGCAGCGGCAAAGGTGGCGG
>JANOFY010000353.1:0-5564 GCA_031413895.1 Planctomycetota bacterium | reverse complement strand
CTCGCTGTAAACGACGAAGCCGCGACGGCGATTGCAACTGTTCGATGACGGTTGCAACCCTCAGGACGCTCGTGCGATCATCTCACGCAGCATGCTACGTGAGCTGTCGAACGAGAACCTTGCGCTCTTCGAACGCGCTGCGTTGACGTTCGGTCCCGGACTGAACGTGATCTCGGGCGAGACCGGCGCGGGCAAGAGCCTGCTCGTGGGCGCGCTCGAGCTGCTGCTCGGCGATCGCGCGCGCAGCTCCATCGTGCGCTCCGGCGCGAACGAGACGCGCGTAGAGGGTCTGTTCGCGCTCGACGCCCGTTCCGCCGGTGCGGAGGCCGTCGCGGCCTGGTTGAAGGAGAACTTGCCGCTCGCGCTCGAGGAATGGGATGCGCTCGGCGCCGACGACGATCGCGAAGTGATCCTCACGCGCACGGTCTCCAGCGACGGCAAGACGCGCGCGTTCGTCAATCAACGTCCCGTGACGCAGCGGCTGTTGCGCGAGCTCGCGGCTCAGCTCGTCGAGATCCACGGACAGAACGAGCACCAGCGGCTGCTCGACACCGCCGAGCAAACGCGTCTGCTCGACGCGTTCGGCGAGCTCGAACCCAAGCTGCACGCGTACCGCGAGCGTCGCGGGAGTTGGCTCGCGCTGCGCGCGCAGATCGCGGACCGTCAGTCGGAGTCGCGCGAGCGCCGCGATCGGCTCGATCTCTTGCGCTTCCAATCGAGTGAGCTCGCCGACGCGCGGCTCTCCGTCGACGAGCACGCGAGCCTCTTGCGCGAACGCGAGCTCCTCCGGCACGCGAGCGAGCTCGGCGCGCAGCTCGGCGCGATCACGAACGATCTCGCGCGGTCCGATCAGCCGGCGCTCGATGTCGTGCGCCGTGCGGTGCGCGTGCTCGACCATTGGGAGTCGCGTATTCCAGGCCTCGCGGAGAGCGCGCAACAGTTGCGCGACGCATTGCTGCACTTGGAAGAGGCGTCGTCCGGCATCGGCGAGTTTCTCGACGGCATCGAGTATTCGCCGGAGCGACTCGAGGTCGTCGAAGCGCGTCTCTACCAGCTCGAACTCTTGGAGCGAAAGTACGCGACCGACATCGCGGGTCTCGTGGCACGCGAGCGCGAGATCGCAGGTGAGCTCGCGTCGTTCGAAGGCGAGCCGCAGACTCTCGAAGCGCTCGTCGCGCGTGAAGCGCGAGCGCTGGAGGAGCTCACGGCGGCAACGGGCGCGCTTTCGATGGGGAGGCGCGCGCTGCGCGCGCGCCTGCGTCGGGATGTCGAGAAGTCGCTCGCGGAGCTCGGACTCGAGAGCGCGCGCTTCGAGGTGTCGGTCGAGCCGCGTGCGGCGCTCGATCTGCATTCACCGAACGCGCCCGCGCAGTCGACGGACGCTCTGTCGGACGCGCGTCGTTTCGCGTCCGACGGCGCGGACCAGGTCGAGTTCTGGCTCACCGCGAATCCCGGCGAAACGCCCGCGCCGCTGCGCAACGTCGCCTCGGGCGGCGAGGCGGCGCGCATCATGCTCGCGCTGCGCACGGTGCTGGCGGCGCGGCAGACGATCCCCACGCTCGTCTTCGACGAGATCGACGCGGGGGTGGGTGGGCGACTGGGACCCAAGGTGGGCGAGCACTTGCGTGCGCTGTCGAAACACCACCAGGTGCTGTGCGTGACGCACTTGCCCGCGATCGCGGCGCTCGCGCACCACCACTTCAAGGTGTCGAAAGACGTCGCTGCGGGCCGCACGCGAACGAAGGCCGCCGAGCTGTTCGAGCAGGACCGCGTCGAGGAGATCGCGGACATGATCGCCGGCGGCGCGGCGCATGCGACCGCTCGAGCGGAAGCGCGGCGACTGCTCGGGCTGGCGTGACGCGTCAGTTCTCGCGCTCGAGCCGGCTCAGCTCGCGCTCGACGTTGGCGTGCACTTCGAGGAGGCCGTCGCGGCGCCCTAGGCGCTGCTCGCGATCGATCAACTTTTCGAGCGCCAGACGGTGAGCCGTGAGGAGCGCAAGCTTGGCGTTCACCTTCACGTCGGGTTCGACGCCCGTCCCTTCCCAGTTCGTGTTCGTGATCGGATTGATCGCGCGTCCCGTGGGAACGAACACGCCGAAGTGCTCGCCGACGCGCACGATGCCGCCGGGGTTCGCGCCGCCGCCGGTGGTCTCTCCTACAAGGGTGGCGCGTTTCAGGTTCTTCAGGTTGTACGCGAACTCCTCCGCGCCTGAGAACGTGTACGAACTCGTCAGCACGTACACGTCTTTCTTCTCGCAGCGCGGGCCGGGCACTTCGCGCAGCGTCCAGAACTGCTCCGTGCGATCCGACGGACGGAGGTAGATGTCGTTCAGGTGCACGGGTTCCGGCCCGAACAGGTACGAGCACATCAGCGCGACCATCGCGGGATCCCCGCCGCCGTTCTCGCGCAAGTCGATGATGAGCGCGTCGGTTCGTTCGAGGAACTTCATCGCCGCGCCCGAAACCTCGGCCGCGAGATCGGGCGGCGTGAACGAGCGCAGATCCAAGTAGCCGATGTTCCCCTCGAGGCGTCGCACGCACTCGAAACCGAAGTTGACGGAGCCTTCCTCGCGTCGCATCTCTTCCATCTCGAGCGCTGTCGGTGGCGTGTCTTCGTCCGCTCGAATCGGGAGCGGATCGATGCGGAAGACGACGCGCAGGTGCTTGTCGTGACTGACCGCTTGAAGATGCTCGGTGAGCTTCTGCGCGAGCTCCTGGCTGCTCGCGACGCGGTCGTACTCCTGCCGCTTCACGCGGTCGTGGATGGCGCTCACCATCTTCGTGGCCAGTTCCGGAAACACGTAACGCGACGAGAGCGCGTCGAGGACGCTCTCGATCACGCTGCCACGTTCGGACGCGGACAGCGGCAGGTCGGGCGGCGCTTTCGTCGGCTCCTGTCCCAGTGAGAGGAGCATCGTGCTGGCGAGGAGAACTGCCAGCCCACACTTGAGGAAAGACAACATGGGAGTGACTCCGTTGAGAAAAGGGGGGGCGGACGGTGGATCAGCGTTTCCGCCGCGTGAGACCACGCAGCAGGAGTTCGGCGATGCGCTCGACTTGGCGTTCGATCTCGCGCCGCGAGCCGAGCTCGCGCGTGTTCAACGAGTACGGGAGCAGCGCGCTCGTAGCGAGGAGCAGGGTGCGCGCGCTCTCGTGCGCGTCGGTGAGCTGCAACGATCCGTCGCGCTCACCTTCTGCGCACACGCGCGCGAACACCACCGCTTCGGATTCGATGTACCGCTCGCGTCGCTCGAGATAAGCGGGCCGCAGCACGGAGAACATCTCGTCCAGGCTCTGGTAGTAGCCATGGACGCTGTCGAAGCGGAACAGCACGCGCGTGACGAGCATGCGCTGCAGTCGATCCGCGGGAGTCGCGTCGCTCGCGGCGATCGTCTCGAGTTCCGCGATCAGGTTCTCGACGACGCGATCGATCGAGGCCAGGAACACTTCCTCCTTGCTCGTGAAGTGAACGTAGATCGAGCGCCGTCCGACGCCGGCCTCGCGCGCCAGGTCGTCCATCGTCGACTTGCGATACCCGAGTCGGCCGAGGAGGCGCGGCGCAGCTTCGAGGATGGCTTCGCGGACGGGGGTTCGAGTGGTCTGGCTGGGCATGCCTCCACGATACGAATGCACCGATTTAGTATTTGGGTGCAAAGGCCGATTCTGGCCACTGGGGCCGAGATTTACGTGTGGAACGCTACTCTGTGCGGCCCGATGGCCTTTCCGTCCAGACTAGAACCCCTGCGCTTCACGCGGATCTTCTTGGAGAAGGTGTGGGGCGGCCGGGCGCTGGCGCGCGCTCCCGGGATCGAGCTGCCGGCCGGAAGCCAGGTCGGGGAGACGTGGGAGCTCGCCGACCGCGAGGACCAGAACTCACAGGTCGCCGAGGGTCGCTTCGCCGGGCGCACGCTCGGCGACCTGATGCGGACCGACGCGCGTTCGATCCTCGGACGCGCGCGCACGGCCGCGGATGGACGCTTCCCTCTGCTCGTCAAGTTCCTCGACGCCACGCAGACACTCAGCGTGCAAGTCCATCCGCATGCTTCGACCGTCCGCGCCGGTCAAGCGAGCAAGACCGAAGCTTGGTACGTCCTGGCCGCGGAACCGGGCAGCTCGATCTTCCTCGGCCTGCGTCCCGAAGTCGGACCGGAGAAGCTCGCCGCCCACGCGCATTCGTCCGCGATCGTCGACCTGCTGCTGCGTTTCGACGTCAGCGCGGGACAGTTCGTGTTCGTGCCCGGCGGCACCATCCACGCGATCGGTGCCGGCGTGACGCTCCTCGAAGTGCAGGACAACTCCGACTGCACGCTGCGCTTCTACGACTGGGGACGCGCGGGGCTCGACGGCAAGCCGCGCGACATCCAAGTGGAGGACGCGCTCGGAGCGATCCGCTATGGACAGTCGACGACCGGGCCGATCGACCCGCGTCTCTCGCGCTTCGCCGGCGGCGAGCGTGCAGCGCTCGTCGATTGCGACGAGTTCGCGCTCGATCTGATCGAGCTCGAAAGCGGCGCGATGGAGTGCGACACGAGCGACACCGCGCTGGTGTACGTCGCCCTTGGCGGACGCGGGCGCATCACCGCACGCGATGGAGCCGAAGCCTGGAACTTGGCGCCTGGAGACACATGGCTCGTGCCGGCGAGCTTCGGCGCGCACCGAATCGAAGCGGTCGGCACACTGAAGCTCCTGCGAGCGGTTACGAAAGCCTGAAATGACGAAGCCCAAGACCCGTCCGAAAAGCGCACGGCGAGCCGCGCCCGCGAAACCGCGCACGACAGCGCCGAGCAGCGATCGCACCGCGCCCGTGCCCGCGGAAGCGGACGTCGAGAGCGACGAGCCGTCCTCCGCAGCCGCGCCCGCGCTCGTGCGGCTCAACAAGTACCTCGCCGATCGCGGGGTCGCGTCGCGACGCAAGTGCGACGAGTTGATCCAGGCCGGCAAGGTCAGCGTCGACGGCGAGCCGATGACCGAGCTCGGCGTGCGGATCGATCCGGATCGGCAGTCCGTCGAGATCGACGGTTACGTGATGAAGCCGGCGGGGATGCGCAAGCGCTACTACCTGCTCAACAAACCGGCCGGCGTCGTGTGCACGAACGAGGCCCGCGAGACGCGACCGCGCGCCGTCGACCTCGTCACCGACCAGCACAAGGGACGCATCTATACCGTTGGCCGGCTCGACGAAGAGAGCAAGGGCCTCATCCTGCTGACGAACGACGGCGAGTTCGCCAATCGGATCATGCACCCGCGCTACGGCATCGAGAAGACGTACACGGTGCGCGTGCACGGTGAGATCGACGACGAGACGCTCGACAAGATTCGCACGGGCGTTCACTTGTCGGAAGGTCGCACCGCCGGCGCGAAGATCTTCGTCGACCGGCGTTCGCGCGAGTATTCGCTGCTCACGGTGCTCCTCCGCGAAGGGATGAATCGCGAGATTCGCCGCGTGTTCGCGCGCTTCGGCTACAAGGTCATCGAATTGCGTCGAACGCGCATCGGCCACCTCACGCCGCGCGGGATCAAGATCGGAAAATGGCGCGAGCTGACGCGCTCGGAGGTCGACGATC
>JANOFY010000352.1:0-9094 GCA_031413895.1 Planctomycetota bacterium | reverse complement strand
GCACAACGGCTGCCGCGCCCGCAAGCGTCGCCGCGTCTAGCCGCACTCACGAAGGAACTCTGAAGATGTCTCGATACACAGACAACAAGTGCAAGCTCTGCCGCCGGGAAGGCATGAAGCTCTTCCTGAAGGGGCAGCGTTGCTTCACCGAGAAGTGCGCCGTTTCGCGCCGCGATTACCCGCCGGGTGTGCACGCGCAGAAGCGCGCGAAGGTGACCGAGTACGGCGTTCGCTTGCGCGAGAAGCAGAAGCTGAAGCGCATCTACGGCGTGCACGAGAGCAAGTTCAAGCTCTACTTCCGCGAAGCCGAGCGGCTCAAGGGCAACACCGGGGAGAACCTGATGATGCTTCTCGAACGGCGCCTCGACAACGTCGTCCTCGCGAGCGGTTTCGCGCTGTCGCGCAATCACGCGCGGCAGATGATCAACCACGGTCATTTTCGCGTGAACAACCGCAAGGTCGACATCGCGTCGTTCCAAGTGCGGCCGGGCGACGCAGTGACGCCCGGCACCGCCGAGAACACGCGCAAGATGGTTTCCGACTCGGTCGAGGTGAACAAGTCGCAACCCGTTCCGGCCTGGATCGAGGTCTCGGGCGACACCTTTACTTCGCGCATCGTCGGCATCCCGCGGCGCGAAGACATTCCGCACCCCATTCAAGAACAACTGATCATCGAGCTTTGCTCGAAGTAACGTCGCTCTGCTCGAAGTAAATCGCGTCGTCCCCGCCAGACGCGCGGAGAAACACCGGAGAACACGCCACATGAGAATCCGTTGGAGGAATTTCGAGCTGCCCAGCAAGGTCCAGCCCGACAAGGAAAGCCTTTCGACGCAGTACGGCCGGTTCATCATCGAGCCGTTCGAGCGCGGTTTTGGGCACACGATCGGCAACGGTCTGCGCCGCGTTTTGCTCTCTTCGATCGAGGGCACGGCGGTCGCGTCGGTGCGCATCGAAGGCGCCGCGCACGAGTTCGAGTCGCTCGAAGGCGTCTACGAGGACGTCACTGACATCATCCTCAACCTGAAGCGACTGCGCGTGCAGTACGACGGTCAGAACCAGATCACGTGCAAGCTGGCGAAGTCGGGCAAGGGCCCGGTCACCGGCGCGGATGTCATCTGCGATGGCGATGCGAAGGTCGCGAATCCCGAGCTGCACATCGCGACGCTGACGAAGGACCGCTCGCTCAACATCGAGATGGTCGTGAAGAAGGGTCGCGGCTACGTCCCCTCGGACGAAAACGTGTCGGAGTACAACCCGCTCGGCACGATTCCGGTCGACTCGATCTTCTCGCCCGTGCACCGCGTGCGTTACACGATCGAGGCCACGCGCGTCGGCAAGCTGACGAACTACGACCGGCTCGTGCTCGAGATCTGGACCGACGGGACCGTGACGCCCGAGCTCGCGCTCGTCGAAGCTTCGAAGATCTATCGCAAGCACCTGAATCCGTTCGTGCTCTACAGCCAGAGCCGCGATGAGCACCCGGTCGCCGAAGATCCGTCGACGTCGGAGTTCAACCGTAAGAACCGCGAGACGACCGAGCTCTCCGGTATCCTCTCGAGCCCGATTTCCGACCTGGAGCTCTCGGTGCGCGCGCGCAACTGTCTCGATGGTGCGAACATGCAGATCATCCGCGACTTGGTGCGTCTCTCCGAGACCGAGGTCATGAACCTAAAGAACCTGGGCAAGACCAGTCTGGCCGAGATCAAGTCGAAGCTCGCCGAGCGCGGTCTCTCGCTCGGCATGTCGGTCTAGCGATCACGCCAGAGATAGACGAAGGCACTCCATGCGACACCGCGTAGCCGGGAACAAGCTCGGACGGACCACCAGTCACCGCATCGCGATGACTCGGAATATGGCCAACTCGCTCATCGAGCACGAGCGCGTCATTACCACTCTGCCGAAGGCGAAGGTCTTGAAGCCTTTCGTCGAGAAGCTCGTCACGCTCTCGAAGGAGCCGACGCAGCACCATCGACGGCGCGCATTCGCGCAGCTCCGCGACCCGTTGATGGTGGCGAAGCTGTTCGACACGCTCGGTCCGCGCTTCAAGGCGCGTCCGGGCGGCTACTGCAGGATCCTGCGCCTTTCGAAGTCGCGCCTCGGCGACAACGGTCCGCGCGCGATCCTCGAGTTCGTCGAGCGGTCGGCGAAAGTCGAGGCGACCGAGCCCGAGACGAAGGCCGCGCCGAAGTCGAAGTCCAAGCCGAAGGGCAAGGCCAAGGACACGGACGCCGGAACAGAAGCGGCCAAGCCGAAGGGCAAGGGCAAAGAAAAAGCCAAGGCCTGATCGCTTCGCGCGAACGCGAGCGACTCCATCGATTCACGAGCGCACCGGCCGAGCGTACGGCGAAACCGGGGCGCTCTCACATTTTGGCGAGACGCACGCGCCCGTTACCGAGCACTCGGTCGATGTCGCGCGCGAACTCGGCGCTGATCGCCACGCCGAAGTTCCCTCCCGCGCGCACTCGCCGAGTCCGTCCGTCGCCGCCGGCGACCTGGAGATAGAGCGGACGGCTGCCGCGGTGTCGCTGCACGATCTCCTGCAGCTCCGGCAGGAACACGGCATCGCCCTCCGACAAGTGCACGACGATCCCGCCGTCGAAGCGCGCCAGCGCCTCGTCGACCGTGAGGATCTGTTCGAGCATCAGCGCCGGTTCGTCGCTTTCCTCGAGCTTGCCGCGGCACACGACGACGTTTCCGTCCTCGATCCGCTCGCGATTCTCGTCGAACGTGCGCGGGAAGCACGTCACGCCGATGCTTCCGCGCAAGTCCTCGAGACGGAAGCGCGCCATCTTGCGGCCCGCGTAACGGCCCGATTTCACGACCGTCTCGGTCTTGTGCAGGATCAATCCCGCGAGCGTGATCTCGCTTCCGCCGGGCAGAGAGCCGAGCTCGTCCATGCGCGCCGAAGAGATCAGCCCAAGCAATCCCGCGCGTTCCTCGAGCGGATGCCCGGACAGGTAGAAGCCGAGCGTCTCGAACTCGGCGCGCAGCGTCTCGGCCCTATCCCAAGCGCGCGCGTCGTCGATGCCGTCGTGCTGCACAGCCGCACTGGGCTCGGCTGGAGCGGCGTCGAACAGTCCAGTCTGTCCGGTGCGCCGGTCGGCTGCGCGGCGCGAACCGTCGGAGACCGCGCCGTCGAGCGCGGCGAACACCGCGCCCCGATTGTGTCCAGTTCCGTCGAAGCTGCCGGCCTTGATCAACGCTTCGAAGTTGCCGCGCCCGACCGCGGTCGGATCGAGCTCGGCGCACAGCGTGTGGAGCGACACCGGCGCGCCACGCGCGCGCAACTGTTCGCGCGCCGCGACGAGCGCGGTCACGGCCTTCTCGCCGGTGCCTTTGATCGCGCCGAATCCAAAGCGGATCCCGCCCTCTTCGGGCTCGAACTCCCACTTCGAGCGCTCGATGTCAGGCGGACGGAGCTCAACGTGCGCCTTGCGCGCGTCGTCGACGAACTCCTTCACCTTGTCGGAGTCGCTCATCTCGCACGACATGTTGGCGGCGATGAACGCGCTGCGGTGGTTCGCCTTCAAGTACGCGGTCTGGTACGTGAGGATCGCGTAGGCCGTCGAGTGCGACTTGTTGAAGCCGTAGCCGCCGAACTTGACGATGTTGTCCCAGATCTCGCGCGCGACGTGCTCCGCGCAGCCGTTCTTGACGGCGCCAGCGACGAACTGCTCGGCGTACTTCTGCATGATCTCGGGCTTCTTCTTGCCCATCGCCTTGCGCAAGTTGTCGGCTTCGTTCAGCGAGAAGTGGGCGAGCAGGTTGGAGATCAGCATCACCTGCTCTTGGTAGACGATGCAGCCGTGCGTCTCGCGCAGCACCGACTCGACGCTCGAGTGGGGGAAGCGGATCGGCTCGAACCCATGCTTGCGCTGGATAAACATCTCGACCATACCGGACTCGAGCGGCCCGGGCCGGTAGAGCGCGAGCACGGCGATCAAGTCCTCGAAGCAGTCGGGCTTCAGGCGCGCGAGCAGCTTGCGCATGCCGTCGGACTCGAGCTGGAAAACCCCGAGGGTGTCGCCCGACATGAGCAGCGCGTACGTGCGCGGATCACCCTCAGGAAGTCGGTCGAGATCGGGCGGCGTACCGCCTTCCTTGGCGATGTTGCCGAGCGTTCTCTCGAGGATCGTCAGGGTCCGCAGACCCAGATAGTCCATCTTGAGGAGGCCCAGTTCCTCGAGCTGCGTCGCCGGCCACTGCGTCATGACGTCGTCGCCGTTCTTCGCGAGCGGCACGTATTCGACGATCGGTCGGTCCGCGATCACGACGCCGGCGGCGTGCGTCGAGACGTGTCGCGCCAGGCCCTCGAGCGGAATCGAGAGCGCGAAGAGTTCGGCGAGGTCGGGCCGGCTCGCACGGATCTCGCGCAGATCGGGGTCTTTCTCGAGGGCTTCCGCAAGGCTCGGCGCGCCCGGACCGGACGGGATCTTCTTCGCGATCCGATCGATGTCCTTGAGCGGTAGATCGAGCGCGCGTGCGACATCGCGCACGACGGTGCGCGAAGCCATCGTGCCGAACGTGACGATCTGCGCGACGTTCTCCTGGCCGTAGCGCGTGCGCGTGTACTCGAGGACGCGCTCGCGGCCTTCCTTGCAGAAGTCGATGTCGATGTCGGGCATCGACACCCGCGCGCTGTTCAGGAAGCGCTCGAAGAGCAGGTTGTAGCGCAGCGGATCGACCTTCGTGATGCCGAGCAGGTACGCGACGATCGAGCCCGCCGCCGAGCCTCTTCCCGGTCCGACCGGGATGCCGTGGTCGCGCGCCCAGCGGATCAGGTCCCACACGATGAGGAAGTACGAGACGAATCCTTGCTCGCGGATGACCGTGCGTTCCATCGCGACGCGCGCGCGTGCGGCCCGCGAGTCCGGGGCGTACAGGCGCGCGATCCCTTGCTCCAGCAAGCGGTCGAAGAGCTCGTCGGCGCTCTCGCCGGTCTCCGGCTGGAACTTCGGCATATGGACCTTGCCGAATTCGATCGGCACGTCGACTTGCTCGGCGACGTCCATCGATCCTTGGATCGCGCCCGGCAAGTCGCGGAACATGTCCGCCATTTCCGAACGCGTCTTGAAGTACAGCGTGTCGGTCTCGAATCGAAAGCGCTTCTTGTCCGTGCGCTTGGCGCCCGTGTTGATGCACAAGAGGATGTCCTGTGCTTGACAGTCCTCGGCGCGCAAGTAGTGGATGTCGTTCGTGGCGACGAGCGGAATTCCGGTGCGCTGGTGGATGCGCACGAGCGACTCGTTGACCTTGGTCTGGATCTCCAGCCCGTTGCGTTGCAGCTCGAGCCAGAAGTGCTGCGGTCCGAAGAGATCGCGCCACGTCGTAGCGAGCTCCTCGGCTTCACGCTCCTTGTCCGCGAGGCACAGCTGCGAGAACTCGCTCGCGAGGCAACCCGACAAGCAGCTGATCCCGGCGGCATGCTGGGAGAGCAGCGCGCGGTCGATTCGCGGCCGGAAGTGATAGCCCTCGAGGAAGGCCTTCGACGCGAGCTGGAGCAGATTGCGATACCCCGTCACATCGCGCGCGAGCAGCGTGAGGTGGTGGTAGCCGTTGCCCTTCGCCTTGCTGTGCGGCTGGAAGCGCGACGTGCGCGCGATGTAGACCTCGCAACCGACGATCGGCTTGATGCCCGCCTTCTGGCAGGCCTGGTAGAGCTCGATCGCGCCGAACATGTTGCCGTGATCGGTGAGCGCGAGCGCGCGCTGTCCGTCGGCTTGGCAAGCGCCGATCAAGTCGCCGATCCGATTCGCTCCGTCGAGGAGGCTGTACTCGGAATGGACGTGCAGGTGGACGAAATCGGGCGCCGACATCGGTCAGGGCCTGCTCGTTCCTAGGCGCCGCGCAGGAGCATCGTGAGCAATGCTTTCTGCGAGTGAAGACGATTTTCGGCCTGCTCGTAGATCAGGCTGCGTTCACCGTCGAGCACCTCGTCGGTGACCTCCAAGTTGCGCCGCACCGGCATCGCGTGCATCAGCCGTCCGCGATCGGAGTTGCGCATCAAAGTCTCGTCCACGGTCCAGCCGGCGGTCCGCGAGCGGCGGCTCGCCGCAAGCGTCGGATTGCCGTAGTCCTCCAGCGACTGCCACGAGCGCGCGTACACGATGTGCGCACCCGCGACGGCGTCGGTCGCGGAAAGGCCGCTCGCGAACGCGCCGGTGCGCGTATCGGCGAGACGCAGCGCTTCCGACTGCACTTGGTCGTCGAGTTCGTAGCCGGGCGGATGCGCGATCTTGACGTTCATGCCGGCGCGCAGCGCGGCGAGGAGGAGCGAGTTCGTGACCGCCGAGCTCGCCGGCGTGGGCGA
Organism: Planctomycetota bacterium; assembly: GCA_031413895.1. Classification (GTDB taxonomy): domain Bacteria; phylum Planctomycetota; class UBA1135; order UBA1135; genus JANLUN01. Next base: position 2,784 of record JANOFY010000352.1, on the reverse strand, counting down.
GTGCGTCCACGTGATCGCGAGACGCTTGCCGGCCAGATTGCCGAGCGACTCGCGCATCGTCATCAGATCCGCGAGAGCCTGCAGCGGGTGCCACAGCGCGCTCTCCATGTTGATCACAGGAACGCGCGCGTTCGCCGCCCACGCGCGGATCACTGCGTCACGACGATCCACCGCCCACGATTGGCCCACGAGCGCGGGGCGGATCGCGATCGCGTCCACGTAGCGCGAGAGCACGAGCGCCGCATCCTTCACGTGCTCGGGAGCACGGCCGTCCATCACGCTGCCGGCTTGCGGTTCGAGCTCCCAGAAGTCCGACGACGCGGTCAAGTTGATCGTGTGGCCGCCGAGCTGGTGCATCGACGCTTCGAACGAGGTGCGCGTGCGCAGAGATCCGCGGAAAAAGAGCAGGCCGACGCTCTTCCCCGACAGCTGAACGCTGGGCGGTCGGCGCTTCATGCGCATCGAGAGATCGACGAGGTCGGCGACCTGTTGTTCGGACAGATCCTGCAGGCTGATGAGATGGGCGATGGCGCTCTTCTCCGACATGGTGCCTAGCGTACTCCCACGGGTCCCGTTTCCAAGGCTCGTCACCGCGCGTATCGCGCTCGCGCGCGCTTCGCTTTCGCCGCAGCGCGCGTCGCCTTGACAGGCCCTGAGACCACGGCTACAACCTGCGCCCCGCGCACCCATAGCTCAATTGGATAGAGCATCTGACTACGGATCAGAAGGTTAGTGGTTCGACTCCACTTGGGTGTACCAGTTCACTTCCGGCGGCCCGCATACCCTGCGCCGTCGATGCTTCGCGTGTCACGAGCCCTGGAATCCCGTTTTGATGATCCGACCTGCGCAGGCGCTGCCGCGGAGAAGGCTCTCCGTTGCCCTAGCGCGGAGCGCGATCCCCAGTCCCTCAGCGCGGAGCGCGATCTCGAGTGCCTAAGCGCGGAGCGCGATTTCGAGTGGATGGACGCAGCCCTTGCCGAGGCGCGCCTCGCGGAGAGCGAAGACGAGGTGCCGATCGGCGCGATCGTCGTGCTCGCGGGCCAGATCGTCGCGGCCGCTCACAATCGCACGCGCAAGCTGCACGATCCGACCGCCCACGCCGAGATGATCGCGATCCGCGCGGCGGCGCTGACGCTCGGTGCGATGCGGCTGCCCGGTGCGGTCGTCTACACGACCGTCGAGCCGTGCTTCATGTGCGCGGGCGCGCTGTCGCACGCGCGCGTCGCGCGTGTCGTGTGGTCGGTGCGCGACCCGAAGTTCGGGGGCTGCGTGTCCCTGGGCAACGTGTTCAGCGATCCGCGGCTCAATCACCGCGTCGAGTTCACGGAGGGAGTGCGCGCCGACGAGGCGCGCCAGATCCTCCAGCAGTTCTTTCGCAGCAAGCGGCGAACTCTCGGCTGATCGCTCGCCGGAGTCGGCCCGTATTCGGGGCCGACGACATCGAGCGTGGAGGCGAGGGATCACAGAATCACGGAGAGGTGCCAGAGCGGCTGATCGGACTGGTTTCGAAAACCAGCGTGTACTCACGTGCACCGGGGGTTCAAATCCCCCCCTCTCCGCCACCTCTGCGATTCGACGAACTTCGCTACTGTGACCGCACAACGGAGAGGTGTCTGAGCGGCTGAAGGAGCACGCTTGGAAAGCGTGTGTGTCGGTAACGGCACCGCGGGTTCAAATCCCGCCCTCTCCGCCATCTTTCTCACATCGAGCATGCGACAGGCGAGCCCGGCCTTGGGTCCGGTCTCCTGCGATGGGATCGGTTCGAACCGGGTCAGGCCGGGAACGGAGCAGCCCTAAGATCAGGGTTCCATGCGCAAGGGGCCGGGCCCAACATCGGGCTCGCCGGCTTTGCGCCGGGCCCGATGTCGGGCCCTTCCATCGGTGGGTCGCGTTGCGGCTCACCTCCCTCGCCCGACATCTCGCCTCGGCGCCCGGACTCGCGCCATCGCTACACTCACGTCTCATGTCGTACCTCGTCCTGGCCCGCAAATACCGCCCGCGCTCGTTCGACGACGTCGTCGGTCAGGAGATCGCGACGGCCACGCTGCGCGGAGCCATGCGCGAGGAGCGCATCGGCCACGCCTACTTGTTCAGCGGTCCGCGCGGCACAGGCAAGACGACGACGGCGCGGATCTTCGCGAAGGCGCTCAATTGCGAGAAGGGGCCGACGCCCGATCCGTGTGGCGTCTGCGAGCGCTGCGTGGCGGCCGATGCCGGCGTCGACGTCGACTTGATCGAGATCGACGCGGCCTCGAACAACGGTGTCGACTTCGTGCGCGACCTGCGCGGCACGGTGGCTTCGGCGCCGATGCGCGCACGCTTCAAGATCTTCGTGATCGACGAAGTGCACATGCTCTCGAAGCCGGCGTTCAACGCGCTCTTGAAGACGCTCGAAGAGCCGCCGCCGCACGTCAAGTTCCTGTTCGCGACGACCGAGCCGAACAAGGTCCTCGCGACCGTGCTCTCGCGCTGCCAGTCGGTCAAGCTGGTCTCGCTTCCCGAGCGCACGATCGCGGAGCGACTCCAGTTCGTGTTCGCCCAGGAAGGCATCCGTGCCGGTCCGGGCGTGATCGACGAGATCGCGCGCCGCGCGCGCGGCGGCATGCGCGACGCGCTGTCCCTGGCCGACCAGCTCCTGTCGCTCGTGGGCGCCGAGCCGCAGCTCTCCGACCTGGCGCGACTGGCTGCCGAAGGTGGCGCCGACCTGGCCGACCGCATCCTCGCGCAGATGGCCGCGTGCGACCGTGCCGGCGTGCTGGCGGCGCTGCCCGAGGTCCACGGCGG
>JANOFY010000351.1:0-5072 GCA_031413895.1 Planctomycetota bacterium | reverse complement strand
CGACAATCGCGACGTTGCGCGAGCCGCGGTCGGCGAAGGTGAAAGAAAGTGTCTGACGCCGTATTTCCGCAGACGCCGTATTTCCGCATTTCAACCGCCACGCGTGTGCATCTCGAGGTGCGGATCGCGCCGTAGATCGGTGATCTGCACGAGCGGTTGGCGCTGCCCGCGCGCGAGCCGTTCTTCCGCGCCGCGATCCGTGCGCGCTCGCCACGTGTGCTCGAGGAGCTCCGCGATCTGTTCCGTGGAGTCTCCGCGCCGCAGTGGAGCGCGCAGGTCCGTGCCGTGCGTCGCGTACAGGCACGTGTACCACAGCCCGTCCGCCGTCAGCCGGCTGCGGTCACACGCGTGACAAAACGGCGCGGTGGTCGACGCGATGATTCCGAACACGGTTCCGTCCGCGAGCATGAAACGCTCCGCGGGCGCGGACGTCTCCTCGTGCAGCGCGTGAACGGGGCCGTACGCGGCTTCGATGCAGTCCAAGATCTGCGCGCGCGTCACGACGCGATCCATCGACCAGCGCGTCGCACCGGCGACGTCCATGTACTCGATGAAGCGAATCTCGGCGCCCTGGCGCTTCGCGTATTCGAGCAGCGGCACGATCTCGTCGTCGTTGACGCCGCGCATCACGACTGTGTCGAGCTTGAGCTTGCGAAATCCGGCCGGCGCCGCGGCGTCGAGCCCGGCGAGCACCTGGTGGAGTCCCGTGCGCCGCGTGAGCTCCACGAAACGCTCGGGCCGGAGCGTGTCGAGGCTGACGGTGAGGCGCATCAGCCCCGCGCGAGCGAGATCGGCCGCAGAGTCCGCCAGCAAGATTCCGTTCGTCGTCAACGCCAGATCTTCGATCGACGGCTTCCTCGCGAGCATCGCCACGAGCGCTGCGAGATCGCGCCGGAGGAGCGGTTCGCCGCCCGTGAGCCGCACCTTCGTGACCCCGAGGAGCACGAACACGTCGACGAGCCGCGCGAGCTCTTCGAAGCTCAGGATGTCCGCGCGCGGCAGCCAACCGTACTCCTCCTCCGGCATGCAGTACGCACAGCGCAGGTTGCAGCGGTCGGTGACGGAGATGCGCAGGCTCGCGAGCGGCCGGCCGAGCGTGTCGGGAATCGGGATCGTCACGGGAGCTCTCGTTTCGTGCATCAGCTGCCGCCGGCGAGGCCCGCGTAGCTGCGCTCGCGCGGCGCGGCGGCTTCGCACGGCAAGCCGGCGCCCTGCCAGCCCGGCTCGACCACGCGACCGGTCGCGTCACGCTTGCCGGAGAAGCCGCACGTCATGTTCGTGAGCGTGGTGTACCCCGCCGCGGTGAGCAACTCACACGCGTGCATCGAGCGCACTCCAGACGCGCAGCCGATCACGAGGTGCGCGCCGAGCGGGAACGTCTTCTGGATCACGTCGACGAAGTTGGGGTTCGGCGCCAGCGCACCGCGCGCGTCGCGGATCGCGAATGGGACATTGTAAGCGTGCTCAGGATGACCGGATTGGAACTCTTCCACCGTGCGCACGTCGACGTACTTCCATCCAGCGGGACCGTCGAGCAGACGCTTGGCTTCGGCGGGGCTGATACTTGGATAGGTCATCGAGTCGACTCCTGGCCGGCGGCGCCGGAAGATTCGAATTGTAGCGCGTGGTTCGCCCGTGCAACGGCGTGTGCACCGGCACTATCGTAGGACCCATGCGTTTCTTCCGGATCGTTCGCGCGGCGTGCATGGTGCTTGGCGCCGCGCCCGCGCTGGCCGGCTCCGACATGGGAGCGGGGCAACCGGAAGACAGCACGATCCGCGAAAAGCTCAACTTCGCTCAGCGCATGCCTCCCAAGGCAGCGTGCGACGCGATCGAGAAGCTGCTCGAGGCCGACGCACCGGAGGCCGATCGGCAGGCGTGTCTGCGCGAGCTTTCGAAGCGCTACGCCGCCGCGGCCACGGCGACGCCGGCTTCACCGGAGGAGGCGAGCGTCATCGACGAGCTACGCCGGCGCAGTCAACCGGTATCCGAAATCATCCTCGGACGGTTCGCGATCGTGCTCACGACGCAGGACTTCGCGCGCGATGCGCGCGAGTCGAACCTGCTCGTGTGGATCGACCTCGCCTACGCCGTCATGCGCCACCTGTTCGCTCACGACCCCGTCGCCGCGGCAGGGCGCCGATTGATCGTCTTCCCCGATCGCGACATCGCGGCGGGGTGGCATTTCGACGCGACGAACTTCTCGGTCGCCGTCGGTCGCGACGCCGCGAACTACGGGACGTGGCGGCACGCCTTCGCGCGCGAGTTGACGGAAGCATTCGTCGACCGCCATCCCGCGCGCCACCATTTCCAGAACGGATTCCGCGCTGGCTGGCTCGAGTTCGGTCCGGCGTTCATCGCGGAGCGCTTGTCTTTCTTCGAGGGACCGTTTCGCGAGAAGTTCGAGACGGACCGCAAGGTGTTCGCGGGGAGCGCGCAAGGGGACTACCTCGACACGCGCCTTCCGATCGAAGAGATCCCCGGCGCGAGCGCCGTCCCTGGTCTGCTCATGCGCCTCGCGCTGCTCGATGCGCCGGATCCACAAACTCCGAATTGGCGGCCGTTCCTGCGCTTGTTTCGCGAGGCGCAACGCGCGCTGCCAAGCGGCATGCCCGAGTTCCTGTGGCCTGCGCGGATGTCACGCGACATCCAGCGCGCGTTCGTCGCGGATCGCGTGCGCGCGACTCTCGCCGACTTCCGTTTCCCGCTCGACGCGTTCACCACGAGCGAGCTGGAGCGCTGGGAGATGCGAGCGGATGCGACCAAGCCGGGTGCGCGCGCCGACGCGGGCAAGCCGGCCGAGGCCGAGGTCGTGCTGCGCGGTTGGAAGTGGCTGGGACCGATCGCTGATCGCAAGAAGCGCGAGCTCGATCTCGATCCGCTCGATGCGCCGAACTTCCAAGCGCCCGCGTCGATCGAGTTCGGCGGTGCGACGCATGAATGGAAGGCCGACGTCGCTCTCGACGATTCTGGGCGGATCCACGTCGCGTCGGGTGATGCGCCGGCCGTCGTGTACCTCGCCACGACGTGGCCCGAGTCGCTCGCCAAGCCCACGTCCATCTATGTGTCGAGTTCGGAGCCGGTCGCGGTATGGGTCGCGGGCGTGATGGTGCATCGCTCGCGCGAGCGTCCATCGGCCGCAGCCGAGGGAACGACGCGCGTGTTCCTTCCGAAGATTGCGCCCGGATCACCGGTGCTCGTGCACGCGGCGACGAGCGGTAAGCCGCTGGGACTCAGCGTGCGCGCCGGCGGTCCGACCCCGTTCGAGTACGCGCACCGTGTCGAGGTGCGTTCGCCCGACGTGAGCCGGCGCCTCGCCGCGACGAGCTACCTCGGCTCACGGCGCGGTGCGGTGCAGCCGGTGATCGATCTCCTCACGGTCGCGCTCGGCGACAACGATCGCGTGGTGCGCGCGGCGGCGGCGCGGGCGCTCGGCGGACGGCGCAACGAGCCGCGCGTGATCGAGGCGCTGATCGAGCGCTGGGACACCGACAAGGACAGTCTCGTCACGAGCGCGATCCGCGCGGCGCTCGAGGAACTTACTTTCGTGACCACCGAGTCCAGCGCTGCCGCGCACAAGTGGTGGCGCGGCGACGACGCGAAACGCTGGAAGCAGTCGTGCTTCGTCGAATGCGAGAGCGCGCCGGCCTGGGGGACTCTCGTCGGCGGCCGCGTGAGCGGGAGCCCGGCGGCGTTCGGGAACGCGTGCGTCGGCGTCGGCTTCGGTCAGAAAATCGACCACGTGCTCGGCGTCGTGCTCGAAGCACGAACGGCCGCGCCGTATGTCCTGCGATTGCGCTACACGTGCGCGCGCGACGGAGGTCAGATCGCGGTCGGTGTCCGCCGCGGGGAAGAGACCGTGTTCCTGCGCGAAGCGATCGAGCTCGCGCAGACGCGCGACTGGCAGACCTGGGCGTGGATCGACGTTCCAATCGGGGAGATGCGGCCCGGTCGTTATCGAGTCGAAGTGCTCCTCCCGAACGGACGCGTGGACTGCGACGTGGTCGGCTGGGTCGTGCGGTCCGAAAGCGAGAAGTAGCCAGCGACCATGCAACGCCTTCTCGTTTTCAACTGCCACGAAGCGTGGGTGCACCAGCTCTCGGGGATCGGCTACGAGCTCGACATCATCGTCGGTCTCAAGGGCCGGTACACGGAGGCGTGGGACACGCGCATGCGTCCCTTGCCGGCGGAAGCGCGCCTCGTGACGCTCGCGGACGCGCTCGCGAGTCGCGTCGAGTACGCGTGCGTGATCACGCACAACATCACCGATCTACTCGATGTGCGCACGATCGAACGGCCGAAGATCATCGTGCTCCATTCGACGCTCGAGGGCCGCGTCGAGAGCGAAGGTTCCACGATCGAACCGGAGAAGGCGCGCGAGGTGCTCGCGCGCTTCCTGGCACTCACCGGCGGTCACGCGGTCGCCGTGTCGGAGCTGAAAGGGCGTTCGTGGAGACTCGAGGCCGACATCGTCGAGTTCGGCGTCGATCCCGATGCGTATCCGGCGCACGGCGGCGAGCGAGCGAGCGGCCTGCGGATCTCGAACTTGGTCAACCGCCGTCGATCGATCCTGATGCTCGACTTTCATGACGCGGCGTTTCGCGACGTGCCGATCACGCTCGTCGGCCACAATCCGGACATTCCCGGCGTCGCGGCGGCGTCGAGTTGGGATGAATTGAAAGGGATCCTGCGCGCGCACCGCTTCTACGTGCACACCGCCGATCCGCGGCTCGAGGACGGCTACAACATGGCCACGCTCGAGGCGATGGCGGCCGGCTTGCCGATCCTCGGCAACACGCACCCGAGCTCACCGATCGAACACGGCCAGAGCGGTTTTCTCTCCGACGATCCGGCGCGCTTGCGTCAGCACGCGCTGGAGCTGCTCGCCGACGCCGAGCTCGCCTCGCAGATGGGGGCGTGCGCGCGCCGAACGGCAATCGAGCGCTTTCACGTGCGCCTGTTTCGCGAGGGCTTCGCGCGTTCGATCGAGCGCGCGCAGTCGGCGTGGATGGAGACGCGGCGTCGGTAGTACGGTGCCGGAGCAACTTCTCAACGATTCGGGTCGCCCGAAT
>JANOFY010000350.1:0-3111 GCA_031413895.1 Planctomycetota bacterium | reverse complement strand
GTCGAGACGCGCCCGAGTCTCTTCTTCGTTGATTCGCGTGAGCCCCGCGTCGTACTGCGAAGTCCGCTCGGCGTCGTACTGCTTCCTGTCGAACCCGTGCTTCCCGCGGAAGTCCTTGAGGAAGTGATTGCGCTTGCGATCGAGCGCGTCTTGCCGCTCGACCCAACCGCGCATCACGTCTCGAACTCGATCGAGCGCCGCAGGCTCGAGCTCATCGCGCCACAACTCGAGAAAGAGTTCGCGTCCGCGCTCGCCCAGGTCGAGCAAGACGGACGCCTTCTCACCCAGTCCGCAGTTGCCCGTCGCGCTCGACTTCGGCGGGAGCAGCGCGCCGACGGTGGCCTGCGACGCACGCGATCGGTAGACCGCTTCGCGCAAGAATGCCTCGGCCAGGTCCGCGCGTCGCGATTCCATTGCGCGAGTGACGTTCGCTTCGATGGGGTCCGCTACTGAGCCGTACTGCGATCCGTTCTGCAGTACCGGATCGGTTCAGCAGTACTGGTTGAACGCTTCGGTGAGCGACTTCGCGACGGTCGCGGGATCTTTGCCCTCGATGTCCTGCCGTTGCATCATCTTCACCAGCTTGCCGTCCTTCATCAGCGCGATCTGCGGCGAGCTCGGTCGATACGGCTTGAAGTACTCGCGCGCCTTCTCGACCGCTTGCGTTTCCATGCCGGCGAACACCGTGACGATGTGGTCCGGCTTCTTCTGATTCATCAGCGAGAGACGGAGGCCCGGACGCGCTCCGCCGGCGGCGCAGCCGCACACGGAGTTGACGAACACGAGCGTCGTGCCCGGTTGCTTCAGCGCCGCGTCGACGTCGGCCGGGGTCTTCAGTTCTTGGGCACCGAGGCGAGTGACTTCCTCGCGCATGGGCTTCACAAGTTCAGCGTCGTACATAGCGGTCCGTGGATGGGCGGGTGATGTGTCGGGATCCCGCGTTGTGCGGGAGGCTTCAAAGGAGTGCGGTCAGTCTAACGATGGCAACGGCAGGAGGCGGAACGATTCTCGGCCAGACGTAAGGCTTGAACGCGGAGGACTCAAGGCGAGTTCTGCTGCACGGCAGGATGAGACCGCGAGCTCGATGACGACGGGCACAACGGCCACGGTGGCGCACTCTCGATAGACGACGCCCTCGTCACACGTCGATTCGTCTCGTGCCGACTCGCCTCGCGCGAGTTCACTTTTCGTCGCGCCCTGGCCAGAGGTGCTCGCGGCGCTCCTGCATCTCGGCGACGAGCTCGCGCACGAGCACGTCCTCACCGAGCAGGAAGAGCGCGTCGAAGTTGAGCTGACACACCGCGCACACCGGACGCACGCCGCGGTAACTCATGATGTCGGCTTGTTCGAGCACGACGTCTTCCAGTCCATACTGCTGCGCATGCAACGGAACACCGGCTTCGTCGAAGCCGAAGAACCGCTTCACCTCCGCCGGCGTGCGGCGGCACAGGTAGCAGTGATCGCGGTTGCCCGCGCGATCGAGCGCCGCGAAGTACTCGTAGAAACGTTCGTCGATCGCCATCAGCGCCGCTCCACGCTTTTCACCGCGACGCGCAGCGGCGCTTTCGGATCGTCCGTCAACGCGTAGTCGATCTGCCGGATGCGCGTGCCGAATGTCTTCGCGAGCTCACCGATTTCCGCCTCGAGCTGCGCTGTCGCAGCTTGCGCGTCGCGAACAACCGGCATGACGACCGCCGCGACACCGCCCCCGCGCGCGGTGCGTGCAACCGCACGCACGAACTTGCCCGCGAATCGCCCGGTCTCGACGATCTCGTCGTCGATGAGCTCCGCCGCCTGCGTGCGCAGGTGCCAGAGGATGAAGTCGACGCGCGCATCGTCGTACAGGCGGTCGAAGTCGGCCTCGATGAATTCCTCGAGCACGCGTCCGCCGCGCCCCGCGTGGATCAAGCTCACGTGCGGTTGGATGTGGCGGAAATGGAAGGCGAGGAAGCGGTCGGCGACGCGATAGGTTCCGCGCCTCGAACGCAGCGGATCGGGATCGGTGAGCGGCACTTCGCGTTCGACGAGCGACAGCTCGCGCATCGTCGACAAGTACTTGTTCGCCGTCGTCGAGTCGACGCCGACCGTGAGCGCGATGTCACCGACCTTCTCGACACCGCGCGCCACGGCGGCGAGGAGGCTGTTGTACGTGGCGGGATTCGAGAGCTCGGAACGCAGGAGGAACTGCACCTCGTCGAACAGGAATCCCTCCGGCCGCAGACACTCCTTGAGGATGTTCTCACGCAGCGAGCGCTGATCGTCGAAGCGCCGCAGGTACGCGGGCATCCCGCCCAGACACGCGTACGCGAGCACGCGATCGTGCATGTCCCAGCGCGGAAAGAACGGCAGCGCGTGATCGGGCGTGAGCGGCTCGAGCTTGCGTTGCGCGGTGCGCCGTCCGAAGAGCGGCGAACGTTCGGCCAGGATCTCTTCCTCCATGAACGAGATCTGGCTGCCGCACAGGACGAGCTTCAGACGGCTGTTCTTGCCGCGCGTGTCCCAGAAGCGTTGCAGCTCGGACGGCAGGCCCTTGCTCGCTTCGCACAAGTACGGGAACTCGTCGAGCACGACGACGAGTCGTTCGTCGCGTGCACGCTCCGCCACGAAGTTCAGCGCCGACGTCCAATCGGGGAACTCGACGCTGGCCGCGATGGGGTCGTCGAGGCTCTCGTGCAGCGCGTTTCGAAACGCGCGCAGGTTGTCCTTCTCGCGCACCTGCGCCGCGAGGAAGTACACCGCCCGTCGGTCGCGACAGAACTGCTGCAAGAGCTCGGTCTTGCCGACGCGGCGGCGACCGTAGAGCACGAACAGCTCCGGCCGCTCCGAGTCATAGAGCTCTTCTAGGAAATCCGACTCCCGCTGCCGCCCGATGAACATGCGGGGAAGCTATACAGGCCGGTATTATACCCGCAAGTATATTGAGGGCGCCGTGGGCACGTCGTCGCAGTGCGTCGATGCCTGACGGCCTGCGCCCACGCTTTTTTAGGAATGCGCGAACTGCTCTTCAGGCGCGCGCGCACGTCCCTCGATCGAGAACTTCCCGTCCTTGAAGTCGATCTGCGCGGCGCCTCCGCGCTCGATCCTGCCCGAGAGGATCGCGTCCGCGAGCGG
>JANOFY010000349.1:0-2298 GCA_031413895.1 Planctomycetota bacterium | reverse complement strand
GGCGCGGCCTCAACACCGACGTGCCGGCGATCAAGGAAACGCTCGAACGCGCGTTCAAGATCCACGGCAGCATCCCGGGCCGACCGGTAGCGCTCGGCGCCGCGAAGACGCTCGTGCTCGGCACGGGCGGAGCCGCGCGCGCGGCGGTGCAAGCGGTGAAGGAAGCGCACGGGAACGTCACGGTCGCGGGCCGCGACAAGACGAAGGCGGATGTGCTCGCGAAAGACATGTCGTGCGCTGCGTGCAGCTGGGACGAGATCCCGCAGTTCGCGTACGACGTGCTCGTGCACTGCACGCCGATGGGATCGCTCGCCGATCCAGGCCAGCTCCCGATCCCGGTGGATTGGATCCGCGGCGGAACGCTCGTGCTCGACGCTGTGTACCGGCCGCTCAAGACACCGCTGCTCGCGGAAGCCGTGCGCAAGGGTTGCACTGCGGTGCCCGGCGGCGAGTGGTTCGTGCGGCAGGCGCAGGCGCAGTTCAAGCTCTTCACCGGCCAACCGCCCGACGAAGCGTTGATGCGTGCTGCGTTCACGAACGCGTTGCAGGAAGACAGGGTCTAGCGCGGCGAGGAGCGCGAGGAGTTCGCGCTCGCCGGCGCCGACCCGGAAGCTCATGGCCGAAGCACAGCTCGAGGTCGACGCACATGGATCGGCTGCGACGCCCGTCCTCTGAATCGTGAATGGTATGAACGACAAGTCGGCGATCGTCGCGCTGATCGGATTGCGGTGCTCGGGCAAGTCGAGCGTCGGCAAGCAACTCGCGAAGCAGCTCGGCCGGACATTCGTCGATCTGGACATCGAGCTCGCGCGCGACTTCACGGCTGGGCGGGAACTCGCGCAGCCGCTGGCCGCGGGGGAGATCTTGTCGACGTTCGGCGAGAGCGCGTTCCGCGACGCGGAGCAACGCTCGCTCGAGCGCGTGCTGATGCGCGGCGGGGCGTGCGTGATCGCGACGGGCGGCGGGGTGATCGAGCGCGCAGCGAATCGAGAGAGCCTGAAACGTGTCGCGACGTGTGTCTGGCTGCGCGTACCGATCGCCGAGCTCCAACGTCGAATGCGAAGCGACGGCGGCACGCGACCGGCGCTCCTCGGAAACGATCCGGTGACGGAGATCGCGGACATCGAGGCACGACGCGAGCCGCTGTACGCCGAAGTCGCGGACCACACGATCGAGTGCGGCACGCTCGGGACCGCGGAGATCGCGCGTCAAATCAGCGAGCTGCTGACCGAAAGGCCGTGATTTCGGCGAGTTTCGAGCGATCAGGGCGAGCGGGGGGTTGATCTCGAACCCGCGCGAGACGAGAATGCCGGCTGGATCGCGGGGTGGAGCAGTCTGGCAGCTCGTCGGGCTCATAACCCGGAGGTCGCAGGTTCGAATCCTGCCCCCGCTACCAATCACGAAGGGACTTGCGAGTGATCGCGAGTCCCTTTTTTTATCGACTGCTCGAAGCAGACGCACGATGCGCTGGAGCCGCGAGATCGAGGACTCGCTCACGACATCGACGAAGAACCCGCCGTGTCAGCGGCCGCCGAAGAACACCGTCAAGTTGCCGCGAGCGATGGGGACAATGACCCTGTTCGCCAAGACCAAATCCTGATCGCCGTCGCCGTCGATGTCCGCTGTCACCACCGCGGTGGGAATCGCTCCTCCTGACCCGAGCGCCAGCGGCGCTGTTCCGAAGCTCCCGGGCGAGAGCTGAGAGAACACGGTCAGCTCGAAGCTGAGCTCGTTCGCCGAGGCGAGGTCCAGATCGCCGTCGCCGTCGAGGTCCGCCGCCGTGACCGAGAGGGGTCGTTGCATGGTCGCGGAATCTCCGAGCGTGAGCGGAGCCGTGTCGAAGCTCCCGGGCGACAGTTGGAAGAAGACCGTCAGGTTGTCTCCATCGCTGTTCGCGCAAACCAGGTCCAGGTCGCCGTCACCGTCGAGATCGGAGACTGCGACCGAGCTCGGTCCGTTGGTCGTTGCGCTGTTTCCGAGCGTGAGCGGAGCCGCGTCGAAGCGTCCGGGCACGCGTTGGAAGAACACCGTCAGGTTGTCGCCGTCGGTGTTGGCAGAGATCAGATCGAGGTCGCCGTCACCGTCGAGATCCGCGGCTGCGACCGAGCTCGGCCCATTCGTGATGGCTGAATCTCCGAGCGTGAGCGCGGCGAGGTCGAAGCTTCCGGGTGCCCGTTGGAAGAAGACCGTCAAGTTGTCGCCGTCGCTGTTGGCCGAGACGAGATCCAGATCACCGTCGCCGTCGAGGTCCGCCGTCGCGAGGGAGCTCGGCCCGTTCGTCGTCGCAGAGTCTCCGAG
>JANOFY010000348.1:0-10692 GCA_031413895.1 Planctomycetota bacterium | reverse complement strand
ATCCGATCGGCACCAAGCAGGACGAGTTCCTCGGCCTCGCGGTGAACGTCCCGCTTCCGCTCTGGAACCGCAATCAGGGACGCGTAGCCGAGGCCCACGCCAACGAGCGCCGCGCGCGCGCCCGACTCGCCGCGCGTGAGCGCGCGGTCGAGGCGGAGATCGAGGCCGCGCGCATTCGCGCCAGTGAGCTCTCGCGCGTGGCGCGCGAGTACGACGAGTCGATCCTGCCGCGCGCGGAGCGCAACGTCGAGCTTCTCGAGCGCGCGTACCTCCAGGGTCTCGTCGCCATCACCACGCTCGTGCAGGCAGAGCAGCAGCTCGCGGACACGGTCCTGCGCAGGGCCGAGACGCTCGGCGAGCTGCGAGAGGCCGAGATCGACCTCGAGACCGCCGCCGCGGCGAGCCCGCTTCTGCGCACGAACCCCGCCGCCGAGGAGAACCGACCGTGATGACTCGCGCATTCCTTCTCGGCGTCGTGAGTGCGCTCGCCGCGGTGATCGCCGCGCCAGCAGGAGCGCACGAAGGTCACGACGACGCGCCGGGTACGTCTGCGGCGGTGGCCGGAGCCAGCACGATCGTGCAGGTCTCGCAAGAGGCACGCGTGAATCTCGGCCTCGCACTCGTCGAGGCGGCGATCCAACCGCTCGAGTCGACGCTCGCCGTGATCGGCGAGATCGCGCCGCTCCCGGATCGCGCCGGCGCGGTCACCAGCCGCATCGCCGGCCGCGTGACATGGATCGGTGTTGCCGAGGGTGACAGCGTGCGCAAGGGCGATCCGGTGCTGGAGGTCGAGAGTCTTCAGCTCGGCGATCCGCCGCCGCGGGTGCGCTACAACGCGCCGCTCTCGGGCCGCGTCGTCGATCGCCACGTCGTGCCCGGCGACAGCGTCGAGCCGAACGCCCATCTGCTCATGGTGGCCGATCTCACCGAGGTGCTCGTCGTCGGACAGCTCTTCGAGGGGCAGATCGGCCGCGTCAAGGTCGGACAGAAGGCGCGAATCCGAGTACCCAGCTACCCGAACATCGTCTTCGAGGGCAGCGTCGAGCGCGTCGGAAGCGCCCTCGACGCGACGACGCGCTCGCTCCCGGTCTACGTCCGCGTGCGGAACCCGGAGGGAGTGCTCCTGCCAAAAATGCCCGCGGAGCTCGCGGTGGTCGTCGCGAGCATCGAAGCGGCGCTCGTGATTCCGCGCAGCGCCCTGCTCGGCGAGTTCGGAAACGAGTTCGTGTTCGTCGAGGAGGACCCGGAGCAGGGTTTGTTCAAGCGCGCGCCCGTGGTTCGCGGACTCGGCGACGATCAGTTCGTCGAGATCGTGGAAGGCGTCCTGCCAGGCGATCGGGTAGTCACCATCGGGAACTACTCGTTGCAATTCCTGCCGCCGTACGAAGAGCCCGCGCATGGCGAGACTTTTGCGGCGCACGACCAGGGCGCTCCAACGACACCGTCGCGCTCCGGGAGCAACGGACGGCTCGTGGTCGGCGCCGGTGTCGCGCTGTTCGTCGCGGGCATCGCGGCCGTCGCACTCGTCCGTCGGCGCGCGCTGCGCGGGCGGGTTTGAGTCGTGCTCAGCCGACTGATCGAGTTCTCGCTGCGCAATCGCCTCTTCGTGCTGGTGGCCGCGCTGCTTCTCGTCGTCTACGGCGTCTTCTCGCTCCGAAGTCTGCCCGTCGACGTGTTCCCGGACTTGAACCGCCCGCTCGTGAACGTGCTGACCGAGGCGCCCGGCCTCGCGCCCGAGGAGGTCGAGACGCTCGTCACGCGCCGGCTCGAGACGGCGGTGAACGGAGTGCCGGGTGTGCGCCGCGTCCGCTCGAGCTCGGGCATCGGTCTCTCGATCGTGTTCGTCGAGTTCGATTGGGGAACCGACATCTATCGCGCGCGGCAGCTCGTGCAGGAGCGACTCCAGCTCGCGGCCGAGCAGCTTCCGCAGGGGGTCTCGCCCGTGATGGGCCCGATCTCATCGATCATGGGCGAGATCCTCTTGATCGGAGTGTCGAGCCGGGCTGGCACGACACCGCCGATGGAGCTGCGCTCGATCGCCGACTGGGTTCTTCGCCAACGTCTGCTCACGATCGCGGGCGTCGCGCAGGTGATCCCGATCGGTGGCGGCGTGAAGCAGTACCAGGTGCAGGCCGTTCCCGAGCGCATGGCTCTACAGCGCGTGACGCTCGCCGAGGTCGAGCGGGCCGCGGCGAGCGCGCAGCAGAACAGCCCCGGTGGCTTCCTCGAGGACGAGCACCGCGAGGCGCTCGTTCGAAACCTCGCGCGCACGGCCTCGCTCGACGAGATCGCGGCGACCGTCGTCGCGATGCGCGACGGCGTGCCGGTGCTGCTGCGCGACGTCGCCAAGATCGAGTTCGGGCGACAGGTGATGCGCGGCGACGCGGGCGTCGGCGCTGAGCCCGCTGTGATCGTCTCGATCCAGAAGCAACCTGGCGTCGACACGCTGCGGCTCACGGCGGACATCAAGGCCGCGCTCGCAGATCTGCGATCTGAGCTCCCGCCGGATGTCGAGATCACGACGCTCTTCGAGCAGGCGCGCTTCATCGAAGCGTCGATTGCGAACGTCGAGGAGGCGCTCCGCGACGGCGCGATCATGGTGACGATCGTGCTGTTTCTGTTCCTCCTGAACTTCCGCACCACGCTGATCACGCTGACGGCGATCCCGCTCTCGTTCGTCGTGACGGCGATCGTCTTCCAGCTCGCCGAGATCTCGATCAACACGATGACGCTCGGGGGAATGGCCGTCGCGATCGGAATGGTCGTCGACGACGCGATCGTCGATGTCGAGAACGTGTTCCGCCGCCTGCGAGAGAACCGCCACGCCACCGCGCCGCGGCCGGCGCTGCGCGTGATCGCGGATGCGTCGGCGGAGGTCCGCAACTCGATTCTCTTCGCGACGCTGCTCGTAATCCTCGTCTTCATCCCGCTCTTCGGCCTCGCGGGCATCGAGGGGCGACTGTTCGCGCCGATCGGCGTCGCGACGATCGTCTCGATGGCCGCGTCGTTCGTGGTCTCGCTAACGGTCATCCCGGCGCTCTGCTCGTATCTCCTTCCCGGCATGCGGCGCATGGCGGCCGAGAGGGACGGCTGGGTCGTGCGTCAGCTGAAGAACCTGGACCGGCGATTCGTGCTCGAGCCGGCACTGCGACATCCGTGGCCCGTGCTCGCCGTGGCAGCGTTGCTCGTCGTCGGGTCGTTCTCGCTCTATCCGTTCATGGGCAAGGAGTTCCTGCCCGAGTTCAACGAGGGCACGGCGACGGTCAACGTGCTGGTCGCGCCCGGAACTTCGCTCGCGGAGTCGAACCGGATCGGGACGATCGCCGAACGTCTGTTGCTGACCGTCCCCGAGGTCGTCTCGACCGGGCGACGGACCGGTCGTGCGGAGCTCGACGAGCACGCCGAAGGCGTCCACTACAGCGAGATCGACGTCGACTTCAAGCCGTCCGCGCGCTCGCGCGAGGAAATCCTCGGCGAGATCCGCGACAAGCTCGGGCAGATTCCGGGCATCGCGCTGAACGTGGGCCAGCCCATTTCGCATCGGCTGGATCACCTGCTCTCGGGCGTGCGCGCGCAGATCGCGGTGAAGCTCTTCGGCCCGGACCTCGGCGTGCTGCGCGCGAAGGCGGCAGAGATCGAGAAGGTGCTCGCGCGCGTGCCCGGGGTGGTCGACCTGCAGACCGAGAAGCAGGTTCTGATCCCGCAGCTCTCCATCTCGGTGCGACGGGATCGCGCGCGGCTCTACGGCCTGCGCGCGGGCGAGATCACCGAGCAGCTCGAGACGGCGCTCAACGGGCGCGTGGTCGGCGAGGTGCTCGACGGCGAGCGCACCTACGATGTAACCGTGCGTTACGGTGATCCCGCGCGGCGCGACGTCGAGGCGATCCGCGGCGCGCTCATCGACGCCGCCGACGGCCGCAAGGTCCCGATCTCGCAGGTCGCCGAGGTTCGCGAGGGCCTGGGGCCCAACGTCATCAAGCGCGAGAATGTGCGCCGCCGGATCGTCGTCTCGGCGAATGCCTCGGGTCGCGACCTGGGCTCGACCGTCGCCGACATGCAGCGCGCCGTCGCGACGATCGCGCTGCCGTCCGGCTACACGGTGAGCTTCGAGGGGCAGTTCCAGAGCCAGCAGGCGGCCTCACGGCTGATCGCGGTGCTCGGCGCCTTCACGCTCGTCGCGATGTTCCTCGTGCTGTATGCGCACTTCCAGAGCGCGGCGATCGTGGCGCAGATCCTGCTGAACATCCCGCTCGCGTTCGTGGGCGGTCTCGTTCTGACCTGGCTACTGGTCGGAACGGTGTCGATCGCGACGCTCGTCGGGCTGATCACGCTCGCCGGGATCGCGTCGCGCAACACGATCATGATGATCTCGCACTACCTGCACCTGATGGAGCACGAGGGCGAGCGCTTCGACGAGGCGATGATCGTGCGCGGCTCGCTCGAGCGACTGGTCCCGGTGACGATGACCGCGCTCACCGCCGGGCTCGCGCTGGTACCGCTCGTGCTCGCGGCGGGAGAGCCCGGAAAGGAAATCCTCTTCCCGGTGGCGGTCGTGATCCTCGGCGGACTGGTCAGCTCGACGTTCCTCGACATGGCCGTGACCCCGGCCGTGTTCTTCCACTTCGGCCGCCGGGCCGCGGAGCAGTCCGTCGCGCGCCACGGCAGCGATCCATTTCAAAAAGGAGAACGATGATGCGTCTCGGTGTCAGGTTCACGGTCCTCTGGCTGGCTCTCGCGCTCTCCCCTGTCGCCATCGCGCAGCATGAGCACGGTTCCGGTCACGAGGGCGATGGCTCCTCGGCCTGGGCAGAGCTGAAGGAAACCCGCGAGGCGATCGCCAAGCTCATCGAGAGCGGCAAGCTCGCCGAGGTCCACGACCAGGCCGCGCGGCTCGAGCCGTTGGGCGAAGCGCTCAAGGCTGGAGCGAAGAGCGTGCCGGACGACAAGCGTATCCGCATCGAGGCAACGCTTCGCCAGCTCGGCGCGCTCGGCAAGACGCTCGACAAGGCCGGCGATTCGGGCGATGTCGCGGCGACGAGCCGAGAGCTCAAGCGACTCGACGGCGCGATCGCTCTGATCCAGGCCCAGTACCCCGCCGACCTCCTTGCCAAGGTGCCGGCACCCGCGGACGTTCCCGGGGAGCACGAGCATTCGGAGGGCGAGCACTCGGGCCACGAGCACGGTGCGCACGCGCACGCGACCCGGCCGCTGGCCGCCGTCGACGACGCACCGAAGGCAACCATTCGCGTCAAGGCCAGTGAGTTCAAGTTCGCGCCGACTGCGCTCGCCATGCGCGCCGGTGAGCCCACGAGGATCGAGCTCGAGAATGACGGCGCGGTCGAGCACGCTCTCATCGTCGCGGCGCCGGATGGGAAGGGGGACTGGATCCATCTTCACGCGCTGGCCCACACCACAGACGCGGGCACGTTCCGAATCGACAAGCCGGGGAAGTATCCGGTTCTCTGCACAGTCCAGGGTCACACCGAGGCCGGGATGGTGGGCGAGCTCGTCGTGCAGTGAGGCGCGAGAGTCAGGCCGGAGTGGCCGGCGCACCCGCATAGCCTCCTGATCGCCCGAATCCGGAAAACCCGTCCGCGGTCACCCTTCGTGCGACGCCTCCGTAGTCCAGAGTGACGCACGAAAGGACCTCGGCCCATGGACCACCGGCACGACCCGATCCCGGGGACAAAACCCGCGGTGGGCCTCGGACGTCGCGGGCGGGTCGCTCTCGGCGGGTTCGCAGTGGTCGCGGTGTATTTTCTCTGGACCGAGCACCGCGCGCACGTGATCCAGTTCCTGCCGTGGGCGTTCCTGGCCCTGTGTCCGCTCATGCATCTCTTCATGCACGGCGGCCACGGCCACGGAGGTCAGCCGTCCGATCGCCTCGCGGACGGCACACGAGGACCCACGCGATGAGCCACGAATCCTCGTACGGCCTCTGGTCCCTGGTTCTCATCAACTCGCTCGTCTTCATCTTCTTTGCGCTCAGCTTCGCCAAGCCCCAGAGCGCGCGAGACTGGCGATCGTTCGGCGCGTTCTCTGCGTTCATCGTGGCGCTCTTCGTCGAGATGTACGGCTTTCCGCTGACGATCTATCTGCTTTCCGCCTGGCTGGCGCAGCGGTACCCGGGGATCGATCTGCTCTCGCATGAGAACGGGCACCTCTTGCACACGCTTCTTGGCTGGAAGGGCGATCCCCACTTCGACCTCTTCCATGTCGTGAGCTACGTGCTCGTCGGCGGAGGGTTCTGGCTCCTCGCGGCAGCTTGGCCCGTTCTCTACCAGGCTCAGCGCGAGCGACGCCTCGCGACGACCGGTCCCTATTCCCGCGTGCGCCACCCGCAGTACATCGGCTTCATCCTGATCATGGCCGGTTTTCTCGTTCAGTGGCCCACGCTCGTGACGCTCGTGATGTTTCCGATCCTCGTCGTCATGTACTTGCGTCTCGCGCAGCGCGAAGAGGCGGACGCGCGAGCCGAGTTCGGCGCAGCGTACGAAGAGTACGCGCGCGAGATCCCCGGTTGGATCCCGCGATTGCGGCCGCAGCTCGCGCGTGCTCGCTAGACCGTGTCTCCCGACCAACACCAACACCCTGAGCTCCCACATCTGACCAGCGACGTACGCGCGCCGCGTGATCTGCCACCCGCGCTTGCATCGCTCGTCGACCTCGCTCTGGATCTCCGCTGGACTTGGAGCCACGGGGGCGACTCGTTGTGGCGCTCGCTAGATGCCGAGACCTGGGAGGCGACACGGAATCCGTGGTTCGTGCTCCAGAACGCTCGCGCAGCGAGATTGGACGAACTCGCGGGTGATACGGCGTTCAAGGACGCGCTTCGTCGGCTCAGCGACGAGCGGCGTGAGCAGCTGCGCGCGCGCTCGTGGTGCGCGACATGCGTTCCGGCTTTCGAGAAGCTCGTCGCCTACTTCAGCATGGAGTTCGGCTTGGGCGAAGCCATCCCCCTTTATGCAGGAGGGCTGGGGATCCTCGCCGGCGACTTTCTGAAGGCGGCCAGCGATCTCGGGGTGCCGATCGTTGCTGTCGGCATTCTCTTTCAGGAGGGCTATTTCCGTCAGTCCATCGACAGCGACGGATCGCAACACGAGCGGTACCCGTACAACGATCCTGCGACGCTCCCGATCCAACCGCTTCGTTACGCTGACGGCGCGCCGATGCGCGTCCTGCTCGACGTCGATGGACGAAAACTATGGCTCAAGGTCTGGCTTGCGCAGGTCGGCCGAGTGAGCTTGTACCTGCTCGACACGAACGACCTCTTGAACAGTCCGGCGGATCGCGGGATCACCGCCAAGCTCTACGGCGGCGGCCCGGAGACTCGTCTCTTGCAGGAGGTCGTTCTCGGCGTCGGGGGATTCCGACTCCTCGACATGCTCGGCCTGGACGTCAGTGTCGTGCACATGAACGAAGGGCACGCCGCCTTCGCGGTCATCGAGCGCGCGCGCAGCTTCATGCAGCGCGACGGAGTTTCCTTCGACGAAGCGCTCTGGGCTACGCGCGCCGGGAACGTGTTCACGACGCACACGCCGGTGGCTGCCGGGTTCGACCGCTTCGACCCGGCCCTGGTGGAGAGAATCCTGTTCTCCCCGTGCGGCTGTTTCTCGGACCTCGGGATCGAGGGAAGTGACTTCCTCGCGCTCGGACGGAGTTCGGACTCGCACGACGAACCCTTCAACATGGCCTATCTGGCCATGCGCGGGTCCGCCTTCGTCAACGGCGTCAGCCGGCTACACGGCGAGGTGAGTCGCAGAATCTTCGCCGAGCTCTTCCCTCGCTGGCCGGAGCACGAGGTGCCCGTCGGTTATGTGACGAACGGCGTGCACGTCCCGTCATGGGACTCGCGCGCGGCTGACAAGCTCTGGACCGAGGCCTGCGGCAAGGAGCGCTGGCGAGGGTCCGTGGAGGCACATGAGCCGGTGGTCTCCGCGCTTGGCGACGAAGCGCTTTGGTCGCTGCGCTCCGAACAGCGCGCTGAGCTCGTTACCTATGCGCGACGCCGCCTCGCGACCCAACGCACGCAGAGAGGTGCACGAGGCGCCGAGTCCAGCGCACGGCGCGTTCTCGAGGCAGACGTCCTTACGCTCGGCTTCGCTCGACGCTTCGCCGAGTACAAGCGTCCCTACCTGCTTCTGCACGATCCGGAGCGCCTGATCCGGCTGCTTACAAGTGGAGATCGGCCGGCACAGCTCGTCGTTGCGGGCAAAGCGCACCCCGCAGACGAGACCGGCAAGCGCATGATCGCCGAGTGGATCCACTTTGCGCAGCGACCGGAGGTCTGCGATCGCGTCGTCTTCCTCGAGGACTACGACATCGCGCTCGCGGAGCGGCTCACGCAGGGCGTGGACGTCTGGATCAACACTCCCCGGCGGCGCTGGGAGGCGTGCGGCACGAGCGGGATGAAGGTGCTCGTGAACGGCGGCCTGAACTTGTCGGAGCGTGACGGCTGGTGGGCCGAGGCCGACTCCGCGGACGTCGGTTGGGGCATGGGTGACGGCGACGCACCGCCCTCCGATGCCCGCGATGCCGAAGAGCTCTACACGACGCTCGAGCGCGAAGTCGTGCCAGAGTTCTACGACCGCAACGATCAGGGCCTGCCTCGACGCTGGCTCGCGCGCATTCGCGCAAGCATGTCGCGCCTGGCGCCACAGTTCAGCGCCAACCGCATGCTGCGTGAGTATCTGGAGGGCATCTACGTCCCCGCCGCGCGCGCGTACGCGCGCCGAACGGAAGAGGGAGCGCGTATCGCAAAGGACCTCTCGCGCTGGCACGACGGGCTCGAGGTGGCGTGGAGCGGGATCCGCTTCGGCGAGGTCGACACGAGCTCGAGCGACGAAGGACGGAGCTTTTGGGTGTCCCTATCGCTCGGCCGGGTCGAGCCGGGCGCAGTTCGAGTCGAGCTCTACGCGGATCCAGTCGGCGGGTCGCCCGTCGTGCGCGCGCCGATGATCCCGCGCTCCGGCGGGGATCCTCGCGCCGGAACGCGCGTCTTCGAGTGCACGATCGCGACGTCGCGCCCCGCGTCCGACTTCACGCCGCGCGTCGTTCCGTTCCACCCGAACGCGCACCTGCCGCTCGAGCTTCCGCTCGTGACCTGGCAGCGCTAAGGAGCTGCTGATGGATGCGGCGATGGAATCGGCTGAGCTCGCGGGGATCGATGCTTACTGGCGCGCCGCGAACTACCTCTCCGTCGGTCAGATCTACCTTCGTGACAACCCTCTGCTGCGCGAGCCTCTCCGGCGCGAGCACATCAAGTCGCGTTTGCTCGGGCATTGGGGGACGACGCCCGGTCTGAACTTCGTCTACGCCCATCTGAACCGCGTCATCCGCAAGCACGATCTCGACATGATCTACGTCTTCGGTCCGGGCCACGGCGGCCCGGCTGCGATCGCGAACGCGTGGCTCGAGCAGACCTACACGGAGGTGTACCCGCATGTGTCGCTCGATGAGCGCGGGTTGCAGCGTCTCTTCGCGCAGTTTTCCTTTCCTGGCGGCATGCCGAGTCATGTCGCGCCCGAGACTCCGGGCTCGATCCACGAAGGCGGTGAGCTCGGCTACTCGCTCTCGCATGCCTACGGCGCCGTGTTCGACAATCCCGAACTCATCGCGGCGTGCGTGATCGGCGACGGCGAGGCGGAGACGGGGCCGCTGGCGACGAGCTGGCACTCGAACAAGTTCCTGAATCCGGCGCGTGATGGCGTCGTGCTGCCAATCCTGCACCTGAATGGCTACAAGATCGCCGGGCCAACCGTGCTCGCCCGCATCCCGCATCGCGAGCTCGAAGCGCTGCTGCGCGGCTACGGGCACGATCCGTACTTCGTCGAGGAGGGGTCCGACACCGCGGAAATGCACGCGAAGATGGCGGCGACCCTCGACGAGATCGTCGTGGTGCTGCAGCGGATTCGACAAAAGGCTCGCGCCGGCGGCGCACCGACGCGACCGGCGTGGCCGATGATCGTATTGCGCAGTCCGAAGGGATGGACCGGTCCCAAGTCGGTGGATGGGGTCGCGGTCGAAGGCACCTTTCGTGCGCACCAGGTTCCGATGAGCGACATGGATCAGCCCGAGCACGTGCGGCTGCTCGAGGCGTGGATGAAGAGCTATCGGCCGGAGGAGCTCTTCGACGCGCAAGGTCGCCCGAACCAGGAACTCCTCGAGCTCGCGCCGAAAGGTGCGCGTCGCATGAGCGCGAATCCGAACGCGAACGGTGGTCTCTTGCTTCGCGAGCTCGAGGTTCCGGACTTCCGTCGCTACGCCGTTCCGATCGCGAGCCGGGGTGCGGTCCGTGCGGAAGCTACGCGCATTCAGGGTGAGCTGATCCGCGACGTGCTCGAGCGGAATCCGACGAACTTCCGGATCTTCAGCCCGGACGAGACCACGTCCAACCGCTGGGACGCGGCGTTCGAAGTGACCGATCGCGCATCGATGGCGGAGATCCTCACGACCGACGATCACGTCGCCCCGGACGGGCGCGTGATGGAGATGCTCAGCGAGCACCAGTGTCAGGGATGGCTGGAAGGCTATCTCCTCACGGGGCGACATGGCTTCTTCTCGTGCTACGAGGCGTTCATCCACATCGTCGACTCGATGTTCAACCAGCACGCGAAGTGGCTGAAGACGACGCGGGCGATCCCGTGGAGGCGTCCGATCGCGTCGCTCAACTACCTGCTCACTTCCCACGTC
>JANOFY010000347.1:0-1908 GCA_031413895.1 Planctomycetota bacterium | reverse complement strand
GACGACGACCGTGCGCGCCCGCGCGTTCTTCGACGGCCGGCCCGTGAGCGCGACCACGGCCGAGACGTTCGAGCGCGTGCAGCCGCGCGCCGGTGCGACGACCGAGGGGCTCGCGCCCGGTCTCGTGTGCGAGCACTTCGAAGGCGAGTGGAGCTTGCTCCCGAGCTTCCAACGTCTCGTCTCCGTAGCTACGACCGTCGAGCGAGACTTCGATCTCGGGCCCGCGCCGCATGAAGAGCGCGCCGGCCGTCGCTACCGCGGCTTCGTCACCGTTCCCGACGAGGACCTGTACTTGTTCGCGCTGAAGAGCGACGACGGCGCGAGCCTGTGGATCGACGGCGAACTCGTCGTCGACAACGACGGGCTGCACGTGACGACGGAGAACACCGGCAGCGCGGCGCTCGCGCCCGGCGCGCACGCGATCACGGTCGAGTACTTCAATCGCACGGGCGGCGCCGAGCTCGGTCTCTCTTGGGGTCGGCTCGGCCAATCGATGCAGCGCGTGCCGGCCAGCGCGCTCGCGCACTGAGCGTCACTTCGCGGGTGTCTTCGACTCGCGCACGCGCGCAAGCTTGTTGATGCGCCCGAGGTAGTTCCAATCCATGACGTAGAGATCGCCGGCGGAATCCCAGTGCGCGCTGTGGGGCGCGATGAAGACGCCGTCCTTCCACTGTTCTCGCGCGACGCCATTATTCGCGCGCTGTGACTCGTCGGGGTTGTCGCCGAGGTGCACGACGAGCTCGTTCTTGCGGTCGAGGATCGTCACGCGCCCAGCGAGATCGGGCACCGCCAAGTAGCCGTCGTGCTCTTGCACGCTGCACGGGCGGCGGAACATGCCGGTGATGATCGACACGAGCTTCCCCTCGAGATCGAACACCTGGATGCGATGGTTCTCGCGATCGGCGACGAGCAGCGTGTACGGCTCTGCACGCTTGTCGATCAAGAGTCCGTGCGGGCAGTTCATCTGCGACGGTTCACTGCCCGGACCGCCGAACGAGCGGACGTACTTGCCCGCGTGATCGTATTGATGCACCCACGAGAGCCCGTACCCGTCGGCGACGAAGAGGTCGCCATCGGGAACGACGGCGATGCTCGTCGGGTGGAACTGATCCGGCTTGGCGTACAGACCTGACGCTTCCGGCGCACCGCTCTCGAGCACGACCTCACCGTCGAGTGTCATCTTGCGCCAGATCCCGCGCGCATGATGGACGAGGTACAAGAACTCGCCGTCCTTCTCCTGCACGATGCACATGCCGTGCACGCCGCCCTTGAGATCGGCGCCGAACGCACGCACGAACTCGCCTTCGCGCGTGTAGACCTGGACGGCTTGTTCGGTGTCCGTGTTGAAGTAGATGCGTCCGTGCGAGTCGGACACGATCGAGCCGTGCGTGTTGCCGAGGTCGGCTTCACCCGGGACGCGCAACCACCCGCTGATCCAGCGATAGCGCTGCTGCCCGTCACCGAGGAGGACATCCGGATCGCCGCGCGATCCTCCGTGGAGGGGGCATGCGACGAGCACGAGGGCAGGGAGGATTGCGCGTAGTTGGAACATGCGCGTAGCTTAGTGAGAGATCTTCGAACCGGATCCAGTCTGCGCGACGTGACTTTGGCTAGAGGTACCCAACATGAAACTCGCCGTCATCGGCCTTCTGCTCCTGCCCACGCCCGTCCTTGCACAGTGTCTGGAGTTCTCATCGCCCGCGTCGGCAAATGGCGAAGTCCGCGCGTTCGCCACGTACGACGACGGTACGGGACCCGCGCTCTACGTCGGCGGTCAGTTCACGAACATCGGGGGCGTGCCGGCGAACGGCATCGCCAAATGGAACGGCACGAGTTGGTCCGCGCTCGGGTCGGGCGTGTCGGGAGGCCCCCGCGTGCGAGCGCTGTGCGTGTACGACGACGGCAGCG
>JANOFY010000346.1:0-12662 GCA_031413895.1 Planctomycetota bacterium | reverse complement strand
CACCTACTTTAATTGTTAAACAAAAAATGGCCTTGAACGACAAAAGATAAAACAATTACCCAGACCTGGAAGAAGAAAGCCATTGATTTCGGATAGGGAGAACCGCTATTAATAGCGGGAAATACTTCAACGATCAGCCAGCAGCTTTTATAGTTCAACTGTAAAAGCAGGACAGGTGAAAAAGTCAGCGGCCGGAAGAGGCCAGCCGCTGACAAAACTGTTATCGCCCGCCACAAACATCCCACTAATCTTGTTAGCTCTGTTGTCGGATAAGCAATAGAAAAAATGGAACCGGCAGATTTTTTGGAAAGAACCGTTGCAGACGCCGAGCACGAAGCCGCCGTGCTCGACGAACGTCGCCAGCTCGCGTCGCAGGCCGTGTCGCAGCTCGAGGCCGAAGACGCGGCCCGCGGCCACGTCGTCGCCGTAGCTGAACCCGCCCGGAATCACGAGCAGCGAGTAATCACCGAGCCGCGCGGGCTCGGCCAGGATGAGCTTCAGGTGCAGGAGGTCGACCGCCGCTCCGGAGAGCTCGAGCGCGCGCACGGTTTCGCCGTCGCAGTTGATGCCCGCCGTGCGGAGCACCAGTGCACGAGTGCGTGTGTTCGAGAAGCGATTCGACATGCGGCCTGACCTTGTGTCGAGCCGCGGCGTCATCCTTGGAAACCTCCGAGGAAAGCGCTGCGCAGCTCTTCGACATCGACGTCGAGAAGGGTTCCCCCGCCGGTCCCGCGGACCACGAGGCGTTTCTCCGAGGTCACCCTTCCGACGGCCGCGAAAGGATGGCCCGCGAGTTCGCGTTCGAACTCTTGTGCTCGCCCCTCAGCGACCTCCACCAAGAAACGCGAACACGATTCCGAATACAAGCGTGTGCCGTCCGGATCGTACGCGCGATCCAACTTCTCGGCGGGCACGTGCGCGAGGTCGATCGACGCTCCGAGCTCGCCCGCGAAGCACATCTCCGCCGCGGCGACGGCGAGTCCGCCTTCCGAGAGGTCGTGACAGCTCGAGACGGCGCCGGCACGGATCGCCTGCGACAGCGCGCGCATCGATCGCGGTGCGAGGCCGAGGTCCGGGCGCGGAACGCGGCCGCCGGTGGCGCCGAGTTGCTCCAGGAAATGCGAGCCGCCGAGCTCCGCCTTCGTTTGGCCGACGAGGTAGACGCGCGAACCCGGTCGCTTGAAGTCCATGCTGACCGCGCGGCGGACGTCGGGCACGATCGACAGCGCCGAGATGAGCAGCGTCGGCGGGATCGAGAGCGTGCGATCGCCGACGCGGTACTCGTTGTTCAGGCTGTCCTTCCCCGAGATGAAGGGGGTGCCGAAGGCGACGGCTGCGCGCTGGCAGCCGCGCGCCGCCAGGACCAGCGCTCCCATCTGCTCGGGCTTGTCACAGTTGCCCCACGAGAAGTTGTCGAGGATCGCCGTGTGATCGAGATCGCCGCCGACGGCCACGACGTTGCGCAACGCCTCGTCGATCACGGCCTCCGCCATCGCCCCCGGATCGAGCAGGCCGAACCGAGGGTTCGCGCCGCACGCGATCGCCAGGCCCTTGTCGGAGTGGTCGAGCGGCTTCAGGACCGCGGCATCGCCGGGGGAGTCGCGCCGGACGCCGACGAGCGGCTTCAGGACCGCTCGGCCCTGCACCTCGTGGTCGTATTGCCGCACGATCCACTCCTTGCTCGCGATGTCGGGCGCGGAGAGGAGAGCCAGCAAGACGGTGCGCTGGTCGGTGACGGCCGGACACCCCGGATCCGTGTGACCGGGCGCCGTCCACGTCGCGCGCCGCACCGTGCGCGGCGTGCCTTCGTGAAGGAAATGGAGGTCGAGGTCGCAGAAGAGTTCGCCGGAGGCGAAGAGCTCGAGCCGCCGCGTGTTCGTGAACTCGCCGATGACGGTGGCTTCGACGTCCTCGGCAGCGAAGACCGCGAGCAGGCGCGTGAGCGACTCGGGCGGGACGGCGAGGACCATCCGCTCTTGCGCTTCGCTGATCCAGATCTCCTCCGGGGAGAGTCCGGGGTACTTCAGCGGCACACGCTCGAGATGGACACGCGCGCCTGTTTTCTCGGCCATCTCGCCGACCGCGGACGACAATCCGCCCGCGCCGCAGTCCGTGATCGCGCGGTAGAGCCGTGCGTCGCGCGCTTGGAGCAGCGCGTCCTGCACGCGCTTCTCCGTGATCGCGTCGCCGATCTGCACTGCCGCGCTCGACACGACGTCCGACTCGTCCGACAGCTCGATCGACGAGAACGTCGCGCCGTGGATGCCGTCGCGACCGGTCCGTCCCCCGACGACGACGATCTGGTCGCCAGGCTCCACGGACTTCGTCGCCGCCCAATGCGGCAGGATGCCGACGGTGCCGGCGTAGACGAGCGGGTTCGCGACGTACGCGGGATGGAACCACACTCCGCCGGAGACGGTGGGGATCCCCATGCGATTGCCGTAGTCGCGCACGCCGGCGACGACCCCGCGCAAGATGCGGCGCGGATGGAGCGTGCCCTTCGGTAGTTCCTCGCGCGGAAAATCGGTCGGGCCGACGAAGAAGGCATCGGTGTTCGCGATCGGACGCGCCCCGAGCCCGACGCCGAGCACGTCGCGTATCACCCCACCGATGCCCGTACCGGCGCCACCGTACGGATCGATCGCGCTGGGGTGATTGTGCGTCTCGACCTTGAAGCACACGTCGAACCCCTGATCGAACGCGATCACACCCGCGTTGTCGTGGAACACGCTGACGCACCAGGGTCGATCGAGCTCGAGCGTCGCCGCCTTGATCGTATGCTTGAGCAGGTTGTCGATGCGCTCGCCGTCCATCTCGACGATGCCGGTGAACGTCTTGTGCTTGCAGTGCTCGCTCCACGTCTGCGCCAGCGTCTCGAGCTCGCACGCGGTCGGATCTCGTCCGATTTCGCGGTAGTGCGCTTGGATCGCTTTCATCTCCGCGAGCGACAAGCTCAAGACGCCCTGGCGGCTGATCTCGAGCAATCGCTCGTCGCTCACGTTGGCCAGCGGAACGCGCACGACGCCGTGGCGCGGCGAAGGCGGCGGACGCACGAAGCTGAGCGTTTCGCTCTCGACGTGGACGTCCTCGATCGTGGGATTGGCGAGGATCTTCTCGCCGATCTGCACCAGCGTCGCACGCTCGAACTTCGCGGCGCCGCCGCGCGACGGAGCGTGTTGAAGCTCGAACACACGAAACGTCGTGACGAGGAACGCCTCGTCGCGCGCGGCGGGGATCAGCCCGCTGCGCCACAGCGCGCGCTGCACCGTGAGCGCGACGGGATCCATGACGCCGGGCTTGCGCGCGACGACGATGCGTTGCGCACGCGCTGTGTGCGACGTGGGCGACGACTTCGGCGATGTGATGCGCACGTCGTCCAGCACGGCGTCGGACAAGAGCTCACGGGCGGCCTTCTCGACGTCGCTCTTCGAGAGAGTGGGCGGGAGCAGAAAGCCCCGCCCGTAGCGGGCGCGCTCGAGACCGGCCAGGCCGAGCTCCACCGTGGCGCGTTTCAGGTGCTCGCCTTCCGGATCGTCGACGGATTCCTGGCGAAAGACTTCGACGCGCCAAGCATCCGGCAGCGCGGTGGTCTGCGCAGCGTGGCGCGAGAGGGAGGAAGCAGCCATGGGCACGGTTACGTATTAAATGTGGGTGCGGAGGGGGTGGGAGCGCGGATTCTAGCCGGGGTGGTTCCGCGCGCCACTGGCTCGCGCCGCCGCGATCTCGTTCGGTCGCGCTCGTCAAGAGGTTGCCATCCGGCCCGCGCTCCGAGACCATGCTGCCAGCTCGTGCGCGCGTCGCCGCCGCCCGCGCGTCCGACTTGGCTGACT
This sequence comes from Planctomycetota bacterium, assembly GCA_031413895.1. Classification (GTDB taxonomy): domain Bacteria; phylum Planctomycetota; class UBA1135; order UBA1135; genus JANLUN01. The sequence goes on along the minus strand of JANOFY010000346.1, from coordinate 8,832 downwards.
CCTCGCGCAATCGAAACGACACGACCGCCTCCGGCATGGCGTTCGAGCGGCCGATCAAGGAGATCGAGGCGCAGCTCGCCGAGCTCGAGGCGCTCGCGCTCCGGACGAACCTCGATCTCTCCGAGGAGCTCGAGGCGCTGCGCCAGAAGCTGTCCGAGTCCATCCGCACGACGTACGCCGACCTGTCCGCGTGGGAGCGCGTCAACGTCGCGCGCCACGTCGAGCGCCCCGCCGCGAGCGACTACATCGAGAAGGTCCTCGACGACTTCATCGAGCTCTCGGGCGACAAGGTGTTCGGAGAGGACCGCGCGATCGTCACGGGACTCGCGCGCATCGAGGATCGCCGCTTCGTGCTCATCGCGAACCGCAAGGGCCGCACGACGAAGGAGCGCGTCGCCTACAACTTCGGCTGCGCGCACCCCGAGGGCTATCGCAAGGCCCTGCGCAAGATGAAGCTCGCCGAGAAGCTGCGCCTCCCGATCGTCACGCTGATCAACACGCCGGGCGCGTATCCGGGGATCGGCGCCGAAGAGCGCGGACAGGCCACGGCGATCGCCGAGAACATCCTCGCGATGCTCTCGCTGCGCGTGCCGATCCTCGTGATCGTGATCGGAGAAGGCGGATCGGGCGGCGCGCTGGGCATCGGGGTGGGCGACCGAGTGTGGATGATGGAGTACGCGTACTACTCGGTGATCAGCCCCGAAGGCTGCGCGGCGATCTTGTGGAAGAACGGTGAGCGCACGCCCGAGGCCGCGGAAGCGCTGAAGCTCACGGCGCCGGACCTCATGAAGCTCAATCTGATCGACGGGGTCGTCGCCGAGCCTCAGGGCGGCGCGCACCGGGCGCCCATCGTCGCGATGGCCCAGGTGAGGAAAACGATTCTCGACGAGCTGGCCGCGCTCTCCGCCATCCCGACGGACGAGCTCCTCGCCCGGCGCCGCCGCAAGTACCGCTTCGCCGGCGAGATCCCGGGGCGGTTCCCGCACCTGGACTGAGTTCGTTTCAAGGCCGATCCAACGTCGGGCGAGACGCCGCGTACTCCGTGCGTCTTCGGACACGATCACGGCCTTGAGCTCCGCACGTCTAAACCGCACGCGCACGTTTTCTCGCCTGTCCACGGGCTACCCTGGAGAGCGGTACACTCAGTGGCCGCGAGTGTGGCGGGCCGGGCGTTCCGCTCACGCGATGGAACACACACGGCAAGACGGCGAATCCCTCCCGAGCGCCGCTCCGGAGGAAGAGACCCCCGAGACGGTCGAGCTCGAGGAGCTGTCCGAACACCTCGACGAGGCCGCCGACGATCCGGCCCTCCTAGCGCAGCGCGCGGAAGACCACGCGCTGATCCGCCGCGCCCAGACCGGGGACGAGGACGCGTTCCGCGACCTCGTCAAACGCCACGAGCAGCGCGCGTGGCGCGTGGCGCGCAATCTCGTCGCCAGCGATGACGACGCACAGGAGCTGGCGCAAGAAGGCTTCCTGCGCGTGTTCAAGAACCTGGCGCGCTTCGATTTCGAACACGCGTTCACGACCTGGCTGTACCGGATCGTCACGAACCTCGCGATCGACCATCTGCGCCGGCGCCGCCCCGCGCAGAGCACCGCGCGCGCGGACGAGGACGAGGGCGAGTTCGATCTGCCCGACGGCCGCACCGATGGACCCTCGCAGCGATTGGAGCGCGAAGATCTCGCACGCGAGGTGCGCGAGTGCCTGTCGGCGCTCGCGCCGCACTTCCAATCGGTGCTCGTGCTGCGCGAGATGGAAGGCCTGCCGTGCAAAGAGATCGCCGAGATCGTCGGCGCGACGCACGTCACGGTTCGCTGGCGCTTGCACCGCGGGCGGAAGCTCTTTCAAGACGAATGGGAACGGCGCGCACGCTTCAAGGCCGCGGGTGGAGACGCGAGCTGGAAGAGCGACGCGCCAGCCAACTCCGATGACGACGCTCCCGTAGACCTGCGCGACGAAGACGAAAAGGAAACCTGGGAATGAACCCGCGAGTTTTGGATTGCACCGAGGTTCGAAGCGCTCTGCCGCTGTACAGCGGCGGTGATCTGCACCCGGATCGGGAGGCCGATCTCGATCGGCACCTTTCGACGTGCGCCGATTGCCGCGCGCACGCCGTTCGCGCGAGCTCTGCGCGCGAAGCGCTCCTCGGTGGGTTCGAGCGCGAGCGGGCCGGTGGTGTGGACCTGTGGCCGGCGCTGCGCGGCGCCCTGGTCGAGCACGGCGCGCTCCGCACGGACACGGGCCCGGTGAGCGGAAACAGTGCTCGCGAGTCCCTCTCGCGTCCGAGTGCGCCGCCGGTGCGGCGCATCGATCCGCGCTGGCGCTGGCTCCTGATCCACACGGCCGCGGCGGCGGCGTTGCTCGCGGCACTTTGGATCCAGCGCTCCGCGTCGGAACCTGGCAACGCGCAGCCGGTCACCGAGCTCGTGGCGCAGGATCCGGCGGTCCACGAGCCGTTGCTCATCGATCAAGCTGCGCCGACTTCGCCCGCGCTCGTCGTCACGCCCGTGAAGGAGATGCACGCGCTCCGTCGCGTCCAGCCGGGCGAACCGCGCTGGAGCGAGTCGGCCGATGTGTTCGGCATCGAGCCCTCGCCGATGTCGCGGTTCTCTCCGTGGAGTTCGAACACGGGTTCGCCCGTGAGTCTGCAACGTGTTGGTCCGGGCCTCCGCTGACGCGCGTCGCAGAGGCGAGGAGTCGCGCCAGGCCGCCGGGTCGCGGAGGCTTGTCCAGATAGACGTATCGAGGTGAGACCATGAATTCGACTTGGATCTTGATCGCGAGTGTGCCGCTCCTTTTTGGTCCTGCGACGAACGACGGGTCCGGAGCGCAGCGGGGACAGAAACTCGTTCGAGTGCAGCCGGGCCCGAACGAAGACGAAGCCTTCGATCGCGAGGGCTGGCGCAAGAAGCTCACACAGTCCGATCTCGACGGGCGTGAGCGTGCGTACGAGCGCGTGATCGATCTCGCGCGCCGCAAGGATGCGGCGCGTCAAGCGCTCGAGTCGTGGGCGAACGATCCGAGCCAACCGGATCTCGCGTGGACCGCGCGTCTCGCGCTGCGTTCGCTCATCGCGCCGCCTGCAGTCGACGATTTCTCCGGTGCGCCGCACTGGAACGACTTGCACTCGCGGTTCGATCAGCTGCGTCGGCGCTTCGACCGCATCGACCCGATGTTCGACAACGTGCAGCGCGATCTCGAGCGGCTGCTCGATCAGGCGCCGATGCAACACGGGAACGTGCCGCCGGGTCAGCTGGGCGGCTCATCGCAAGCGCAGTCCTTCAGCCTGCAGGTCGGCCCGGATGGCGTTACGTGCGAGGTGACCGAGGACGTCGACGGCGACAAGCAGACGCGCACCTACAAGGCGGACAGCGTCGAAGAGCTCCTCCAAACGCATCCCGAACTGCGCGACAGGATCGGCGGCGGGAACGGACACGCTTGGAGCTGGAGCGCACCGCGCGGGGGACCCTTCCAAGCCCCGGCGCCGCGTGCGCGCGACGGATCGAGCCGCGCCCTACGCGCAGAGCCTCCGACCCACATCCTCGGCATCACCTACACCAAGCCGGACCCCGAAAGGTTGAAGGACCTCGACCTCGAACCCGAGCTCGGCCTGCAGGTGGAACGCACGGAACCCGGCACGATCGCCGAAATCCTGGGGATCCAGCGCGGCGATATCGTGATCGAGCTCAATGGCACGCTCGTGCACGATGCCAGCGACGTGACCCGCGTGCTCACGCAGCGCGCTGCGGACGGCGAGCTCGCGGTCGGAATGATCGACAAGAAAGGCCAACGGCGTACGTTGACCTGGAAACCGTCGGCGCAGGATTGAATCCGGACGTGAGCGGCCGCGCCCCTCCTGACGAGGCCGCACACGAACGTCACGCCCTCCTGTCGATTCGGTCGCGTGCGAACTGCCGCGCTACTGAGTCGGCAGGAGGGCGCGTTTTTTGGCTTCGGCTTCGCCGCGCAGGCGCCACGCGCGCTTCACGTCGGGGTGTTCGAAGTCCTTCTTGCAGAGGCGCAAGAACGTGTCGATGTCCACGATCGCCTGGTCGTAACGTCCAAGCTCCAGTGCGAGCTCGGCGCGGCGGCTGAAGACCTCGGTGCGCGCGGGATCGAGTTCCGCGACGGCGTCGAGGTGTTCGATGGCTTCCCCCTTGTCGCCGTTCTTGACGAGCAACGTCGCGGCGTGGAGGTGCGTCGCGACCTGACGGTGGGTGAGGCGCTTGATCAGACTGCGGAAGTAGGCCTCCTCCTCGGCGGAGATGTCCGGTCGCAGGATCCGCTGTTGCCAGAAGTTCAAGTCGGTCACCGTGGCTTCGAGATGCCGCGCGCACCAATCGAGGCTTTCGCGATCGTGGCCGAGGAGAGCGCTTACGCGGATCAGACCGCCGATGGCGTCGATGTCGCCGGGATGTCGTTCGAGCGCGCGCGTGAGCATCGCGTGTGACTCCACCCACGCGTTCTGCGCTTCCTGTTCGAGCTCCGCGACGCGCACGGAAGGATCGGCCGCCTCGCTGACGCGGTCGCCCGAGCGGATCGCATCCGCGGCTTCCGAGCAGACGAGGCCCTTGCGTTCGAGCGTCTCACCCAGGCCAAGATTCGCGCGGTAGTCGTCGGTCCCGAGCAACTCGCGGAACACGCTCTCCGCTCGCAGAATGTCGTTCGTCTGGCCGCGGCGTTGCAGCGCCCAACCGTTGATGAGGCGCAGCTTGACGCTCTCCGGGTCGATCTCGAGGCCCTTCCGCGCTTGATCCTGCGCACGCTCGAGCTCGCCCATCGCGAGGTACTGCTGCGCCGACTCGGTGTGGATCTCGAGCATCTTCTGCTTCTGCTCGGCGGTCGGTTGGTCGGTGGCTGTGCACGCGACGAGCAGCGTCAGCGCTGCCGCGATCGTCGCGGTCACACGTCGCAAGCTTGTGGATTGGGAAGTCACCGGATCCATCCTGGGGTGAGGAAGTGGGCCGAGAGGATATCGCACGCCGGACGGGCGCGTCGTGTCCACGGCGGGAAGCGCGACACGATACCGCCGTCGTCGCCGGGGTTACCGAAGTTCACGTGAGCGCTCATTCGCCCGTATCGCCTGTGTGACGCTGCGTGCCGAGGAGCTTTTCGAGACGCGCAGTCTCGACTCGAACGCGCAGGACCTTTCCGCCCGCGACGCTGACGAGGCCGGGCTTCGCGCCGCGCGGCTTCTTGACGTCTTTGACGCGCGCCACGTGGACGCCGGCTCCGCCGCCGCCGCGCAGCGGCGAAAAGTGCACGGCGAGGTGCGCGGCGTCGAGCACGTCCTCCGCATCCGGCTCGTCGCGACCGACCTTCAACACGACGTGACTCCCGGGCGCGTCGGCCGTGTGGAGCCACACGTCGTTGCCGCGCGCGGCGCGGAACGTCAGATCGTCATTGTCACGAGCGCTGCGGCCGACGCGGATCTCGGTGCCGCGCTGAGAATGGAACACGCGGTACGGCAGGCGCGGAGTGGGCTGCTTGCGTTTTCGCGCGTCCGCTTCCTGCAGCGGATCGAGGAGCCCGGCCGCGACGGCCTCGTCGTCCAGAGCGGCCGGATCCGATTCTCGCGCGTGCGCGCGCGCCACGTACTCCGTCAGCGCGTCGATCCGCGCTCGCGCGATCGCGAGCTCGCTCTCGACGACTCTGCGCGCACGCTCGAGCTTCTTCGCGCGGTCGAACAGGCGCGTCAGGTTCTCCTGCGGGCTGGCGCGCGGTTCGAGTTCGATCGTGCGCAGCGGCGCGCCCTCTTCGAACAAGTCGGGGACCTCGATCGACGAGAGACCGCGACGCGCGACGTGGAGGTGCGCCTTCAGGAGCTCACCGTCGCGACGCACGCGTTCGAACTCGGTGCTCGCCGTGAGCTTGTGTTCGAGGCCGGTGACCAGTGTGCGAGCACGCTTCAGCTTGCGTTGGAGCCGCTCTTCGAGCCGGGTCAGCGCGCGAGCGTGCAGCGCCTCTCGCGCTTGAGCGCCCAGAGAACTCTCCACGATCCACGAGAGCGGCGCGGAGATGGATGCGCGCGGCGGCGGCGCGGTCGGTGGCGGAAAGGTCGCGGCGAGGCGCGTGGGCTCGGGATCGGCGCCCGTTCCCGGGGGACGTCGCCAGATCTCGCCCGGTGCGAGCCGTGCGGGGCCCGCTGCGCTGCGCGACGGAACGAGCATGTCGATCACGCGGTCCTCAGGGCCCACGAGCACGAGGTTCGCGCGCCGCCCAAAGAGCTCCACGATCAGCGCGCGGCGTGCACCGGCGGCGCCGTGTGCGAACTCGAGAATGACGGCCCGGTCGTTCGCGACTTGCGCCAGGGACGTGAGCTCGGCATCCGCAAGCTCGACCGCGAGCTGCCGGAAGAAGGGCCCCAGAGGCCCCTCGTGCCGCGGCACGCGCTCGTGTTGCAGGTGGATCCGCGGGGCATCGGGATCGGCCGAGATGCGCAGGCGCGCCGGCGGTTCGTCGCGCGCGTCGGCCAGCACGAAAACGACGTCCGCTGGCGGATGGCCATGCACCTCCCGCAGCGTGCGGCCTTCGAGGAGCGGTGCGAGCTCAGCGGCGAGCTCTCCGATGTGCGCGGCTCGCAGGTTCAGCGCAGCTCGTCCTCGACATCGTAGACCCAGGACTCGTTGTTCGGCGTCCAGGACACGAGCTCACCCTCGGCCAGGAAGAAGCGCGCGAGCTCCTGGGCCGCGGTCTCCGGACCGTCGGAGCCATGCACGAGGTTGTAGGAGCGCGACATCCCGAAGTCGCCGCGGATCGTGCCCGGCTGCGCATCGGCACAGTTCGTCGAGCCCATCAAGGCGCGCGTCACGGCGATCGCATTCTTGCCTTCGAGTGCGATCGCGACGACGGGACTCGAGCCCATGAAGCGCACGAGGCCTGCGTAGAACGGACGCGCTTTGTGCATGGCGTAGTGCTCACGCAGCAGCGACTCGGGGAAGCGGCGCATCTTCAGGCCGACGACCTTGAGTCCCTTCTCTTCGAAGCGGCTGAGGATCTTGCCTGAGAGCCCGCGCTGAACGGCGTCGGGTTTCAGGAGGACGAGGGTACGTTCGAGCATGGAGCACTCCTGTGCAGCGCGGCGCTTGCGCGCGTGTGGGGCGAAAAGTGTAGCGGCGGGCCTGCGCACCGGCCATCCCATCGCGATCCGCGCGAATTCACGCGCCGGCGGTTGACGCCGCGCGCGTGTTCCATACATTGTTCGCCCAAAAGGTCGTGCGCAGTTCCCGCGAGGGACACGCGCGCCGTCCGATCCCAGGTCGCTCTCTTCCAGCTCTCCGTCGAATCACGCTTCACCCAGCCGTTCGACCGCGCTGCGTCTCCGATGGATCCTCGCGCACCGTCCCGCAAGTCTCTCTCTGGTGCGTCGGACCTCGGCCGCTACGCGGGACTGGGAGTGCAGTTCGCCGCGTCGATGGCCCTCCTGGGCGCGGCCGGCTGGTGGCTCGACGGCAAGCTCGGAACGGGCCCCTGGCTCCTCATCACCGGAATCTTCGCCGGGGCGGTGGGGGGGTTCATCGCCGTGATTCGCGCCGTGCCCGCCAGCGTGCACGCCGCGCACCGCGGTCCGAGCGAGGACCAGAAGCGCCGTCCCCCCCCCTCATGAACATGTCGACCATCGGAGCCGTGATCGGTCTCGTCGCCGCGCTCGGCGTGCGTTGGTCGCTCTCTGGAGCCCTCGGAAACGGCGTCCTGCTCGGCTACTTCGCCGGAGCCTGCGTGACGGGTGCGACGCTCGTTTGGCAGCGCCACGAGCTCGCGCACCATCCCGAGCGACTCCTCGTGACCGCGCTCGCGGGATTCGCAGTCAAGCTCGCCGTCGTGCTCGGCGGCGCGCTGTGCCTGCGTTATCTCGAGCCCGCCGCGGCGCTCTTCGACTGGAAGAGCTTCTTGATCACGTTCGCTGCGTCCGCGATCCTGATTCTGATTCCCGGGACGATCGACAACGTGCGCACGCTCTCCACCCACAGGCCCCGTGAGACCAGCTTGCCGTGAGCTTCCTGCGACTCGTAGCGATCGCTGCCCTCGTCGCGTTGCCCTGTTGGGGCAGCGCGAAGTACTCGGAGCACCACAGCGCTGAGAACATCTTCCTCACGCTGTACATGCACCTGATCCCGGCGAATCTGGTGACGGCGGACGCAGCTGGGCACGGCGCGAGCCATGGTGCCGCGGTGGAGCCGGGGACCGGACACGCGGACGCCCACTCGCCCTGGCTCCTGTCGTTCACCGTGCCCGGCGCACCCGCGGCGTTCGACATGGACCACGACGTGGACGGCACGCAGCTCGTCGCGACGAACCTCCAGCTGTTCCAGATCGCAGCCGTGCTCCTCGTGCTGGTGTGCTTCTCGGGCGTGCCCGGCCACCTGAAGCACGGCGGCGGCGACTACGTGAGTCGGCTCTTCGCGGGCTTCGCGTCGTGGGTGCGCGACGAGATGGTGTACTCCGTGATGGGCAAGGATCTCGGACGAAAGTTCCTGCCGTACTTCCTCACGCTTTTCTTCTTCCTGCTGTTCATGAACCTGATGGGGCTCGTGCCACACGGCGCGACCGCGACGGCGAGCATCTTCGTCACGGGTGCGATGGCGGTCGTGACGCTCGGGTCGATGATCGGCGGCGGGATGGTCGCGCAGGGGCCGGTGGCTTTCTGGAAGAACCTCGTGCCGCACGTTCCGGGCGCGCTCTGGCCGCTGATGTTCGTCGTCGAACTGATCGGCCTGATGGTCAAGCCGTTCGCGTTGATGATCCGACTCTTCGCGAACATGAGCGGCGGCCACATGGTCGTGCTCTCGTTCCTCGGCCTGATCTTCTTCTTCGCATCGATGTCGCCCG
>JANOFY010000345.1:0-5846 GCA_031413895.1 Planctomycetota bacterium | reverse complement strand
GCGGGACCGCGGGCGCCCCGCGGCCATCACTTCAGCTTCTCCCAATACTCGGCCGGCATGTCGTGCGCGACCTTGAGCGCGCCGTTCGCGCCGCCGTACATCGGCTCTTCGGTGCGGATGACCTTGCCGCCGCCGAGGATGCGCTTCATCTCCGCTTCGATCGCGATGTCCAGACCCTTGATCTGGCTACCACCACCGGCGAGCAGCACGCGGTTCTTCAGGCGGTGCTGGAATTCCGGGTCGAACGTGGCGATCAGCTCGCCCAGGCCCTTGACCATCGGCGGCACGATCGAATGGCACGCTTGGCGCATCTCGGCCGTGAAGTCGAACGTCATCGGCTTGCCGTTGACCGGCAGTTCGACGATCACCGGGGTCATGTTGTCGGCCACCGAGGAGTACTTCTCCTTCATGTGGCGGATCATCTGGATCGAGAACTGCGCTTCCGGGTGCTTCTTCTTGATCAGCTCGATGAGCTGATTGTCGACGTAGTCACCGGCGTATGTATTGGTGATCTGGTCCGAGTCTTCCGGCATCGTGCCGTGCATCCGGCACAGGTCCGTCGTGCCGGCGCCGATGTCGATGACGAGGACGTCGTCGAGCATGTCGAGACCGTACGCGACCGCGAACGGCTCCGAGCACAGCATCACCGAGTCCACCGACTCCTTGGCCGCCTTGATGATCGCGTCCTTGTGGTGGATGGCCGCTTGCGCGGGCACGCCGATCACGGCGTAGATCAGCTCGTCCTTGCGCGGCATCGACAGGCGGATGGCTTCGCGGATCAGGTCTTCCGCCGCCTTGAGGTTGCCTTCGACGTCGGCTTCTTTGTTGTTCGACGTCGGCTTCAGCACGCCGGCCGCCAGCGGTCGGTAGAACTTCAGCGAGAGTCGGTGTTCGACGGCGTCGTCGCCGAAGAGGACATCCTTCTTGAGCAACTTGCGGCTGACCACGTCCTTGGGATAACCCACGTGCGACGAGATCGTCATGCGCTGTCCGTTGCTGCCCGCCACCGAGCTGCGCGACGTACCCAGGTCGATGCCCAGGTAGAGCACGCCCTCGGTCTTCTTGATCTCGCCCTCGGGCGAGGTCTTCGAAGGCTCGATCGTCCCGGTGGAGCCCTCCCCATTTGATTTGAATTCCGTACCTTTGCTCTTGGTCATCGATGTTTCTCCCAGAATGCTCTGACGTCTCCCGTATCCCCCGGACGGATGTCCTCGGGTCCGGCGGTGTTTCCAATCCCTTAACTGCTGACGGTCTCTTCTCGCTTCTGTAGCGCGAAATTGGCCTTGAATATGTCGGCCATCATCGCGGCCTTCGCCTCGGTGTGTGCATCGTCGACCGCCAGTCCTTGGACCGTGCGATAGATCGATGCGACGCCGGGGTCGATGTTCTTCATCGCCATCACGCGCTTCAGCTCTTCCTCGGTGACTCCGAGGATCTCGGTGAGCTTGGCGATGCGGCGCTCGAGCATGTCGATCTGCCGCTTGAACTCCACCGACTGAGCTTGCACCGCCTTCTGGCGTTCTTCGTGGAGCTCCTTCGCTGCGAGCGCGATGATCTCTTGCTCGAGCTGTTGCAGCTCGGGCGTGCGCTCGCGCAGGCCGAACACACGCTGGATCTTGTCGATCACGCCGGCCTGGTGCAGACCGCCGAGCTCGGCGAGCTCCTCGTCGAGGAGCGCTTGTTGATCCTTGAACGCCTTGCTGGTCTGCTTCAGCTCGTCGCGGAGTTGCTCGAGCTCGGCGTCGGCCTCGCGCCACATCACGTAGCGATCGCCGCCTTCGCGCGCCATCCCGAGCGCGCGGCCGGCGCCTTGAACGAAGCCGTCGAAGGTCGCGGTCTCTTCGTGCAGGTTGTGCGCGGCGCCCAGGCTCAGGGTCATCGCGATCGGCTGACCGGCGATCTCGAGCTTCTTCTGGCGCGCGGCGGCGTTGAAAAGACTTCCGAGCTCGCCCGCACGCGACGGCGCCATGTTCGGGAAGACCGCCATCAGGCGATCGCCTGACATCAGCGCCATGCCGAACATGTTCGCGTCGTGCGTGACCTGCCGCAGTAGGTCGTACGTCGTGCGCATCAAGAGCTGCTTGCACTGGTAGCCGTGCGCGGAGTGCAGCTCGTCGATGTGGTCGACGGCGACCATGAGGCACGTGATCGGATAGCGCTGCGCGCGCGCGCGCTGGAACTCCACGCGCATCACGTGGAGCATCTGCGCCACCGTGAGTCGGTTCTGCGTGGGTGCGGTCGTATCAGCGGAGGAAGCAGCCGTCATGGATCGATTCTCTCGACACCGCGCCTGGCTTGCGTTCGAGGACCACGCGGGGCGAGCGCCCCTGGCGCCGTTCCAACGCGCGGCGCAGGGGAGGCGTCCGGTGTTCCCGGTCGGTCTTCCCACCGCACGCTTGGAAGAGCAGCAGAGCGATCGAAGCCTGGCGTGTCCCACGACGCTCCCCGTGGGTCGCGGCCGTTGACGCACCACCTGTCGAGCCGCGGAGCGACGCCTCTTGAGTCCAACTGACGGTTTCGAGCGGCGCCCGACCGGCGTGACTGCGCGAGTGAAGAATGCTTTTCGCACGCCTCCGCCGTCTCGATCCATCGGATGGGAAGCGAGGCCCGAGTCGCACGGATTGGCCTTCGCAGGCCCGGGTCTTCCAGCGTCTACTGGACTCGCGCCCCTTGAATTGACTCTCTCGAATCTATATCCACCATTCCTAGGGGTCCGCAGTCGAGGCGCGCAGTCGGGCCCTCCGAGGGGCTCGATTTCGAGTGGACGAACAGGAACTGGTAGCTGGCTTGCGCCAGCGGCGCGAGGAAACCGTCGCGGTGTTCCTCACGCGCTATCGCCCCCTCTTCTACCACTGCATCGGGCACTTCGAGGCCGATCACGCGGCGCGCGAGGACCTCTATCAGGACGTCGTCCTGTACGTCCTCGACCGGCTCGACAAGGACAGCTTCGATCCCGAGAAGGGCTCCTTCGGCACCTGGCTCTACCGCGTCGCGTGGTGCCGCTGCGTCGACATCAAGCGCAAGGAAGGCGCCCGCCGCAACACGCGGCTGACCCCCATCGGCGACCGGATGCCCGAGAGGGTCGACCCGACGCCCGGACCCGGCGCGACCGCCGGTGACGCCGAGGTCGGTTCGCTGGTTCGCCGCGGGATGGCCGCGCTCGAGCCCGAGGAGCGCGCTCTACTGGAACTGCGCTTCGTCGAGGAACACACGATCGGAGAGATCTCGCAGCGCCTGTCGATCTCGCTGGAGCAGACCAAGTACCGGCTCAAGCGTGCTTCGACCAGCCTGAGGCGCGTCTTGCTGAACGACTTCGCTTTCGAGGAGGCCGCCGAATGAAGCCCGAGTCCCACGAAAAAGGCACGGAAATCGACCCGCGCAGCGCCGCGATTGCGGATTCGAGCGCGGAAATGAAGTTTGCAAGGTTCGAGCCCGGTGACCTGCGCGACTCGCGGGCGGTCGCCGAAGCCCTGGCTCACTGGGATGAGCTCGACCCCGCCGCGCTGCGCGCGTTGACGGACGATCCCCACAGCCGTTCGCGCCTGCGGATGCTCCAGTCCGTCGACGGCTGGATGCGGCGCAGCGCGCACCGCGCCGATGCGCGCGAGGCCACACGCGAGACTGCGAGCGCGTGCCCCACGAGCGAAGAGCTCTACGACTTCGGCCGCGGTCCGGGTTTCCGCACACTGGCGCTCGAGCGCCGCGCTGGGATCGAACGGCACGTCGAGAGTTGCGTCGACTGCGGCGGTCTCGTTGCGACGCTCGCGACGCCGCCGCCGCTGCCGCTCGACCTCGGACCGGGGATCGAACCCGTGATCGACCACGCCGTCACGGAGCGCACGAACGCGCCGCGCGCGGTCTCCGGCCCACCGATCGCGGCTCCCACCGCCGCTCCGGCGCGTCGCCCGGAGCTGATCGCTCCGCGCCGCCCGGTGCTGGCGAAGAAGCGGGCGAGCGCCGACGAGATGTGGAAGCGTTGGGCACCCCTCGCGGCCGCAGCCGGCGTGCTCGTCATCGGCGGCATCTGGTTCGGTAGCCGTCGCGAGTCGGTCTCGCTCGCGTTCCCCGCGGACGCGCTGCTGCGCGGCGAAGCCGGCGGTCCGCTGTATTTCCCGCGCGACCGCGTCCTCGTCGCGAACCCGAAGCTTGCCGCCGCCTGGCCGGCACTCGCGAGTGAACTCGCCTTCGAGATCGATCCGCAAGCGGGGGCCGAGTCGTACCGCGTCGACCTCTTCCGACACGACGGTGGCGCGTTCGCGACGGCGACACCGGTTCAGAGCGTCACCTCGGAGACGCCGATCCTCGCACTCTCCGCCAGCTCGCTGGCGCCCGGTCACTACACATGGCGCGCCTGGGCGCTCGAGCGCGGACTCGAACGATTGCTCGGCGAGCGCGACTTCGCTCTCGTGGAGGACGCGGCGTTGACGAGCGAGCTCGAATCGCTCTCCGAGCGCACGGAGCCCGAGCGCAGCTTGGCCGCTGTCCGCGTCTGCAGCGAGCGCGGTTTCCCCACCGACGCGCGCCGGCTTGCGCAGGCGATGCCGCACTCGCCTGAACGCGACGCCTTCTTGGGCCGCATGCCCGGCCGATAGGCCCGTGGCTCTGCTCCGGCGTCACGGGATCGCGGTGCTTGGCGCCGGATTCGCGGTCGTGGGCCTGATTTGGCTCAGTGCGAAGCCGAGCGTGGTCGACGCGGCGACGAGCGATCCGGCGACGACCGATGCGGCGCGTCGCCTCGCTCCACAGCCCGACCAGGCCGCGGAACGCGACCGCGAACTCCAGACGTTCCTCGACGGACTCCAGCGCCTGCGCGCGAACGACGAGTCGGTGCTGCCGGCGCTGCGCGCGTGCGCGGAACGACTGTGCGCCGAACACGACCGCTGCGACGTCCGCGACGTGCTGCGCTACTACGCCGCGCAGTCTCCCGCGGATCGCGCGCACGGGCTCGACGAAGAACGCCGTTGGACGGAGTTGTGGGACCAAGTACGGCGTGCGCGGAGCGACGACGTCCAGCCTGAGGAGTGGAAGCTCGCGCGCGCTCCGATCCTCGACGAGCTCGCGGCGATGATCGCGCGCAACGTCGACGGCCCCGACTGCGTCTCGGCGGCGCGCGCGCTGAGCCTCCGCGCGCGGCTCATGATCGAACGAGCGGACGGCGATCACGAACTCGAGCGGGAGGAATTCGACGAGCTCCTCGCCAGCGTCGAGCGCGACGTGGTGTCCGCGTTGGCGCTCTTCGAGCGCGCGGGTCAACTGAAGCCGCGCCTCGAGCCGCTGTGGATCCAGTGCCGCATTCGAGCGGCGCGCGGTGAGGACCGTGCCGCGAGCGCGTCGTTGCACGAGTGCCTCGCGCTCGCGCGACACCTCGCGAACGAGGACTTCCAAGAGCACGCGCTCTCTGGCCTGATCCGCTTGGCGCACGAAGCGGGCGACCTCGAGGAGATCGAGCGGCTGCTGCGCGAGCTCTCGCGCTTTCGGCGCCCGTCGGAGAGCTGGCTGCTCGTGAAACGGCAGGCGGACCTCTTGCTGCAACGCGACTATCCCGGCGAGGCGGCGCGTTTCCTCGAACGCTTCCCGCCCACGGATCCGACGGATCGCCGCGAGTGGCACGTCATGCTCGGGAGTGCACGCTTGCGATCCGGCGATCTCACGGCGGCGCGCAAGGCGTACCTCACGAACGTGGAGCTGCCGTGGCCAGCGGACGTGAAGCTCGTGATGGCCTCGGTTCACTTGCGACAGGGCGACGCGCGCGCGGCGGTCCAGTTGCTCGAGGATCTCGGTGATCTGCCGCCGGACCAACGCCGGCGGGCGTCGGAACTGCTCGGGGCCGCGCGCGTGCGACTCCG
>JANOFY010000344.1:0-2016 GCA_031413895.1 Planctomycetota bacterium | reverse complement strand
GTACCAGGACACGAACCGCGTGCAGTACCTGATCACGCGGCACTTCTCCAAGTGGCACGGCAACCTCGCCGTGTGCGGGGATCCGGATCAGTCCATCTACGCCTGGCGCGGCGCCGACATCCGCAACATCCTCGACTTCGAGACCGACTTCGGCGCACCCGTCGTCGTGAAGCTCGAGCAGAACTACCGCTCGACCGGCGTCATCCTGCAGGCCGCGCAGGCGGTGATCCGCAACAATCGCGGGCGCAAGGCCAAGGAGATTTGGACCGACGCCGGAGAGGGGAACAAGCTCACGTTGCGCGTGTGCGCGGACGAGAACGACGAAGCGCGCGAGATCGCGCGGCAGATTCACGATCTGCGCACGCACGGTCAGCGCCTCGACGGCATCGCCGTCTTCTACCGCGTCAACTTCATGCAGCGCGCGCTCGAGACCGCGCTGCGTATGGCACGCATTCCTTATCAAGTGATCGGCGGCCTCGAGTTCTATGAACGGCGCGAGATCCGCGACCTGATCGCGTACTTGAAGCTCATCGTCAACCCGTCCGACGCCGTCGCGTTTCGGCGCGTGGTCAACGTCCCGCAACGCGGCGTCGGCGACAAGAGCCTCGAGACGCTCGTGCAGTGGGCCGCCGACCGGCAGCTTCCACTGCATCGAGCGGTCCTTTCGCAGGAGGCGCTCGCGCAGATCCGCGGTCGCGCGCGCGCCGGGCTCGCGGAGTTCGGGGAGCTCCTCGCGCGGTTGGAACCGCTGCGCGAGCAGGACGCGGCGCTCGCGCTCGACCAGGTGCTCGAAGCGATCGACGTCGGCAAGTGGTTCGCGGAGATGGACGATCAGAGCGGCGTCGATCGCGAAGCCAACGTGGAAGAACTGCGCGCGCACGCGGCGGGGTACGACCGGCTCGTCGCGGGAGAAGCCAACGCGGCTGGCGAAGTGCGCCTTCGCGGACTGCGCGGCTTCCTGCAGGAGATCGCGCTCGTCAACGACACCGATGGGCTCGAGGAGAGCACCGAGAAGGTAACCCTCATGACGCTCCACTCCGCGAAGGGGTTGGAGTTTCCGGTCGTGTTCATCGCCGGCGTCGAGGAAGAACTGCTGCCGCACTCGCGCGCCGTGGCGGAATCGCTCGGAGACGACAGCGAGAGCGGTGTCGAGGAAGAGCGGCGTCTCTTCTACGTCGGCCTCACGCGCGCGCGCGAGCGCGTCGTGCTGACCCACACGCGCGAGCGCACGCACTTCGGGCAGATGAGCTTTCGCACGCCGTCGCGTTTCCTCGAGGAGATCCCGCCGGAGCTCATCGAAGGATCGGAGCCGGATCGCGACGAGGAGCAGATGCTCGGCGCATTCGATCCGCCGCCGCAGGTGGCCAAGGTGCGCGTCGGCGACCACGTGGACCACGCGCACTTCGGACGCGGCACGGTCGAACGGCTCGTCGGGATGGGGATCAACGCGCGCGCGACGGTGCGCTTCAGCGGCGCCGGAACGCGCGAGCTCTTGCTGCAGTACGCGAACTTGAAGGTCATCGGGAGATCTTCACGGTGACCGAGATCGTCAAGCCGGACGAGCTCGAAGCGCGGCTCGCGCGACTCGTCGAGGAAGCGCGGGGCGTGGGCCGCTTGCCGGAGCTCGAGCGGGCGTTCGAGCGGCTCGTGCGTGTGAACGCGCCCGTCACGGACGGAAACGGCACGGACAGCGCGTCTTCAGTGCCGATGCGCTTCGGCATGGTGGGGGACAGTGCGCCGATGCGCGCCGTCTTCGAGCTCATCGCCAAGGTCGCACCGGCGGACGTGCCGGTGTTGATCCACGGCGAAACGGGCACGGGCAAGGAGCTCGTCGCGCTCGCGCTCCACCGCGAGAGCCGCCGCCATTCGAAACCGTTCCTCGCGGAGAACTGCGCCGCGGTGCCGGCCAACTTGCTCGAGAGCGAGCTGTTTGGACACAAGCGCGGCTCTTTCACAGGCGCGGTCGCGGATCGCAATGGACACTTCGTCGCGGCCGACGGCGGCACGGTGTTCCTG